>CAYTJE010000114.1:2154-10277 GCA_964437855.1 uncultured Anaerolineales bacterium | reverse complement strand
AGCGGGCAGCGCTCGATCGCGCCCCGAGCCGCGACCGTGAGGGAGCGGGCAGCGCGGCGCGTGCGTGCGGAGCACGCACCCTACGGGCTAGCCAAAACGCCCATCGCTCGCAGGCGCTCGCGATAGCCCACGGCTCCGCTTCCCGATTCGGCCCCCCGCGCCCGTTTTGCTTGACCGTCCCCGCCGGCCGTCTATAATCGCCGGTTCAGCCCACCTTTACGGCCGTGCAAGGGACCACATGAACGTCAGTTACGCCTGGCTCCTCGATTACGTCGAGACCGACCTCGGGTACGTCGAGGCCGCCAAGGTCCTCGCGCGCATCGGGTTGAACGTCGAGGAGATAACGGACCTGCCCGAGGGCGACGGGATGCTGGACCTGGAGGTCTCGAGCAACCGTCCGGACTGCCTCGGCCACATCGGGGTGGCGCGGGAACTGGCCGCCGCCGTCGGCTCGCGCCTCACCCTGCCGCCGGCGGAGGTCGAGGAAGCCGACGAGCCGGTCACCGAATCGGTCCGCGTCCGCGTCGACTGCCCGGACCTCTGCCCGCTCTACACGGCGCGGCTGGTGCGCGGCGTGAGGGTGGGCCCGAGCCCGTCGTGGCTCGTGAGGCGGCTGGAGGCGGTGGGCCTGCGGCCGGTCAACAACCTCGTCGACGTCACGAACTACATTTTGATGGAGACGGGCCAGCCGCTGCACGCCTTCGATTTCGCGCGGCTCCAGGGCGAAACGGTCATCGTCCGCCGCGCCGCCGCCGGCGAAGAGTTCTACGCCATCGACCACACCCGCCACACGCTGACGCCGGCGCACCAGGTCATCGCCGACGCGCATCGTCCGGTGGCCCTGGCGGGCGTCATGGGCGGGGCCGAGACCGAGATCCGCGACTCGACGACCGACGTCCTCGTGGAGGCGGCCGTCTTCGATCCCCTGAACATCCGGACCACGAGCCGGGCGCTGGGCCTGGCGAGCGATTCCAGTTACCGCTTCGAGCGGGGCGTGGACGCCGCCGCCACCGACCGGGCCGGCCGACGGGCCTGCCGCCTCATCACCGAGGTGGCCGGGGGACGGGTCTTGCGCGGCGTGGTGACCGTCGGCCGGCCGCCCGCCGACCGCCCGGAACTCGTCCTCCGCACGGGGCGCATCGAGACGGTCCTCGGGCTGGCGATTCCGGCGGAGGCGGCGGCCGAGATCCTCCGGCGGCTCGAACTGGACGTCCTGGAGGCCGACGCCGAGACCATCCGCGTCCGCGTCCCCTCGCACCGGCCGGACCTGGCGCGCGAGATCGACCTGGTGGAAGAGGTGGCCCGCCACTGGGGGTACGACCGGATTCCCGAGACCCGCCTGCTCCCCATCGCCGTCTCGCCGCCGTCGAAGACCGAGCGGGTCCGGGAGGTCATCGGGCAGGTGCTGACGGGCGCCGGGTACTTCGAGGCAACGACGTTCAGTTTCACCTCGCCGGAGCGGGCCGTCCGCTTCCGGGCCCGCGACGTCACGGCCGAGCCGCTCACCTGCCGGGGCACGGCGCTGGCGCTGCGCGAGGCGCTGGTGTCGGGCGTGGTCGAATCGCTGGCGGTCAACCAGAACGTGGGCGAGCGCCAGGTGCGGCTGTTCGAGGTGGCCAAGCGGTTCGTCCCCGTCCAGGGCCAGGACCTGCCCCACGAGGAGAGCATGCTCGCCCTGGCCGGCCCCGACGATTTCCGGACGGTCCGCGGCGTGGTCGACGCGCTGCTGGACGCCGTGCGCCTCGGCGACCGGGTGACGGTGGCGCCCACGGACCGGTACCCGGACCTGGACGCGGGGGCGGCGGCCGAGATGCGCCTGGACGGCGAGGTGCTCGGCATGATCGGCCGGGCGAGCGACGAGGCCGCCGGCGCCTTCGGCCTCGACGACCCGCCCACCGTTGCCGAACTCTCTTATGACCGCCTGGTCCTGGCCGCTGTGCTCGAGCCCTCGGTCGAGCCTCTGCCCCACTTCCCCGCCGTCGCGCGCGACGTGGCCCTGGTCGTGGACGAGACCGTCGCCTGGGCCGACCTGGTCCGGACGATCGAGGGGGCGCCGGTGGCGGCCCTGGAATCGGTCGAGCCGCTGGAGGTCTACCGCGGCCGGCAGGTGCCGGCCGGCAAGAAGAGCGTGGCCCTGCGGCTCGTGCTCCGCCGCTCCGACGCCACGCTGACCGGCGAGCAGGCCGACCGGATGCAGGCCCGGATCCTGGCGGCCCTGGCGCGCGAGGTGGGGGCGGTGCTTCGCGGGTGAGGCACTTCCGATGAAGAAGGCGCGGTCGGTTTCCGTCCCGCCCGCGCCCGCGCGCGGCCCGCGAGCGGTCCGGCGAGCGCGGGCGCTTCAGCCCTCTCTCATCCAAAAGCGACTGAAGCCCCTGCCCCCCTTTTGCCGACAACAGTAACGCGCACCGCTGCCCCCTGCCGGCGATTGACGACCCTCCCCCTACCGACGGCGCCGGGCCCCGACCATGGACGCCGATTTCCACGTTCAACTCCTGCACGAAGCCGCCGACGTCCTTAAAGGGCTGATGGAGGTCGGCGTGCGCCTCTCGTCGATGCCGGACCGGCGGAAGATGCTCAACCTGATCCTGCGGGAGGCCCGGACGCTCGGGCGGGCCGAGGCCGGCAGCCTGTACATCCGGCGCGGGGGGCATCTGCGGTTCGTGGCGGCCCAGAACGACCGCCTCGGCGACGCCGCCCTCACGAGCCTCTTCCTGGACAAGGAACTGCCCGCGAGCAACGACTCGCTGGCCGGGTTCGTGGCCTCGACCGGCCGGGTGGTCAACATTCCCGATGCCGAGGCCGACGAGGGTGACCGGGCGTTCCACATCAACCGCGCCTTTGACGAGGCCAGCGGCTACCGCACGCGGAGCATCCTCGCGCTGCCGCTGAAGCGCCCGGACGGGACCTGCGTGGGCGTGCTCCAACTGCTGAACCGGCTGGGGCCGGACGGGCGCATCGTGGCGTTCCCGAGCGCCGAGGGGAGCGGCATCCTGTCGCTGGCGTCGATGGCGGCCGTGACCATCCACAACGCCCTCTTGCAGGAGGACCTGAAGCAGGCGCACCTGGACACGATCATCCGCCTGTCGGTCGTGGTGGAGCACCGCGACCACGCGACCGCCCAGCACATTCGCCGGCTGAGCCGGACCTCCCGCCTCATCGCCCAGGCCATGGGGCTGGACCCGCACCAGGTGGAACTCATCGAGTGCGCCGCGCCGATGCACGACATCGGGAAGGTGGGCATCCCGGACTGCATCCTCCACAAGCCCGGCACCCTGACGGCCGAGGAACGCCAGAGCGTCCAGCAGCACACGCTGATCGGGGCGGACATCCTGGGCCATCCGCAGAACGACCTCATCGCCCTGGCCCACGACATCGCCCTCAGCCACCACGAGCGGTGGGACGGCGCGGGATACCCGCAGGGCCTGGCGGGCGAGGCGATCCCGCCGGCGGCCCGCATCGTCTGCCTGGCCGACGTCTTCGACGCCCTCCTCTCGCGCCGCTGCTACAAGGACCCGTACAGCGTCGAGACGGTCCGCGACATCATCCAGGCCGAGAAGGGCAAGCAGTTCGACCCGGCGGTCGTCGAGGCGTTCCTCCGCGTGGAAGCCCAGGTGCTGGAGGCGTACGCCTCGGCCCAGCCGGAGCCGGAGCCGACCTCCGTGACCGCCGCCCACCACGCCCCGGCCGGGTCGGGCCGGACCGAGCCGCCATCGTAAGATGGCGGGGACTCCCCGGCGCCGTCGACCTCCGCGCGCCTCGGCGCCACCCCGGTCCCACGTACCCGCTCCCTGCCGGTCGCGGCTCGGCTGCGCCTCGCCGTCACGGGCGACCACGGAATTCCCATGGCGCGCGCGGCCGGAAACGGTTTAATACTACAATGCTAACTCGAGCGCGGCGGGGCTCCGTACCCGCCGCGCAGCGCTGCAAATGGCGTTTCGAGCGCGGTGGGTGCCCAGACCCACCGCGCCAAATGCCGACTTAGCGTTGTAGTGTTAATAGAGCCGTGACCCCGGCCGGCACCGCCCCCACCGGCTCGCCGACAAACCCGGACGTACATCATGAAGTCCATCATCCGAAGCCTCCGCCACCGCAACTTCCGGCTGTATTTCTTCGGCCAGGGGCTGTCGGTGACCGGCACGTGGATGCAGAGCGTGGCCGTGGGCTGGCTGGTGTACCGGCTGACGGGGTCGAAGGCCCTGCTCGGACTGGCGGGGTTCGCCTCGCAGATTCTGACGTTTGCGGTGGCGCCGCTGGCGGGGGTCCTGGCCGACCGCTGGAACCGCCGGCGGACCATCATCGCCGCCCAGGTCCTGGCCATGGTCCAGGCGCTGGCCCTGGCCTCGGTCACCCTGACGGGCGTGGTCGAGGTGTGGCACGTGATCGCGCTGAGCGTCTTCACGGGCCTGGTGCGCGGGTTCGAGGTGCCGACGCGCCAGTCGTTCATCGTCCAGATGCTGGACGAGCGGGCGGACCTGCCCAACGCCATCGCCCTGAACTCCTTTCTGGTGAACACGGCCCGCCTGGCCGGGCCGATCATTGCGGGCGGCATCATCGCGGCCGTGGCCGAGCACGGCGAGGGCGTCGTCTTCCTCATCAACGGCGCCAGTTACGCGACGATCCTCGCGGCCCTGGTGGCGATGCGCATCGCGCCGCGGCACCGGGAGCCGAAGGGCAACGTCCTGGCCGGTCTGAAGGAGGGCATCGCCTACGCCTGGCACGCGCCGACCATCCGGACGGTGCTCGTGCTCCTGGCCCTGTCGAGCCTGGTGGCGATTCCGTACTCGAACCTGTTGCCCGCGTTCGCCAAGGACGAGGCCCTGCTGGCGGGCGGGCCGGACACGCTCGGCTACCTGATGGGGGCCGCCGGCGTGGGCGCGCTCGTCGCCGGCGCGCTGCTGGCCTACCGCCGCCAGGCCGTGCCGCTGCGGCGGATTCTGCTCGGCTCGGCCGTCCTGTTCGGCCTGGGCCTGATCGTGTTCGCCGTCCTGGCTCGGTACCGCAGCAGCCTGTGGCTGACGCTGCCGGTCCTGGTGTGGGTGGGCCTGGCGATGACCGCCCAGATGTACGCGTGCAACACGCTGCTCCAGACCACGTCGGAGGAGGACAAGCGCGGCCGGGTGATGAGCCTGTACACGATGGCGTTCATGGGGGTCATCCCGTTCGGGGCCATGCTGACCGGCTGGCTGGCCGAGGTGCTCGATGCCACGCTCGCGCGATTCGGGCCGGCCTACGAGGGCCTCGGCGCCCCGGTGGTCGTGGCGGCGGGCGGGGCGATCCTGATGGTCGGTACGCTGCTGCTCGGCCGCCGGCTGCCCAAAGGGGTCCGCGCCGCGCCACCCACCGCCGACGGCATCGAACCGCCCGAGTAGCCGTCAGGACCGGGCGCCGGGGCGCCCGAGTGATCCCCGATCACGCGGGTGCCACGGTTTGCTCGTCAAACCGTGTGCCCCGATTGCCAGGCACGGATTGACAAGCCATCCGTGGCACCCGGCGCGTCCCGTTCTGCGCGGCGGGTCTCCGCACCCGCCGCGCAGACCCACCATACCCTTTGGCACGCGGTGGGTACTCCAGACCCACCGCGCGAAATGGGACTCTCGCGCGGCCGAAGGGTATGCGGCCCGAAATGCCCTCTGGAACCTGCGTCCAGCACGCGGTATGCTGCCAGAAGCGGACACCGAAGAACCGCGGAACGGAAAGGAACCCCCATGGCCGATTACGTGAAACGCGCCCGCCGGGTCGTCAAGGACGTGATGAAGGAGTTCGAGCCGGCCTCCGACCACGCCGTCTCGGCGGGCCGGGAGATGCTGCTCGCCCTCCGGTCGGCGGTCGAGGCCGAGATCAACCTCTACGACCGCGCCACCCGCAAGCGGGAGGACGGCGAAGGCGAAACCCGCCAGCCCCCGGTCGAGCCCGAACCGCTGGCCGACGCCGGCGGGCCCGGCGAGGCCGAATAGGTCCCCGCGTCGGCTCAACGAACGTGCAATCCCTCCGTCAAGCCAAGGCGGAGAAGGTACGTTGCACACACCCTACACAGGAAAGGAGAGTCACGTAATGAGAAAAGGTGCATGGATTGTCGCTGCCGTTGCCTTGGCCGCCGGCGCCTTGTTGGGCGCCCAGGTGTCGAAAACGGCCACCTATGTGGACCATCGTTACGGTTTCGCGATCGAGGCGCCGGACTTCCCGGGGTCGGGAACCACGCCCGTCGTGATGCCGCTGGCGATGTCCGGTCCCGCCAAGGACGGTTTCAGCAGCAACGTCAACGTCATGGTCCAGCGCGTCAAGACGACGCGCGACGCATACCGCCGGCAGACCCGCGGCCAGTTCAAGGCCGCCGGGTTCACGGTCAACGAAGACCGCGACGTGAGGGTCTCCGGCAAGAACGCACTCTGGATCGACTACGAGGGCCAGCGGCAAGGCAAGGCGCTCCGTTGGCTGGCCCTGACGGTCATTGACACCGACCGGGTGCTGCTGATCACGTGCACGTGCCCGAAGAGCCGGTTCGACGCCCATAAGGCCACGTTCACGAAATGCCTCGAGAGTTTTCGTCTCCTCGGCGGGGAGGGAGCGGCGGAATAACCGGCCTCGGCCGCTCAGACCCACGTCTCGTCCGCCAGACGTGCAACGACCGCCAGGATGCGCTCAGCCAGGTCCGCCTTCGTGACGCCGGTCAATCGGTCGCAGGAACCGTCGCGGCGGAGGAGGAGGGCGTCGAAGCGGCCCGCGCCGACGGCGGCGGGCGGGTTCGCCACCACCAGGTCCAGGCCCTTGGCCTGGAGTTTGGCCCGGGCGCGGGCCTCCAGATCTTCGGATTCCAGGCAGAAGCCGACGAGCACCTGCTCCGGCCGGCGGCGGCGGCTCATCTCGGCCAGGATGTCCGGCGTCGGCTCCAGGGGGAGCGTCAGGCGGCCCTCGCCCTTCTTGATCTTCTCGGCCGACCGCGACGCGGGACGGTAATCCGCCACGGCGGCGGCCGCCAGAAAGGCGTCGCAGGCGTCGAACCGCTCGGCGACGGCGTCGAACATCTCCCGGGCGCTCGTCGCGCGGACCAGTTCATCGACGGGGGGCGGGGCCGCCTCGGCCGGGCCGAGGACGAGCGTGACGCGATGGCCGGCCTCCTTGGCGGCCTCCGAGAGGGCCGCCCCCATCCGCCCCGTGGAGGCGTTGGAGAGGTAGCGGACCGGGTCGAGGTACTCGCGGGTGGGGCCGGCGGTGATGAGGAAACGCATGGGGGTCCAATGTCAAATGATAAATGCTAAAGGAGCGGCTGTCGCCGCTGTAGGACGACCGTCAAACGGCTGCCTGAAGGTTGTCATTCTGAGACCCCGCTTGCGGGGCCGAAGAATCTCGCCGTGGAAAAGGCGGCAAGGCGAGATTCTTCGTCGCGGCTTCGCCGCTCCTCAGAATGACAACAAGGAACATTCCTTTTGCCGGACTCGACAGCATTTGTCATTTGACGTTTCGGTAGCCTACGCCTTCGGCGCCAGGGCCCGCGCGATGGCCTCAAGGATCTCCTCCGGCTCGGCCATGCGGCCGGTGCCCTCGGTGCCGGAGGCGAGGCGGCCCTCTTTCGGCCCGACCAGGATCGCGCCGCGGGACCGGAGCGTTTCAACGTTGGCCTGCGTGGCCGGGTGCCGCCACATCCGCTCGTGCATCGCGGGGGCGACGAGGAGCGGCGCCTCGATCGCCAGCAGCGTGCTGGTCAGCAGGTCGTCGGCGACGCCGTGGGCAGCCTTGGCCAGCAGGTTTGCCGTGGCGGGAGCCACCGCCACGACCTCGCCCCGCTCGGCCAGGGCGATATGCGGGGCCGGGTGCCCGGCCGGCGCCGTCCACAGGTCGTCGTAGGCCGGCCGGCCCGAGAGGGCGTGGAACAAGAGCGGCGTGACGAACCGCTTGGCGGAAGCCGTTAAGACGGCCGTGACCCCGGCCCCCGCCTGCGCCAGGGCCGACACCAGGTAGGCCGACTTGTACGCCGCAATGCCGCCGGTGACGCCGACGAGGATCTCCCGGCCGCTCAAGACGTCGAGGTTGGGGGCGGGGTCGGTCATTGGTCGAACTCCCACAACGGCACGCGCGGCGCAAGCGCCGCGGCGAACCCGCGCCTTTGCGCGGCGCAAGCGCCGCGG
>CAYTJE010000114.1:0-2054 GCA_964437855.1 uncultured Anaerolineales bacterium | reverse complement strand
CCGCGCCTTTGCGCGGCGCACGCGCCGCGGCGAACCCGCGCCTTTGCGCGGCGCACGCGCCGCGGCGAACCCGCGCCTTTGCGCGGCGCAAGCGCCGCGGCGAACCCGCGCCTTTGCGCGGCGCACGCGCCGCGGCGTTCCAGGGCGCGGCGGGTACGGAGACCCGCCGCGCTGAACGGCAACGAGCGGACAGGCCGGCGCGGAAGGGGCGGGCGGTGCTAGGCTTCCTCGGCCTTTTCGGCGTCCCCGGCCTCGCCGGACAACATGTCCTCGGCAACCTTTTCTGGCGGCTCGAGGGCAATCTTGCCTTCGAGCACCTCCTGGACGACCGTTTCCATGAGGGTCTTATCGCCGCGCTCCACCAGGAGCGGGGCACCGAAGGTCACGTCGACGAGCCGTTTCTGCACCAGGACGGCCAGTTTGAACCGTCCGCCCACCTTCTCGACCACCTCATCGCTTTTCAGTGCTTCGATCACGCCTGGTTCCTCCGCGGTTCGATGTATTCTATCACACGCCGGACGGCCTCTTCCAGCCGGTCGTTGACGACTTCCACGTCGTAGGCACCGGCCCGGCGGGCCATGTCGACCTCGTCGGCCGCCTTCCGGAGACGGCGCTGGATGGCCTCGGGCGAGTCGGTGCCGCGCCCGGCAAGCCGCCGGCGCAGCGCCCCCGGGCCGGGCGCCAGGACGAGCACCGCCAGGGCGTCCGGATACGCCCGCTTGATCTGGATGCCCCCCTGGACGTCGATCTCCAGGAGCAGCAGGTCGCCGGTCTCGCCGGCCCGCTCGACCTCCTCGACCGGCGTGCCGTAGAGGTGCCCGAAGACCTCGGCCCACTCGACGAATCGGCCGTCGCGGATGCGGCGTCGGAACGTCTCTTCGGCCAGGAAGTGGTAGTCCCGGCCGTCGGTCTCGCCCTCGCGCCGCGGGCGGGTCGTGGCGCTCGTGCTGACGGGCAGGCCGAGCCTCTCGGCCACCGCCCGGCAGATCGACGTCTTGCCGGCCCCGCTCGGGCCGCTGATGACGACGAGGTACCGGCCCAGACGGGCGCCCCGGGCGCCGGCGGGCGAGGCGGAGCGGGCCGGTCTGTCGCTCGGTTGGCTCATTCGATATTCTGGGCCTGCTCGCGGAGCCGGTCGATGCAGACCTTGATCTCGACGGCCTCGCGGGCGATCTCGGCGTCGTTCGCCTTCGCGCCGATGGTGTTGATCTCTCGATACATTTCCTGGGCCAGGAACTCCGACTTCCGGCCCACCGGCTCGGACGCCTGGAACAGGTCGCGGAACTGCTGAAGGTGGCTGGCCAGGCGCGCCAGTTCCTCGCTGACGTCGGCCCGTTCGGCGAAGAACGCGACCTCCCTGGCCAGGGTCTGGTCGTCCGGGGGAATCTCCACGCCGTCGAGCAGCGCCCGGAGCCGCTGCCGGAGCCGCTGCCGGTAGTCCTCGACCACGCGGGGCATCCGGTCGCTGACGGCGTCGATGCGGCGTTGGATCTCGTCGAGCGCCGCCGCCATGTCCTCGGCCGTGGCCCGGCCCTCGGCCTCGCGCATGCGGTCAAGGTGGCCGAGGGCCTCGCGGAGGGCGTCCTCGATCTCGTCCGGCAGGGTCGCGATACCGCTGAGGCGGCCCTGCGCTTCGCCCACCACGCCCGGCAGGGCGAGGAGGGCGTCGTCGGAGACGTCGGCCGTCCCGTCCAGGTCGCGGCGGTAGGCGGCCAGGATGTCGGTATTGATCGGCACGCGAGCGGCGGGGCCGCGCGGTTCGACCGCCAGGTTCACCGTGACCGTCCCTCGGCTGACGGCCTCGCGCAGGAGCCGCTCGATGCGGGCCTCCAGGCCACCCAGGCCCTCCGGCAGGCGGAGGCTGGCCTTGAAGTAGCGATTGTTGACCGAGCGGACCTCCACGCGGACGCCGACCTGGTCGGTGCTCCGCTCGGCCGCTCCGTATCCGGTCATGCTGCGGATCATGTCGGCGCCTCCAACGGCCCGCGCCCCGCAAGCGGGGCGGCTATTCATGAAAGGCTGCCCAGCGTCAACAGGATTTTCCGTGGGCGCCT
>CAYTJE010000113.1:6021-10281 GCA_964437855.1 uncultured Anaerolineales bacterium | reverse complement strand
CCCGGAGCGGCCGCTGGATGCCGTCGAAGATGTTCCCGATGAGGCCCGGCCCCAGTCGGACCGACAGCGGCGCCCCCGTCCGGCGGACGGGCGCCCCGGGGCCGAGCATCGTGGTGTCCTCGTAGACCTGGATCGTGCCGACGTCGCCCTCGATGCGGACGACCTCGCCCACCAGGCCCAGCCGGCCGACCTCCACCACCTCGTACATGCCGGCCGCCCGCATGCCGGTGGCCTGGACGATGGGCCCCGCCACGCGCGTGACCCGCGCCTCGGCTGTTGGGGCGTCGCTGATCATGCGTTACGACTCCCTTCGGCGTTTACGGAACGGGCGAACGTGATGCCCGCGTTTGTCATTCTGAGGTGTCGCTGTGCGTTGCGGCGTCGTAAGATTGTCATGCTGAGCGGAGCGAAGCATCTCGCCGTGGCCGTTGCCGTCTTGCCGTTTCGCACGGCGAGATTCTTCGCTCGCTACGCTCGCTCAGAATGACAACCGACCCGGACCGAAGGCCCGGTCCTTGATTATTGGGTGTTGGGTGTTCCTTGTTCATGATTTGTCTTGCCGGTCCCCGATCAGCCCCGTTTCCTCGGCAACGCGCCGCCTGAGCGCCGGCCAGAGCCGCTCCAGGCGCGCCGCGAGGCTGTTATCCCATCGTTGGCGGCCCTCGGCGTCGCGGACGATGACGCCGCCCGCGATGGGCGCGGGCTCGTCGGCCAGGGTCACCTGGAGCCCGTCGCGGCCGGCGCGCCGGCGGACGGCCGCCGCCAGGTCCGGCCCGAAGGCGTCGCGGTCGGCCTCGGCCAGTTCCAGGACGAACGCCTGCCCCTCCATGTGGCGGACGGGCTCGGCGGCCAGCCGGGCGAGCATTTCGCGGTAGTCGTACCCCTCGCGGGCGAGGAGCCGCTCCCGGGCCGCCTCGCGGACGCCGTCGAGTGCCTCCTCGATGCGGGCGGCGCGGAGCCGGCCTTTCTCGACGGACACCGACGCCAGGGTCAGGCGGCGCCGGCGGTCGGCCTCGGCCCGGGCCTTCTCGATCCGTTCGCTGCGGTCGGCCTTGGCCTCGCGTTCGGCCTCCTCGACCGTGTGCTTGGCGTCGCGTTCGGCCCGGCGGCGCAGACGCTCGGCCTGCCGCCGGGCGTCGGCCAGGATCTCCTCCGTCAGGACCTGCTGCGGGTCGCCGCCTTCTTCCGTCACGACGTCTCCTCCTCCTGCCCCAGCCGGATACCGACGGCCTCCTGGACGAACTGGCGGAGGGTCTTGCGTCCGGGCATGCGGCCGTCGGGGCCGGGCACCTCGACCACGAGGGGTCGGGCCTGCTCCATGCGGAGCCGGTCGACATGGTCGCGGATGTCGGCCGCCACCTGGTCCGTCATGATGACGATGCCGAGGTCCGGCCGGCGGGCGGCGCGCGCCAGGGCCTCGGCCGCCTCGGGGCCGGAGTCGACGGCCTCGCCGGACACGCCCGCCAGGCGGAAGCCGCGGACCGTATCGGCATCGGCGATGCAGTAGAACTTCACGGCCGTTTCTCCTTGGGCGCCGCGTGCCGCGAAAGGCCCGCGCGGCGCAAGCGCCGCGGCAAACACGAGCGCCCTCGGGCGGCGAACATGTCACGACCTTTCGTCAGGCGCCCGCCTGCGCGAAAAGGCCCGTGTTCGCCGCGGCGCCCGAGCCGCGATCGTAAGATCGCAGGGACTCAGCGGGGCAGCGCGAGGCTCGCGCGCCGAACTCACGCCGCCCCTCCCACGTACCCCGCTGCTTACGCAACGGGCTCGAACGCCGGCGCCTACATCTTCACCAGCAGCATCATGGCCACCGCGAAGCCGAGGACCGCCAGGCCCTCGGCCAGGGCGACGAACAGCAGGCTCCGGGTCAGCAGTTCGGGCTTCTCGGCCGCCGCCCCGATGGCCGCCGACCCCACCTTGCCCACCGCGAACCCGGCCCCCATGATGCTGACCGCCGTCACGAACGAGACCGACGCCGCGATCGCCACGGTCTTGTAGACGTCGGCCATGGCGGCGGCGGTGGTGTCTTCGGCCTCCGACTCATTGGCCGGCGCGGCGCGGGCCGGCCCGGCCGCCAGGGCCGCCAGCAGGCCCAGGCCGCCCATCAGGATCACCCAACGGCAAACGCGCATCGCACGCCTCCTATCGCTGAACGTTCGATTCGGTATCGCTGCCGGTCAGACGGAACGGCTCGAAGGCCCGCCCGCCGCCGGTATGGAACTTGCTGAAGAACTCGTACCATTCCAACCGCAGCGCCTGGACGCTGGCGATAATGCCCTCCAGGGCAATGGCCAGGACGTTGCCCAGGACGATAATCAGCACGCCGAGCGGCCCGCCGACGGCCCCGGCCGCCTTCGATACCTCGTCGGCCAGCAGGAACGTGGCCAGCAGGATGGCCGTGTGGCTCATCGCGTAGGCCGCAAGACGCACGAAACTGACCGTGTTCGAGAAGTACGACAGCACGGTCTCGAACACGTGGATAAACGACTCCATAACGGTCTCCAGGAGCCCGCCGCGCGGCTCGCCTTGGCCGGGCCCCTCGCCGCGACGATGGTACAGGGCCCGCAGCAGCGGCTCGCGCACCAGCAGGGCCATCAGGGCCCCGCCGATGAGGACGGCCAGCAACCAGTTCAGGTCCGACCGCTGCTGGACGCCCCACCGCAGGAACAGGGCCACCGACGCCCAGTAGAACACGCCGCCCACCACGCCGGTCCGGTCCAGCAGGCCCTCCAGCCACTCGCCCCGCCGGAAGCGGTTCACGATGTTCAGCACGAGCCCCAGCGTGATGACGCCGACCCCGATGCCGACGGCCGTGGCGAAGAACGCCATCGCCCCCTCGGGCTCAAGCGGGCTGTGCCACAGGGCCAGGCCCTCCAGTTCCATCCCGAAACACTCGCCGTAGACGAACCCGAAGACGATGCTGGCGGCCCCCGCCGCGGCGAGCAGGACGCCGCCGTCGCGGACCTTCCGAGACTTGCCGTACAACGCCCCAAGCACCCCCGCCGCCGCCAGGACGCCGCCGTGGCCGACGTCGCCGAACATCATGCCGAACATCCCCAGGAACGTGACGGCGACGAAGAGCGTGGGCTCCAGGTCGCGGTATCCCGGCAGGCCGTACGCCGAGACGAGCATCTGGAACGGCCGCAGCAGCCGCGGATGTTTCAGGAGGACGGGCACGTCCCGCTCCGGCACGTCGCCGGCGTCGGCGGTCTCGACGACGCACCGGTTGCCCACGAGGTCGCGCAGACGCCGCCGGACCAGAGGGACCTCCTCGGTCGGCACCCATCCGGTGATGAGCGAGGTGGCGTGGGTCCGGGGGAAGTTCTCTTCGGCCTCCAGGATGCGGCGTTCCATCCTCACCACGGCCGCGGTCTCGCCAAGGACGGGGGCCACCTCCTCGGCCAGGCGCTCGAGCGTGGCGGTGAGAGTTTCGAGTTGGGCGGCCAGGTCGTCGCGGCGCCGGCGGAGCCCGTCTGCGATCTCGGCCAGGCTGCCCTGCGTCTCGGGCTCCAGGGCCTTGCGGGCGAAGCCCTCCTGCTCAAGGGCCGCCTGGAGCGCGAAGCGTCCCTTGCGGCTGGTGACGGCCACGAGTCGCCGCTCGCCGTCGGCGGCCACCAGCGGCACGAGGACCACGTTCTCGCCCACCTGCTGCTGGAGCGACTCAAGGTTCTCTTCCGGCAAACTGCCCAGCGCAAAGTGGAGAAAGGAGAGGCGGCCGAGGTCCTCGACCGGCACCTCCAGCGTCTCAAAACCTTCGACCTGGGCCAGGAGCGCCGACACCTCGCCCCACTGCCGCCGCAGGCCGGCGCGCCGCTCGAGCGGTTCGCGGACACGGCCGTCCACCGCCTCAAGCCGGCGC
The DNA here is from genome assembly GCA_964437855.1 of uncultured Anaerolineales bacterium. GTDB lineage: Bacteria > Planctomycetota > Phycisphaerae > FEN-1346 > FEN-1346 > BS750m-G62. The sequence continues at coordinate 6,422 of CAYTJE010000113.1, read as the reverse complement.
TCGGCCTCCGCCAGGTCGATCTCCGCCACGGCGTCGGCGGGAGGCTCGGTGACCGAGAACCCGAGGCCTCGCGCCAGGGCCGCAATGCGGTCGAGCGCGGCGTCGCATCGCCGCAGGTCCTCGCTGCGGTCGGGCGGCGGCTCGGGGGCGGTGTCCGGCCCCGGGCGGCTCCGCACCAGGTGGACCGCGCCCAGCCGGCCCAGGCCGCGCAGCACCCGGTGCCGGTCCTGCTCCAGGACCACCACGCTCAGGCGTTTCATTTCCGCTGGCCGGAACACGTCACCTTTCCTCATTTGGTGCGCGGCGCAAGCGCCGCGGCGAACACATGCGCCCTCGGGCGCGCGACGCAGCGCGAACGTTCGTCAGGCGCTCGCCTGCGCGAAAAGGTTCGTGTTCGCCGC
>CAYTJE010000113.1:3048-5921 GCA_964437855.1 uncultured Anaerolineales bacterium | reverse complement strand
CCCGCTTGCGGGGCGCGCGGCGTTTCAACGCGCGGCGGGTACGGAGACCCGCCGCCCACGACCTTTTCGCCGCCCCGCTTGCGGGGCGCGCGGCGTTTCAACGCGCGGCGGGTACGGAGACCCGCCGCGCACGACCTTGCGCTACGCCGCTTCGCGCGGGATCAAGCGGCCGCGGATCGTCTCCGGCTCAAGGCCCAGCCGGACGCCCTCCGAGAGCCGAATCAGGTTCGCCAGTTCCACCCGCCGGAGGGCCGTATACGCGACCACGGCTCCCAGGCCCATATGGCTCCGGCGGAACGTCCAGTTGGCCAGACGCCAGTACCGGTCCCAGGCCAGCGCCTCCAGGTCGGCCGGGTCCACGGCACCGTCCTCACCGGGCGGCATTCGGTCGATGGCACGGCCGACGGCGGTCCGGGCCAGGCCCTCCAGGTCGGCGGCCGCCAGCAGCGGCGCCAGAGACCCGGGCCGGAGGGCGAACGGTTCCAGGACATCGGCGTCGAGGCCGAAGACGAACCGCCCGCGGGCCGCCAGCATCATCTGGAACTCGCCCACCTCCTGCGCCACCGGCCGGCGGACGTGCTCGCGGTCGGGGGCGGCGTCGGCCCGCGCGACCAACTCGCGCAGGTACCCCGCGTCGAGCCCGGCCTCCAGGGCGAAACTCCGCGGACTCTCGCGGTACAACGCGGCGCCCCGGGCCGCCCCCTGCCGCAAGGGACCCTCCGGCAGGAGCGCGACGAAGGTGTCGACGTCCGCGGCCGTGACCAGCGGCGCCGGGTCGGGCGGCGCTGGGCCGACGGGCACGAGGTGCGGCCGGACCGCCTCCGGGCGGAGGCGGCGGGCGAACCCCCGGGCCAGGACCTTCAGGTTCTCCACCTGGAATCGCGCAGCCAGCCAGGCCAGCAGCGAGCCGCCCGCGCCGCCGACGCCGCCGGCCAGGTCCGCGAGTTCCGCCGCCTGGTTCCGGATGAGGCGCCGCTGGAGGTCGGCCGCCGTCGCGACGGGGCCCGCGCCCGCCAGGACCGCCTCCGCCAGGTCCGGGACGGTCCGCAGCCGAAGCAGGCCGCGGAGCCGGTCACCCTCAGCCATGCGGCTTCGCCGGGCATGGACGTTGGCGGCCAGGTAGTCGAGGTCGGTTGCGGTTTGCGGCGCCATGGTTGGCCTCTTGGAAGCCGCCGGTGCCCGACGCCGCGAAAGGCACGCGCGGCGCAAGCGCTGCGGCGAACACGGGCGCCCCTGGGCGCGAAGCGCCCTACGAACGTTCAGCAGGCGCTGACCTGCGCGAAGCAGCCTGTGCTCGCCGCCCCGCTTGCGGGGCGCGCCTTCTGCGCGGTGGGCAGTCTTGCCCACCGCGCGGTGCCCAAGACTGGGCACCGCGCTGCGCGTCACGCGGCGGCAGCCTTACGCGCCGGGCGGCGGCTCGCCCACGACGGCCCGGACGACCGCGTCGACAGCCTCGCGGCGGCGGTCGGGGTCGATGCGGACCTCCTGTTCGGTCGCCTCGGCGGCGCGGCGGAGGGCCTCATCGCGGTCGCGCCGGGCCTGGTTCTCGGCCTCGGCGATGAGCCGGTCGGCCTCGGCGCGGGCTTCCTCCCGGGTCTTCTCGGCCCGCTGCTGGGCCCGGCGGCGCGCGTCGGTCCGGATGCGGTCGGCCTCGGTCCCGGCCTCCGAGACGATGCGCTGGGCCTCGGCCTCCGCTTCGAGCATCTTCTGGATGACGTCGCGCATGGGCGTCCCCTGGGGCTACTCCTCGGCATCGTGTTCCGCGCGGTGGATCTCCGGCCCACCGCGCCGAAAACACGACGCCCGTTCTCTTTGCGCGGCCCGTACGGGCCGGGCGGGAATTTGCGCAGGCGGCTACTCTTCGGCCTCCAGGAGGTCGAGGACCTGCTGGGGCGTCTCGGCCTCGCTGAGCCGGCGGTGGAACCCGGGCGTCTGGACCAGGCGGGCGATCTCGGCCAGCGCGCGGACGTGCGGGCCGGGGTCGTCGACCGGGGCCAGCAGCAGAAACACCGCGTGAACCGGCTCGCCGTCGACCGCGTCGAACTCAATGCCGTCCGGGCTGGTGCCGAGCGCCGCCACCAGGCTGGAGACGGCCTCGTGTTTTCCATGCGGGATGGCCACGCCGTCGCCGATGCCGGTGGTGCCCTGGGCCTCGCGGCTGCGGATCGCCTCCAGGGCCCCGGGCCGGTCGTCAAGTCGTCCGGCCCGGACCAGGAGGTCGATCATCTCCTCGAAGCACTCTTCCTTGTCCAGGCTTTCGAGCCCGACCTTGACCACGGACTCATCGATCAGATCGCGCAGTCTCATGCGCCCACTCCTCGGTCAGGCGTCCCCGGCCGATGCCGGCTCACGGGCAATACTCCCCGGTCGGACGCCCCTATCCAAAAAGAGTCCGTATCCTAGGCCGCCGCGGGCCCCTTTTCAAGAAAGTCTTTTGCCCGCCTTCGGCGGCGTGGTAGAATACGTTCACGTCATCATCGCTGCCGGGAGGGCTCCGATGCAGCGTCGCTTCAATATCATCGTCCCGATGGCGTGTCCCCACTGCCGGACCGAACTCCTTTTGACGCTGGACCAGGTTCACGAGGAGCGGTGCATCCGGTGTTCGCTGTGCGGCACGACCATCATCCTCCGCCCGGAGGAGTTGCCGGCGTCCGCGGCGACCTCGCCGGCCGCACGCGCGCCGGGCGTCTTCCTCGAGGCCTGAATCGGCCCGCCGGAATCCGGGCGCGCCGCCGAGGTTCGACGTGCGCGCTTTTCGTTGTTCGAGCCCGCTGCGTAAGCAGCGGGGTACTGTCGAACCTCGGCGAGGCTCTGGCGCGCCAAGATCACGCCGCGGCGCCGACAAAGGCACCCGCGGCGCACGCGCCGCGGCG
>CAYTJE010000113.1:0-2948 GCA_964437855.1 uncultured Anaerolineales bacterium | reverse complement strand
GCGCCGCGGCGAACATGAGCGCCCCCGCCTGAGCCGCGCGATGCGGCCCCCTCACCCCTTGATGACGCCCAGCGGGCGGAGGCGGCACACCTTGCGGGCCAGGCCCGCCTTCTCGACCACCTCGACCACGTCCGCCACGTCCTTGTAGGCGCCGGAGAACTCCTCGGCCAAGCCCTTGGCGCTGCGGCTCATGACGCGGATGCCCGCCTCGCCAAGACGTCGCCGGACGTCCTCGCCGCGGACCGTCCGCCGCGCCTGGCCGCGCGACATCGCCCGCCCCGCGCCGTGGCAGACGGACCCGAACGTCTCGTCCATCGCCCGCCCCTGGCCGACCAGGAGAAACGAGTACCGCCCCATGTCGCCGGGGATGAGGACCGGCTGGCCCACGTCGCGGTACGTCTCCGGCACCTCCGGATGGCCGGCGGGGAAGGCCCGCGTCGCGCCCTTGCGGTGGACACAGAGCCGCCGCCGGCCGGCCGGCGTCTCGTGCGTTTCCATCTTGGCGATGTTGTGGCACACGTCGTACACCAGGCGGAGACCGAGCCGCTCGGCCGAGGCGCCGAGCACGCCGCCCACCGCCTCCCGCACCAGGTGCATGATGGCCTGGCGGTTGGCCCAGGCGTAGTTGGCGGCGGCCCGCATGGCGGCCAGGTACCGCTGCGCCTCGTCGCTCTCGACCGGCGCGCAGCAGAGTTGCCGGTCGGGCAGGCGGATGCCGTAGACCTGCGCCGCCTTCCGCATGACCTTCAGGGAATCGTCGCACACCTGGTGGCCGAAGCCCCGGCTCCCGCAGTGGATCATGAAGGTGACGGCGTCGTCGGCCAAGCCGAACGCCTCGGCGGCCGAGGGGTCGTAGACCTCGTCGACGACCTGGATTTCCAGGAAGTGGTTGCCGGCGCCGAGCGAGCCGACCTGCTTCCGGCCGCGGTCCATCGCCCGGGCCGAGACGGCCGACGGGTCGGCCCCGTCCAGGCACCCGCCGGCCTCGGTGCGCGCCAGGTCCTCGTCCCATCCCTGTCCGTGATGGACCACGTAGGCCGATCCCTGGCGGAGGAGCCGCCTCAGTTCCGCATGGGAGTAGTTCTTCCGGCCGCCGACGCCCACGCCGCAGGGCACCGCCTGGAAGATGGCCCCGAGGAGGTCCTCGATGCGCGGGGCCACGTCCTTCCGCGCCAGGTCCGACCGAACGAGCCGCACCCCGCAGTTGATGTCGTACCCCACGCCGCCGGGCGAGACCACGCCGCCCTCGGCCGGGTCCATCGCCGCCACCCCGCCGATGGGGAACCCGTACCCCCAGTGGATATCGGGCATGGCCAGGCTGGCCCGGACGATGCCCGGCAACGTGGCCACGTTGGCCACCTGCTCCGGGGCGTTGTCGCCGCGAATCGCCTCGATGAGCCGGTCGTCGGCGTAGATAAGGCCGTCCACGCGCATACCGGGCTTGTACGATTTGGGGATCCGCCAGCGGCACTCGCCGGCGGGTTCCAGTGGACCGTCGAACGCGTCAGCCGGACTCATCGTCTTTCCCTTCCCGCTCCGACACCTCGATAAGGTTAATCAAAACCGGCTTCAAGGCCAGCCGGGCCAGGGAGAGGGCCACGATGCCGACGATCGGCACCAGCAGCGCGACGGCGTCCCACTCGGCCAGGACGACGCCCAGCGCCAGCCCCCCCGCCGGCGGGTGCTCCGTGTTCGTGATGACCATCAGGAAGATGGCCAACCCCACCGCCGCCGCCCCGAACAGGACCGCCCCGTGCACCGGGCACTCCGCCCACGGGCCGGCCCCGGCGGCCCGGACCACGTATTGGCCGAGGGCCTGCATCGCCACCCCGGAGGCCATCCCGCACACGTACCCGCCCACCAGGTACCGCGGCCGGGAGGCGTTCGTGTGCGGCATGGTGAAGGCGATGAAGGAACTGGCGCCCAGAGAGGCCGCGATGACCGCCTGTTGAATCTCGCTCAGGATCAGGAGAATAACCGCCACCGCCAACGTCGCCAGGGCGCACTGCGCCAGGTACCGCGCCACGTGCTTGTGGAACCGGCGGTCGAGGATGCGCATGCGGTCGGCCCTCCCCTGGTTCGGCTTCGCCTCTTCCCTTGGTACCACAGCGGTGCGGCGATGTGCAAGGGCGCCGGTCGAGGCGCGAACGTGAGTTCGCGGGTACTCCCCGGTGCGGCGCGATCGTCGCGCTTTGCGCGGCGGGTCTCCGCACCCGCCGCGCCCCGGCGCCGTGCGCGCGGTGCTACACATCCAGAATCAACCGCGCCCGCCACGACCCGTCGCGCCGCTCCTCCACCTGAAGGCCGTGATACGTCACGGCCTTGACCTCCAGCCGGGCGGCGTGACGGGCGGGGTCAAACCGCCCGAACCCGACGCGGGCCCGCACGCCCTCGCCGTCCGCCTCCTGCACGTCCACCGCCACCGGCACGAGGTGGTCCATCTCGAACCGGAACAGGAGTTCCTGAAGCCACGCAACGAGCACCTCGGCCGGGTCCGGCGCGAGGTCCGGGTCGCACCGGACGTCGACCGTTTCGGTGGCGGCCGTCTGCGCCGGCCGGTCCTCCAGCGCCTGGTCGAAGACGGCGTCGGCGGCGGTGGCGAGGACGTCGCCGAAATCCCGGCCGCGGACCTCCAGCCCCACGTCGGCGGTGTGATCGAACGCCTCGTACGTGCCCATGACGTGCTCCGTCATCGACGGACAGGGACGGGACAGGAACGGGGCGCCGCTGCGCCGTCACGCGCCGGCCAGGCCGTTGTCTTCGGTTTCCTCGTGGCGTTTGCGGCTGGAGAGGAGGACGACGTCGCGGAGCCCCTGGTCGTTCCTGGCGGCGAGCCAACGTTGTTCGAACTTCTCTTCCTGGACGATCTGGGCGATGGCGGCCAGGGCGCGCAGGTGGAAGTTCCGCTCGTCGCGCGTGCCGGCCAGGAGGAAGATCGTCTTGACCTC
>CAYTJE010000112.1:0-10311 GCA_964437855.1 uncultured Anaerolineales bacterium | reverse complement strand
AGGACGTAGTCGCCCTTGCTGGCCAGCACACCGGTCTTGACGGCGCAGCCCTTGCCGCGGTTCGGCGTGTACCGGAGGACGTGCCGTTCGACCTGGGGTGGGACCTCGGTCTCGGCGGCGGCGCGGGCGGTGTCGTCGTCGCTGCCGTCGTCGACCACGATTATCTCGCCGGTCATCCCTTCGCGTAGGAGGAAGGCGGCTGCCGACTCCACGTCGCGGGCCACCTTGTTCTGTTCGTTGTAGGCCGGGATGACGATCGAGAGGTCCATGGGGGGAGGGCGTTACTCGGCGGGGGCATTGTCGGATTCGGGTTCGGCGCCCTTCTCGGTCGCCTCCGGCCGACCGCCCCACAGCGGATGGTACGTCTTGGCCCAGCCGGCCGTCACGCGTCCCCGTAGGATGGCCGTCAGCCCGCCCGGCTTCGCCACCGTCGTGATGTAGGCGTGCCAGAGGGTCATGACCAGGAGGACGAGGGCGGCCCAGCGGTGGATATCGTACATCAGGTGTTGGCCCGTCGTGCCGAAGATCGGGACCATCGACAGGAGCATCGAGAGGAGGAGCACGAGCGTCAGGGCGCCGGCCATCCAGAAGTAGATCTTGTCGCCGGCGTTGAAGCGACCGGCGGGCAAACGAGCGCGCGCCGACCACGGGCCGCCCTTGGCCATGTACCGGCAGTCGTGTTTGCCAAAGGCGTGGCCGGCCGCCCAGGTGATCAGCGTCGCCGCCACCGCCACGCCGAAGACGGCCCCGCAAGTGGTGTGGATCATGAGGCTGTAGCCGGCCATCGGGCCGCCCCATCCGATGGACGCCCAGTACGCCGTTACCGCCAGTACCAGGAACAGGACGAGCAGGACCAGGTGCAGGAAGCGTTCCCAGAGGTTGTACCGGAGGACGCTCCGCCGGCCGATGCCGGGGCGGGGCATGCGGCGGCCGACGGCCAGATAATGCAGGGCACAGACGCCCGCCGTGCCGACGATGGCGATGATCGAGAGGGTCTGATACAGGGTCATGCGTCGGTCCCGTTATTTGGTGGCAGGTCCGGCGGGGGAGGAGTCGGCGGCCCATCGGGCCAGGGCGGTCATCCCCCGCACCAGGTACGCAAGCAGCATCGCCGCGATGACGGCGGCCGTGGCGAAGCCGACCGGCTTGAAGATCGGCCGGAAGAGGTACGACATCGCCCACGCCTTCTGGACGAGCGGGTCCCGCCCCTGGAAGGCGTACATCGGCGTCGTGTCCGGGCCCGGCAAGTCGGCCGGCGAGGCCCGTTCCACCTCGCCCCAGACGATCGCCGCATCAAAGCCGTGACAGACGGTGCAGGCGGCGTTGCCGGAGCCGGCGCCGAGGGCGTACTCGGCGGGGCGGACGTTGTGCGCGATGGGCCAGGCCACGGGCTCGGCCCGCGGGTGGTCGTCGGCGGCCAGGGCCCCGGACTCCTCCAGCGTGTGGAGTTTGCCCGCGCAGACGTAGCCGAAGGCCGGGCCGTCCTCCGCCTCGCCCAGGGCGGCGAGGACGGCCTTGACCTTGGCGGGCGGGAGGTCCGGCTGCGGCGCGGTCAGGCCTTCGAGTTCGTCCTCGGCGGGTTCGTCGTCGGCCTCCGGCGCCTCGGGGGCTTCGCCTTCGGGCTCGGTCTCCGCCTGGTCGGCATCCGCGTCGGCAGCCTCCTCGGTGTCGGCGGGTCGGTCGGGGGATTCCCCCTCGGGCGCGGGGGTCTCGGTTTCGTAGTCGGCCTTAAAGGCGTCCTCGGCCATGCCGTAGACCTCGGCCGGGCTCATCGGCTTGAGGGTCGAGGCCTTCTCGTCGCCCTCGGCGGCCACGACGCGGGTCCAGAAGGCGGGCCAGACCATCCGCTGCGGACCGATGGTGCCGTCGTAAGCGCGGTGGGCGAAGACGGGTTCCACGATATACGGCAGGGCGTGGCGTCCGCGGTGCGAACCCTGGAACTCCAAACTGTGCGCCCGCGAGGTCTGGGCGCGCTTGGTTCTCTCGGCCGGGTAGAGCCCGGAGTGGCACGTGGTGCAGGCGAGTTTGTCCAGGTGGATGGTCGGCAGGCCGTCGTGCACCGGCACGGGCGCCCCGAGCCGGCTGCCCATGGTGTACGGCCCGGCCCGGGCCGATTGGTCGCCCAGGTGGCATCCGCGGCAGGTGAGGGTGGCCAGGTGGGGGTCGTCCTGGGTGATCGGCTCGCCCTCGTAGTTGCGGGTGACCATGTGGTTCAGGCCGTTGCGGTGGCAGTCGGTGCAGGAGAGGCCGGCTTCCAGGTGGACGTCTTCGTCAGTCTTCCAGACCTCGGGGGCGGCCTCGCCCACCTGGACGTTCGTATGGCAGAAGTAGCACCGCGTGTTGCGGGGCTGGTTGGGCAGGTTGAAGAACACGCGGTTCTTGGCGTCGAAGCGGGACGTATCGTAGGTGATGGTGGGGGCGTTCTTGGCCATCTTGTCGTCTTCGGGGCCCATGACGGGGTCGTAGAAGGCGGGCATGGCGGCGGCGGCGCCGGTGACGGCAGCCAGGCTGGTGCAGGCGGCGGGGGCCCACATCAGGTTCTGGCGGGCCACCTGAAGGAAGGCCTCCACCTGGTCGTAGGCCGGGTCGCCGCTGTGGCAGGCGCCGCAGTTGATCTCCATGTTGCCCGAGACGAGCCAGCGGGCCTGTTCATCCTTGACCTTGGTCATCTCGCCCGGCCCGCCGCCGGGCAGGTGATGGCCGAACATCTGGATGAACGTCCAGGGCGTGAGGCCCAGGTCGTCCGGGTGCCAGGTGTTCGGCCAGTCGCGGTACGAGACGGGGATCTGCGTGCCGGTGGTCTGGTCGGCCCAGAACCACGGTTGGCCGGGCCGGCCGGGCGGGACCTCCGGGTCGGCGGCGTTGAAGTGCCAGCCCTGGCGGATCTCGTCGTACGCGTGGCACGTGTTGCAGGTGTGGCGGTAGGAGAAGGGGAGGACCGGCTCCTCGGCCGGGTCGATGGGGTTGCCTTCCTGGTCGAACAGTTCGAGCCGGTGGATGTAGGTGAACCGGCTGCCGGGAATGTGCGCGACCTTCGGGGCGGTTTCGGTTTCGGCCGCCCGGGTGCCAAGGGCCAGGGCCAGTGCTGCGCCCGCCGTCATGGCCGCCAGGACGGCCCATCGCCCTGGTCCACGGGTGATGGCGGCAGTTGGGTGTCGGGTCATGGGCTCGCTCAGACCTGGAAGTCCGCTTCGGTGAACTCGATGGTCTTGCCGCTCTTGACGGCCTCGTTGGCCGTCAGGACCATGACGGCCGTCTCGTACGCCACCTCGGGCGGGCAGTTGAGCGCGACCGAGTCGTCGCGCATGGCGCCAAAGAAGTTCTCGATGTGCGGCTGGTGGTACGATGTCTCGACGTCGACGTTGAACATGAACTGGGTGGGGGGCTCGGAGGCGTAGACGGCCATGATCTGGTCGGCGGCGGAGGTCGGCTCCGCGGCCGCGGCCTCCTCGTCCTCGACCTTAAGGAGGTAGCCCTTGTCCACCCACTCGTGCCAGGCGTGTTTGCCGTCCTTGGCGGGCAGGTGGCCCTCGGCGTAAACGCGGCACTGGCCGGGGGCCTCGGAGATGGAGAGGGTCCCCTCGTCGCCCATGAAGGCCTCGTAGTAGCCGCGCGCGCTGGTGGTGCTGAGCGTCTGGTAGAAGGCCCGGACCACGCCCTTGGGGGTCTCGAAGGTGTAGATGGCCAGGACGTTGTCGTACGTCTCGTACTCCTTCCAGTAGTCCGTGCCGCCCGAGGCCTGGACGCTTCGGGGCTTGCCGTCGATGAACCAGGGGAAGATGTCGATCTGGTGGCTGCCGAGGTCTTCCATGGCCCCGCCGCCGTACTTCCAGAAGAACCGCCAGTTGCGGAACTGGAACATGTTCTCGTAGCCGTACTTCTGGAGCGTCTTTTCGTCGATGGGGTACTTCTTGGGGAAGCCCTTGGGCTGGGCGGCGGCGGTGGACCGGTTCCACTGGCCGTAGATGTGCGTGATGCGGCCGGGGAGGTCCGCCTCGTCAATCAGGTTCTTCTTGGCGAAGCGGTACCGCGGGTTGGAGCGGCGCTGGTGGCCGATCTGGAGCAGGTTGCCGGTCCGCTTGGCCGCCTCCACCATCGTCCTGGCCTTCTCGAGGTCGTTGGACATCTCCTTCTCGCAGTAGACCTGCTTGCCGGCCTCCAGGCAGGCGATGGTGTGCTCGGCGTGCCAGAAGTCGGGGGTGGCGATGATGACCGCGTCCATCCGGTCCTTTTCCTTCTCCAGCATCTCCTGGTAGTCGCTGTAGATGTGGTCCATCACGTCGTGGCCGTAGGCGTGCAGCCGCCGGCTGGTATACCGCTGGCTGTAGGACCAGATGTCGCAGATGGCGGTGAACTTGATGCCGGGGATCTTGACGGCCTGCTCGATGAGGACGCGGCCCTCGGTGCCGGCCCCGATGACGCCGACCCGGATGTCGGCCGGCCCGGCCTTCTCGGCGCCCAGGATGACGGGGGCGGCGGCGAGGCCGGCCCCGACGGCCGCCGTCGACTTGAGGAACCCCCGCCGGCTGACGCCCGTCTCGCCTCGGCTTTCGTGCGTTGTGCTCATCGACCTCGTGACCTCCTCTGGAGACTCGTTTTACCGCCTGCCCTCCGCCGCGTGTGCCGTCCGGCGGAGGAGCGGCTATTGTAACCGCTTTCTGGCAAATGCCAAGCAACTCTCCGGGAATCTTGACGGCCGAGAGGGCCGTTTTCGTCACCGGATTTCGGGCCTGTCCGCCCGGATTTGCCCCTATAAACCCATGGGCCCCGTCCCCGTGCCGGGGAAAAGGTTCCCGAGCCGCGACCGATCCCGCACGGTGGGTCTGGAGTCCCCACCGCGCGAACGCGATTGCGCGGCGGGTGCGGAGACCCGCCGCGCACACACTTTCGGGTCGGACCGCTCATACCCGAAACTCCTCCTCCCCAAACGCCACCGGCCCATCGGCCTCCAGCGCCTCGTGGACCTTCAGGATCTGGACGGCCGTCTCGTACCCCACCTCGGCGGGGCAGGCCAGGTCGGCCCGTCCGCGGACGGCGTCGAAGAAGTTCTCCAGGTGGGGTTGGTGATAGGACTTCTCGACCTGGACATTGAACATGAATTCGTCTGGCTTGGGTGACGGACCGTAGATCGCCAGGATCTGCTCCGCCTGTGTCTTCGGCGCCTGGTCCTTCTCGTCGTCTTCGTCCTCCTCAACCTTGATGACGTAGCCTTTCTGGACCCACGGCCGCCAGGCGTGTTTGCCGTCCTCCCTGTCAGGTAGTTGCCCTTCGGCGTACACCCGGCACTGGCTGGGCTTCTCGGAGATCGTCAGGGTCCCCTCGTCGCCCATGAACGATTCGTAGTAACTGCGGGCGCTGGTCGTGCTGAACGTCTCGTACAGCGCCCGAACCGTGCCGTGGGGCGTCTCGAACCGGTACAGGGCGTATACGTTGTCGTGCCACTCGTACCGGTCCCAGTAATCGGTGCCGCCGTCGGCCCAGACGGAGACGGGCCGGGCGCTCAGGAACCAGCCGAAGACGTCAATCTGGTGGCTGCCGAGGTCGCAAATCGGTCCCCCGCCGTACTTCTTGAACCATCGCCAGTTGCGGAACTGGAACATGTTCTCGTAGCCGTACTTCGCGAGCGTGGGCTCATCGAGGGGGCCCGTCTTGGCCCACTTGCGCGGAGCGGTCCTGAACTGTGACCGGTTCCACTGGCCGTACACCTGCGTGATGCGGCCGAGCAGGGCGGCCTCGTCCAGCAACGTCTCCTTGGCGTAAAGATACCGCGGGTTGGACCGTCGCTGGTGGCCGATCTGGAGGGGGTTCCCGGTCTTGCGGGCGGCCTGAACCATGGCCCGGGCCTTGGCCAGGTCGTTGGACATCTCCTTCTCGCAGTAGACGGGCAGGCCGGCCTCCAGGCACGCGATGGTGTGCTCGGCGTGCATCCAGTCGGGCGTGGCCACGATGACCGCCTGGAGGTCCGTCTCGTCCTCCAGCATATCGCGGTAATCGATGTAGCCGGTCACGTCGTGGCCCTGCGCCTTCAGACGGCGCGTGGCGTAGCGCAGGCTCCAGTCTTTCCAGATGTCGCAGACGGCCTTGAAGCGGATGCCGGGAATCTTGACCGCCTGGCTCTCGAGCACTTTGCCTTGTTTGCCGTAACCGATGAGGGCCACGTTCAGGGGCGGTGTACCGGGTTGCTCCGCCCCGAGGATTTGCGGGGCCGCGATGAGTCCGGCGCCGACCGCGGCCGTCCGTTTCAGAAACCCGCGCCGACCCAGCCGGTATGCCCTGCCGCCGCCGTTTGCCGAGCCCGTGAGTCCGCCTCCTTTCGCCGAGTGCCTGGTCTGTCTCCATCAGGTACTCGCGAAAGGGAGCCAAACCCCGCAGGGCTTGTGGCGGTTCGAGCCCGCCGATCTGCCGTGGGACCCGCCCGTAGGCTGCGGCGCGCCGAGCCATGCCACAGTTAGCCGGCGACCTTGGTCGCCGCGTGTCTACTACTTGCGGTTAGAGATGCCACGGCGGGCGCATCGGGGCGTCGGCCAGGCGCCGGGCCGCCTCGTCGCCGACGGCGCGTTCCGCCTCGGGATCCCAGCGGACGGGCCGGCCGAGGCGGATGGACAGGTTCACCAGGTGCAGCGGTGTGACCGAGCGGTGGGCGGCCTCGGCGTCCGGCAGCCGCATCGGCGACGGCGACCGCGTCCGGACGGCTTCCTCGAAGCCGATCATCGCCGGCGGGTCGCGGTACGCCTCTACCAGGGCCGCCAGGTGCGGCGGGTCGAACGTCAGCCGACGGCGCCGGGGATGGTAGACGATACAGCCGTCCGGCCCCTCGACGAACGGCTCGGGCCTCTGCCGGCTGCTCTGCTGCTCGCGGGATGAGGCTCGGCGCGGCGCTGCCGCCCCGCTCTCGAGCCGGATGGTCGTGCCGTCGGCGTACTCGAGCACGGCCCGATGCCAGAGGCCGACGGCGTCGGGGTGCGCGGGCCGGGGGGCCTCGGCCGAGACGCGGACCGGCCCGGTCGCATCTTTGCCGAGGGCGTACTGGACCGGGTCGAGCCAGTGCTGGCCCATGTCGGTCAGGCCGCCGCCGTCGTAGTCCCAGTAGCCGCGGAACGTCCGATGGACCCGATGGGGATGGTAGGGCTTCTCGGGCGCGGGGCCGAGCCAGAGGTCGTAATCCAGGTCCGGCGGGGCGGGCTGAGGCTCAAGGTCCGTCCGTCCCAGCCAGGTGCGTGACTTGAAGCCGAACCCGGTGGCGGGCCCGAGGCGTACCCTCAGGGGCCGGCCGAGCACGCCGCTTCCGACGGCCTTGCGGAGCGTCCGCCACTGGCCGTCGCGGCCGAGGGTGTTGACGGCGACGACCCGGCCGTAGCGTCGGGCGGCGTGGGCCACGGCCCGGCCCTCGGCGATGAAGCGGGTCATCGGCTTCTCGCAGAGGACGTCCCGGCCGCGGCGCACCGCCGCCAGCGTGACCAGGGCATGCCAGTGTGGCGGCGTGGCGACGTGGACCACGTCCGCCTGCGTGTGGTCCAGGAGCCGGCGAAAATCGTGGTAGGCCCGGCAGCCCCCGCCCGCCTTCTTCCGGGCCCGGGCCAGACGGCGGCGGTCGACGTCGCAGACGGCCAGTTGGACGGTGGGCCCGTCGTCCGGATTCGGGAGGACATGCGTCAGGCCCTTCGCGCCCGTGCCGACCGTGGCGCGCGAGAGGACCTCGCTGGGTGGTATGTGGCCGACGCCGCCGAGGACGTATCGTGGCACAACGGCGAGGGTGGCCGAGGTGGCGAGGAATGAGCGGCGGCTCAGAGGCGCGGGCAGCATAGGACAAGCCGCCTCTCTCTCCCCCGGTGGGCGAGGGCAGGGTGAGGGGGAATCCACCCGTCACAACGTTCACCCTCACCTGCTACTCTGCGAAGCGGCGCTTCGCTGCGAAGCACGAGCCGTCCCTCTCCCGTCAAGGGAGAGGGTGTCAGTTGGTTATCCGCCGGCCTTCTTCAAGAGTTTCTGGGCGTCGCCGCGGAGGCGTTTGTTCTTGGAGACCTCCAGGACCTTCTTCATGGCCCCGCGGATGGTTTCCTTGCCGTGGCCGCCCAGGTTCTTGGCGATCTTGACTGCGGCGGCGCAGGCCTCGTTCCGAAGCCCTTTCTGGTCGAGAGCAGGAACGACCATCTCGAGGGCCTCGACGGCCTTGACGTCGCTCAGCCCGCCCAGGACCTGGCGTTTTTCGTCGTCGCGCCTGGTTGCGTCCATGGCCTTGCGGTACATATCGATGCGTTGGACAGCCTTGAGACCGTCAGAGCCGGCCAGGCGGATGTACCCCCGGAGGGCGAGGACGTGGTGGGCGGTCTTCTCGGCCGAGGTGGCGACCTGGAGCAGATCCGCCGCCGCCGCCGGGTCGGGCCACTGGGCCAGGGCGCGGATGGCCTGGTCGCGCACCGTCTCGTTGTCCGCCTTCGTGTGTTTGCGGACGGCGAGGAGCGCGTCGGCCGTGCCGCACGGCGGCAGGCACTGGAGAAGGGCGGCCTGGGCGCCGGCGGGGGCGTCGTCGATGGCCTTCACGATGGCTGTGGCGCACGCCTCCTTCTCCCGGGTTCGGCCGCAGACGGTCGCCAGCGTGCGCTGGGCCACGGGCCGGTCGGCGTCTTCCTTCGGCTTCACGACCAGGGCGACGAGTTCGGACACGGCCTGGTGTCCGGCGAGTTGTTCCAGGGCGCGGAGGGACGCATGGCGGACGGCTTTGTCGTCGGCTCGGGCGGCCTCGACCAGGTCGGGAATGGCCGAGGTGACCCCGCGCTCGCCCAGGCTGCGTGCCACCTCTTTGCGGACATTCGGATCGGCCTGTTTCAGCATTGTCCGCATGGCCGGGTTGACGTCCTCTGCGGGCAGGGTATCGAGGGCCTGGCGGGCCTCCTTGGCCGCCGGCCCGCCGGTGGCCAGTTCGGTCAGGATGGGCAGGCAGGAGGCATCACCGAGTTGGCCCATGGCCCGGACGGCGGCCTTCTTGACGGTCTCCCGCCGGCTTGTGGCGGCCTGCTTGATGGCGGGGAGGGCCGCCGGGTCGCGCCGGACGGCCAGGTCGTCGAGCAGCATGACCTGGGTTTCGGACGGCAGATTGGGCAGGAGATCGGTCAGGGCCTTGGTCGTTTCCGGGCCGGCCACTTCGCGCAGGAACCTGAGGGCAGAGGCCTGCATGAGCGGGTCGTTGCCGGTGAGAATCTCGGTGAGCAGGGGCATGGTCTTCTCGCCGCCGGCCGCCACGATGCCTCGCAGGGCGGCCAGGCGGACGTGCTTCGGCTGGTCGGGCTTGTACATCTGATGATAGATGTCGGCGGCCTGGTCGGTGTTGCCGGCTTCGAGCAGGCCGTCGGCGCACTGGAGGTAAGCGTCGCGGACGACGGCGGCGAGTTGTCCCTCGGCGCCGGCGCGCCTGGCGTCGAGGGCGCGGGCGGCCTTGGTGCCGCCGATCTTCGCCAGGGCGCGGGCGGCGGCGATGGCGACCGGTTCGTCGCCGCTCTTGAGATGGGCGATGATCGCGTCCAGCGATTTCGCATCCTGGCGTTCGCCGAGCGAGTTGATGAGCCCGATGGTCTGGCCCGGGTTGGCCTTCGGCAGGGCGTTTCGCATCGCCTCGACGGCAGAGGGGTGCTCGATCCGCTGGAGCGCGTAACGGGCCATGTCCGAGAGTTTCTCGTCCAGCAGCAGCGCGGCGAGTTCCGGCACCTGGTCCTTGGTGCCGAAGATCGAGAGTTGCCGGCAGACCCACCGCTTGGCGGCGCCGGTGGCGCCGGAGTCGAGGAGCCGGGCGAGGCGCTCGCACATCTTGGCCCGCTCGGCCTTGTCGGCGTCGCGAAGGGCGTGATGGATGACGGTCAGGTGCTTGCGGCTCTGGCCGAACTCGTACGCGGGCAGGTCTTTCATGGCCTGCTCCAGGTTGCCTTCAGCGGCAGGCGCGAACCCGGCCGCCGTGGCGAGCACGCACGCAGCAAGGCCGACGAGGATGCTGGTTCGGATGGACGGCATGGTTCGGCTCCTTTGTCTGTCGTCAGGCGTCGGTCGGCCCGGCCCTGCGCCGGCCCGCGGCATGGTAGCCGGGGACGGACCGTCGGATCCCATTCTATTGTTGCTCCCCGCGGCTGCAACCGTTTCGCCGGCGTGCGTGACGGCGGGTCAGAAGGTCCACGGGCTTCGGGCGGGCCGGTCCCGCATGCCGTTGGCACCCGGGTCGCCCACGAACGATTCGGTCTCGAAGTCCCAGACGAGTTTGCGGTCGAGCCAGCAGGCGATGTCGCACAGGTGGCAGAAGGTGGCGGTCCGGTGCCCGTCCTCGGC
>CAYTJE010000111.1:0-10414 GCA_964437855.1 uncultured Anaerolineales bacterium | reverse complement strand
CGGACGGCCTCGCGCCGGCGGGCGTCCATGTGCGGCGGGTAGGCGTGCGGGACGTCGGCCATGATCTCGACGCCGGCGTACCCGCAGGCGGCGATCTCGCGGAGGCTCTCCTCCAGGCTCACCTGCTTGAACGCGTTCGTGCTGAAGGCGAGGTGCATGGACGCCGTCTCCTTGATGCGCTGCTAAAGGCACGCGCCTGCCCGTGTGGCCCGGCCGGTCTTGCCCGGCCGGGAGAACACGGATTGGCAAGCAATCCGTGCCGCCCGGCGCCCCACGTTGAGCCGGCGACGGCACGTGAGGGCAAAGCCGAGAGGCGCAGCCCCGCACGTCGCCGCGCCTGTCATCTCACCGAGTCCGTGGCATCCCACTGGGATGCCACGGGCGAGCGGAGAGATCTCGTTGTTCGGCCCAACAACGAGATTCCTCGACTCGCTGCGCTCGCTCGGAATGACAACCGAGGGCACGCCCCGTGGCCATGCCACCCCGCATTCACTACCGCGTCTCGAGAATCGCCTGGGCCACCGTCCGGCCGCGCACCACGTAGAAGCGGATCCGGTCCCCGCGCTCCACCTGGGCCAGGAGCGTGCCGAGCGTGTCCAGGTCCGCCACGCGGAAGCGGGCGACCTGGACGATGACGTCGCCGCTCTTGAAGCCGGCCTCGCCGGCGGGGCCGTCCGGGTCGGCGCCGGCCACGAGCAGGCCGCGGTCGACCGTCAGGTGCATCGTGGCCGCCAGGTCCGGGTCGAGCGGTTGGAGTTGGAGTCCGAAGAGCCGGCGGGCGAGTTTGGCCCCGTCGGGTTTGGGGGCGGCGGCGAGGCGGACGGTGGCCCGAACGGTCCGGCCGTCGCGCTGGACGGCCAGGCGGACCTCGTCGCCGACGCGGCGATCCAGGATCATCGCCTCCAGTTCGATGACGTTGGCCGGCGTCTTGCCGTCCAGGCGGACGATGCGGTCGCCGGGCCTCAGGCCGGCCTCGGCGGCGGGGGACCCCTTCTCGACCGTTTCGACGACCGCCCCGGTACGGGTCCGTATGGACCGGCCGGGCGTGCCGGTCCGAAACGTGACGCCGAGCCACGGGCTCCCCGGTCGGCGGATGTTCAGCAGGCCGATCATGATCTCGCGGACCTCGTCGACGGGAATGGCGAATCCCAGCCCCTGTGCGCCCGCGCGGATGGCGGTATTGATGCCGATAAGTTCGCCGCGGATGTTCAGCAGCGGCCCGCCCGAGTTGCCGGGGTTGATGGCGGCGTCGGTCTGGATCAGGCCCTCGTACCGTGCGCCGCCGCCGGGTTCCAGCGTCCGGTCGAGCGCCGACACCACCCCCGTGGTCACGGTATGCTGGTATCCGAATGGGTTGCCGACGGCGATAACGGTCTCGCCGATCAAGAGGTCGCCGGAGGTGCCGAGCGGAATGGCCGTCAGCGACCGGTCGGTCTCGATCTTGATGATGGCGAGGTCGGCGTCCGGGTCGGCCGAGACCAGTTCGGCCCGGTGCTGCGACTCGTCGGAGAGCGTGACGATGATCTCGTCGGCCTGCTGCACCACGTGGGCGTTAGTCACGATGTAGCCGCGCGGGCTGATGATGGCGCCGGACCCGAGGCTCCCGGAAACGTAGCGGCGGGGTCGGAACAGGTCGCCGAACTTCCGGCGGAAGACGTCGGGCAGATCGAAACCGGAGAACGGCCGGACCACCTGGACCTGCTTCGTGGAGAGGTTGACGACGCTGGGGGCGGCCCGCTCGACGGCACGGACGACGGGCGTCCGGCGGTCGAGGGGCGGGTCGGCGGCCTCGGCGGATTGATTGGCCGCGGCGGCCGTCACACCCGCCGTCGCCAGGACGACGGCGGCCGGGAGCGCTGCGTGTCGGAGTCGGAGCATGGCGGTATCCTACTCGATATCCGGCGGGGGACGCAAGGTTCCGGCCACTTGGACGGCCTGGGAGGACAACGGCATGATGGGCCGCGGGCGGGACCTCCAGGAACAAGCCGCCCGCACCATGCAGCAGCGCGGCATGACGATGGGCGTGTTCGTCAGTTACGCCGACTTCAAGGGCACGGACGTCGTGTCGAAGACCGGCAAAGGGTTCCAGGACCAACTCCGCAAGACGATGCGCGAGGCGGTCGAGTGCGCCAAACGCGCCGGCGCCACGTGGACCACGGTCGTGCCCGGCGGCTACAGCCAGCGCCTGGAGCCGGATTACCAGACCGCCAACGTCATCGAGAACCTCAAGGTCATGGCCGAGGTCTGCGAGCCCGCCGGCCTGGTCATGGTCCTGGAGCCGCTCAACTGGTACGCCAACCATCCGGGCACGTTCCTGCGGTCCGTGCCGCAGGCGTACCAGATCTGCAAGGCCGTCGGCTCGCCGAGCGTCAAGATCCTCGACGACCTGTACCACCAGCAGGTTGACGTGGGGAACCTCATCCCGAACATGCAGAAGGCGTGGGACGAGATCGCCTACATCCAGGTCGGCGACAACCCCGGCCGCAAGGAACCCACCACCGGCGAGGTTAATTACCGGACTATCTTTAAGTGGCTGCACAACATGGGCTACAAGGGCGTGGTCGGCATGGAACACGGCAAGCGCGTGGGCGGGGTGGAAGGCGAACAGAAACTCGTCGCCGCCTACCGCTGGTGCGACGCCTTCGACCAGCCGCTGACCGGCTGACACCGTGGGACCCAAGCCGGTCCGGCACGCCCAACCGTAAGGAGCCAAGGATGAGTCCCCTGACCCGTCGCGGCTTCAGCCGAGCCGCACTGGGCGCTTCGGCCGCGGCCTTCGCGGTAACCGGCCGCGCCTCGGCCGCCGCATCCAGAACCCTCAAGGCCGCCTGGATCGGCACGGGCGGCCGGGGCGGCACCGACGTCAAGGACTTCCTGACCGGCTGCGAGAACGTCGCGTTGGTCGCCCTGGCCGACGTCCTGCCCGACCATCTCCAGGCCGCCCGGCACAACCTGGCCAGGCTGAAGGAGGCCAAGGGCAAGGTGACGGCCGCCGAGAGCGACTGCTACCTGGGCTTCGACGCCTACCGAAAGGTGATGGAGCGGGACGACGTGGACCTGGTGATCCTGACCACGCCTCCGGGCTTTCGCCCCCAGCAGGTCGAGGCCGCGGTCGAGGCCGGCAAGCACATCTTCTTCGAGAAGCCGGCGGCGGTGGATTCGCCCGGCATCCGCCGGATCATCGCGGCCGGCGAACAGGCCAAACAGAGGGGCCTCTCGATCGTCGTCGGCACCCAGCAGCGCCGCATGCCGCACTACGTGGAACTCCTCCGGCGGGTCCACGACGGCGCCATCGGCGAGATCGTGGCCGCCCAGGCCTACTGGCACTGGGGCAACTCCGACTGGCATTTCCACCGGCGCGAGGCCAACTGGTCCGACGTCGAATGGCAAATCCGATGCTGGCCGTACTTCACCTGGCTCTCCGGCGACCACGTGGTGGAGCAGCACTGCCACAACCTCGACGTCATCAACTGGGCCATCGGGTCGCACCCCGTCACGTGCATTTCGCGCGGCGGGCGGCAGGCCCGCACCGGCGAGCCCTACGGCAACATCTATGACCACTTCTCCGGGGAACTGGAGTACGAGGGCGGCGTCCGCCTGGCCAGTTTCTCCAGCCAGATCAAGGGCGCCACCGGCCTGGTGGGCGAACGGCTCGTCGGCACCCGGGGCCAGACCTGGTCCGACCGCGGACGGTGCGCCATCAAGGGCGAAACCGATTGGACCTACGAGGGCCCCAGGCACGACGGCGGCCGGAAACAGTTCCAGGACCTCTGCCGGGCCGTCCGCACCGGCGAACCCGTGAACGAGGCCCGCCAGATCGCCGAAAGCACCCTGGTGGCCATCATGATCCGCATGGGCGCCTACGCCGGCCGGGCCCTCTCCTGGAAATGGGCGCTGAACGGCTCCAAGGAAGACCTTTTACCCGAGAAGCCGCTCGACATCACCGGCCGGCTGCCGGTCCGGCCGGTCCGCATTCCCGGCCAAACGAAACTGACCTGACGCCGACAGCCGCAAACCAAGTCGATTCCTCTCGCGCGAGGGCCCAATCTCGGCCGCCCCCCTCTTATCATTCCTTCGCCGGCAGCCGCATGCGAGCCAGGTAGATGCTCGTCTTGCCCTCGTGCGACGAATAGTACGAGACCCACAGCAGCCCTTGGTGGACAGCGAGACCCGCGTAAGACGTGTCGCCGCCTGAGGGCAGCCGCAGCACCTCCGTCAGCGTTCCCTTCTCGGGGTTGAGCCACTGGAGGCTCGTCCGCGTGCCGCCGTCGTACAGGCGGGTGCAGGCGAGGAACCGGCCGCCGGGCAGCCGGATGAAGTTCGGGCCGCCCACCCGGACGCCCAGGTCTTTCCACGACCACGCCGTGTACGGCGGCGAGGCGGTGCCCAGTTGGGCGGTGTTCGGCCGGCCGTCGCGCCGCAGCAGGCACAGGCACCGGCCGTCCGGCAGGAACCGGAGCGTGGCCTCGTTCGGGTAGCCCTTATGGAAGAGGCGCGGGACGAGCACCCGGAACCGCCGGCCGTCGTCGCTGCGGTACAGGCGAGCGATGCGTTCCGCCCCCTCCCGCCCGTAGCCGACGGCGTACGCCTTCCCCTTGTGCCACGTGACGCGCCAGAGCCAGACGTTCTCGTCGGCGACGGGCGTGGCGTCGCCCCACCGGCGGCCGTCGTCGGAGAACCACACGATGGTCCGGTGCCGCTTCTGCCCCTCCCGGCGATTGGCTGCCCCGGCAATGAGCAGGAGGCGCCCGTCGGGGGTGTGGCAGATCTTCGGGTCCCGCAGGTCCGGCAGGGAGGCATCCGGCGTCTCGATGTGGGCCGCCGAGGTCCACGTCTCGCCGTCGTCCGAGGCGATGACCCGGATCGCCCCATCGTGTGAGACGTGGCCGGCGCCCTCGCGAAAAACGCACAGCCACTCGTCCTTGTGGCGCAGGAGGTCCGTGAACGCGTTGTGCGGGGCGCGGTCCCAGATTTTACGGGCGTCCAGCAGTTCCGGCTTGCGCGGCGTCCGGAGGTACTCATCGATGAGGGCGGCGGCCACCTCGTCGCACGCCTTGGGCGCCTCGTCGCCGCCCGCGTTGGTGGCCACCAGGACGGCGAAGTCGCGCTTCGGCGCCATCCAGACGACGGCGAAATTCATCGTGTTCGACCCGGTGTGCGTCAGCGCCATGCCGCCCGCCCATCGCCGGGGCACCGTGCCCCACCCAAGCGCGTACGTTCCGTCGAACGGCGGCTCGTGCAGCCGCTTCCAGTCCTTGACAGCCAGCGGCGTGGGCCGGCCACGGGCCCCGTCCAGGTGGGCGCCCACGAAACGCGCCCAGTCGCCGATGGAACAGTGGACCCGGCCGCCCGGCGCCACCGCCGGCGGATTGTCCGACAGGTCGCCCGGTTCCACGGGCACGAGGCCCGTCGGCCGGCTCCGGTGCGGCCAGGGCTGGTCCACCTCGGGCGCCCGGCCGGGCGGGCCGAACCCGGCACTCGCCATCTTCAGCGGCTCGAAAATATAGAGACGCATGAGCGCCTCGTACGCCACGTTCATCCGCTCCTCGCACGCCGCACCCAGGACCACGTACCCCGCGTTCGAATACAGGAACGTGGTGCCGGGTTTGGCGACAGGCGCCTGGGCCAGGATCTTCTCCACGTACGCCCGCCGCTGCTCGCGCGGCGGACCCGGCAGGTCGTGGACCTGGCGGAAGGTCAGTCCCGCCGGCCACGTGGCCTCCTTGCCCGGCATGCCGCCGCGATGGGCCGCCAACTCCAGCAGCGTGACCGAGCGGTACGCCTCGTGCATCCGATCGGCAAGGTCGGGGAAGGTCTCGGCCAGCGTGTCGGGCCACGCCAGTGTGCCCTGCTCGACCAGCCCCTGGACGAGCGTGGCGGTCATGGCCTTGGTGCACGAGCCGATGTGGAATCGGTCGTGCGCGGTGACCTTAACGTCCTCGCCAAGTTTGCGGACGCCGACGGCCGCGTGGGTCAAAAGGGTCCCGCGGCGGATGACCGCGGCCGCCAGGGCCGGCAGACCGTGCTTGGCGCGGACCCGCCGGAGCATGGGCTCGATGTTCCGCCCTCGGTCGTACTCAACGTCCTCCTTGCGGTCCGCCGGAGGCGAGACGGCCTCGGCCGAGGCGCTCCCGGCGCACCCGCCCACCGCCACCGCCAGCATGACCGGCCCAACGAAACGGCTGAAGTTCATGGCCGTCACCTCTCCGCTGCGTGTGCGCCGTCGGGTATCGACCGGCTTCAGAAGGATTGTAGCCCCCTGCCGCCAACGTGTCCACGTAAACGGCCTCGAGTCGCAGCGCTTGCACCAAGCGGCGGGCTCATTACAATACGTGCTGGCCGGCGGCCGTGTCAATCGCACCGGGAGGTCCGTCCCCGGACGGGGTTCAAGCCGTGGGAACCGGAGGAGGCAGCCAACCATGCACCGACGCGATTTTCTTCGAACCATCGGGCTGTGCGGCGGGGCCCTGGCGTGCCCGCGACTCTCGCTCGCCGCCGCGGCCGGGAAGCCCTCGCGGCCGAACGTCCTGATCATCGTCGCGGACGACCTGGGCTACCGGGACGTCTCGTTCAACGGGGGCGAGATTCCGACGCCCGCCATCGACCGCATCGCCCGCGAGGGCGTGAACCTGACGGGGTTCCACGCGTGCCCGGTCTGCTCGCCGACGCGGGCGGGCCTGATGACCGGCCGATGGCCGCTGCGAATGGGTATCATGCGGGCCGTCATCCCGCCCTGGCGAAAGTGGGGGCTGCCCCCGGAGGAGAGAACCCTGGCCGAACTCCTGGCCGACGCCGGCTACCGCCGGCGGGCCGTCATCGGCAAGTGGCACCTGGGACACGCCTCCAGGAAGTATCATCCCCTTAATCAGGGCTTTACCTATTTCTATGGCCATTATAACGGGGCCATCGACTACTGGACCCACGAGCGCGAGGGCGAGACCGACTGGCACCGCAACTGGGACACCGTCCACGAAGAGGGCTACTCCACCGACCTGCTGGGCGAGGACGCCGCACGCTTCGTCCGCGAGGCGCCGGCCGACGAGCCGCTGCTGCTGTACCTGCCGTTCAACGCCCCGCACACGCCGCTCCAGGCTCCCGAGGCCGACATTAAACGGTTCGCCCACGTCAAGAACAAGCGCCGGCGAATCTACTGCGCGATGGTGGCGGCGATGGACCGGGCCGTCGGCAAGGTCCTGAAGGCCATCGACGCCCGCCCCGACGCCGACCACACCTTCGTCCTCTTCTTCTCCGACAACGGCGGCGTGCCGCGCGTGGCCGACAACGGCCCCCTCCGGGCCGGCAAGGTGACCGTGTACGAGGGCGGGACGCGGGTGTGCGCGGCGGCCCGGTGGCCGGCCGGCGGCATCCGCGGCGGCAAGACCGTGGACGGACTCATGGGCTACATCGACGTGTACCCCACGGTCAAACGCCTCGCCGGCCTGGCCGACGCCCCCGACCCGAACCCGCTGGACGGCGTGGACGTGCTGGACGTGATGCGCGGCCGGGCCGAGGCCCCCCAGCGCGACTGGTTCAGTTACATCCACCAGAGCGGCCCGACCGAACACCTGGCCGTCATCCACCGGCCGTGGAAACTCGTCGTCCACGGGCCGGGCGTCCTGAAGGACGGCTCCAAGCCGAAGAGCCGGCGCGAGTTGTTCAACCTTTGGAAGGACCCGCACGAGAAGACCAACGTGGCGGACGGGCACCCCGACGTGGTGGACCGCCTCTGGGACCGGCTGCGCACGTTCCGCTCGTGGGCCATCAAGGGCGTGCCCGCGTACGGCGAAGGGCGGAAAGGGTTCAAGGCGCCGAAAGACTGGATCATCCCGAAGTAGTGGTTTGCCATACGCCGACCCGGCGGTGAAAGGAAACCGTATGACCCCATGGACACGCGCCGTGGTTTTCGCGCTGGCGCTCGCGCTGTCGGCGCCGCCGGCCGTCGCCCAACAGACCGGTACCTGGGGCGACCAGGGCGACGGCACGTACCGGAACCCCATCCTCAACGCCGACTACCCCGACGTGGACGTCGAGCAACTCGGCGACACGTACTACATGATCTCTTCGAAGCAGCACATGGCCCCGGGCATGGTGATCCTCGAGTCCAGGGACATGGTCAACTGGACGACGATCGGCCACGTCTGGCCGAGGCTGTCGTGGGACCCGAAATACAACTGGGACCGGATGGCCGGTTACAAGTTCGGCGTCTGGGCGGGCGACCTGGCCCACCACGACGGGCGATGGTACTGCTACCAGGTGGATACCACGAACGGCTTGTATATGTCCAGCGCTCCGGATATTCGCGGCCCCTGGACCGAGCCGCACCTGATGCTCGCCAAGACCCGCTGGACCGACCCGGCGGTGTACTGGGACGACGAGGCCCGGCAGGCGTACCTGGTCTGCAATTTCGGCGGCGTCAAGGGCAAGGGCAACGAACTACGGCTGTTCAAGATGAGTTGGGACGGGCGGGAACTGATCGACGAGGGCGTGCCGATTCATTACGGCCGCGGCGCCGAGGCGGCGAAAATCTATCGCCACGACGGCCGGTGGTACGTCTTCTTCGCCCAGTGGTTCCGGCCCGACCCCCGCCGACCCGAGGACCCGAACGCCAGCCCCGGCGACCGCAAGCAGATGGTCATGCGCTCCAAGACCGACAGCCTCTACGGCCCGTACGAGTTGAAAGTCGTCTACGAGCGCGGCAACGGCGTGATCCGCAGTTGCAGCCAAGGCGCGCTGATGCAGGCGCCGGACGGCTCGTGGTGGTACACCCATCAACTCATCCAGAACATCCCCGCGCCCTTCCAGGGCCGACCGCAGATGCTCCAGCCGGTCAGGTGGGTGGACGGCTGGCCGCAGATCGGCATCGACTGCGACGGCGACGGCATCGGCGAGCCGGTGCTGCGACACGCCAAGCCGATCAAAGGGTTTCCCGTGACGGCGCCGCCGACCGATGACGAGTTCGCCTCTCCCAGGCTCGGCCACCAGTGGGAGTGGAACCACAACCCGCGCGACCACCACTGGTCGCTGACCGAGCGGCCGGGGTGGCTGCGCCTGAAGGCCGGCGTGCCGGTGGGCAAGGGCGGTTTCTGGGGTGCCTGCAACACCCTCAGCCAGCGCCTCATGGGCACAACCACCGGCAAGGCAACGGCGAGGTTCGACCTGTCGGGCATGAAGCCGGGCCAGAAGGCCGGGTTCGTCCGCTTCGGCGGGGTTTACCACCTGCTGGGCGTGCGGGTCGACGGCGACGGAACGCGACGCCTGTTCTTCAGCGCCAACGGCAAGGTCACGCTCGGGCAGGCGCACGAGTCGGACCTGCTGTGGCTTCGCACCACCAACGAGGGCGACCGGGCACGGTTCTTCTGGTCGACCGACGGCACCGCCTTCGCCCCGTTCGGCCCGACGTTTACCGTCAAGTTCGGCCGGTGGACGGGCGACCGGCTCGGCTTCTTCTGCTGGAACGAGACGCGCGACGCCGGCCGGGTGGACATCGACTGGTTTCACTATGAGTACGACGGCCCGAAGGCGGCGGCCGCGCGGCCCTGAAACCGGGCGGCAAGGTGCGGCGGGGCCGGAGCCTCACCGCGCGAACCCGCCTCGCAAGCCCGACCATAAGACCCGTTCCCTCGGGAAGGAGTCGATCATGTCAACCGGCAAGTCGACCCGCCGCCGATTCCTGTCGGGGGCCATCTCGGCCGCCGCCGTGACCGTGGCGGCCCGCCGCGTGGTGGCCGGTTCCAGAAAACCCCCGCCCAGCGAGACACTGAACGTGGCCGGCATCGGCGTCGGCGGCATGGGGGCGGGGGACCTGCGGAACCTGGAGTCGCAGAACATCGTCGCCCTCTGCGACGTCGACCACCGCTACGCCGCCCGCACGTTCAAGCGATATTCCAAGGCGACGGTCTACACCGACTATCGCCGCATGCTTGAGAAGGAGAAGGGCATCGACGCCGTCGTGGTGGCCACGCCCGACCATACGCATGCGATTATCTCGATGGACTGTATGAAGGCCGGCAAACACGTCTACTGCCAGAAGCCGCTGACGCACGACGTGCGGGAAGCCCGGCGGCTGGCCAAGACGGCCGCCGAAACCGGTGTGACCACGCAGATGGGCATCCAGGGTCACTCGAAGGACGGCTGCCGCCTGATCGTCGAATGGATCCGGGCGGGCGTCATCGGCGAGGTCCGCGAGGTGGACGCCTGGTGCAGCCTCTCGTACTATCCGTGGGGGCACGCGGGCTGGAGCAGCCCGTGGACGGGCGGCCGGCGGCCGACGGAGACACCGCCCGTCCCCGACACGCTCGACTGGGACCTGTGGATCGGCCCCGCGGCCATGCGGCCGTACCACCCGGCATACCACCCGAAGGTGTGGCGGTGCTGGCTGGACTTCGGCTCCGGCATGATGGGCGACCGCGGCGCC
>CAYTJE010000110.1:0-10463 GCA_964437855.1 uncultured Anaerolineales bacterium | reverse complement strand
GGCGACGTCCTCTGCGAGATCACCACCGACAAGGCCACCCTGGAGGTCGAGAGTTTCTACGACGGGACGCTGCTGAAGATTCTTGCCCCTGCCGGCGCGGACCGGCCCGTCGGCGCCCTCATCGCCGTGGTCGGCGAGCCGGGCGAGACGATTCCCGATGCCGTCCTGGCGGAGGCCGAGGGTGCCGGTTCGTCGGAGCAGGCGGCCGCTCCCGCCGCAACCGAGACGGCGCCCGCCACGCCGGCGCAGGCCCCGGGGGGGACGCCGCCGGCCGAGATGGCTGCGCCGCCGGCGCCCCCCGCCCCCGGCCGCATCGTCGCCTCGCCCCGGGCGCGCCGCCGCGCCCGCGAACTCGGCGTGGCGCTGGACCGGCTGACCGGCACGGGCCCCGGCGGACGGATTATCGAGGCCGACGTCGTGGAGGCGGCCGAGGCGGCCGCCGCCGTCAAGGCCAGTCCCCTCGCACGCAAGGCGGCCGGGCGCGAGGGCGTGGACCTGGCGGCCCTCCAGGGGACGGGACCGGGCGGCAAGGTGATGCGGGACGACGTCCTCGCCGCACCGGCCGCGCCCGCCGCCAGGCCCGGCGAGGTCATCCCCCTCACGAAGATGCGCCGCATCGTGGCCGAGCGGATGAGCCTCTCGAAGCAGACCATCCCCTGTTACTACCTCACCATTGACGTGGACATGACCGAGGCGGCGTGCCTGCGGGCCAAGTTGAACCAGAAGGCCAACGGGCAGCCGAAGGTCGCGTTCAACGATTTTGTGATCAAGGCGTGCGGCACGGCGCTGCCGCGGTTCCCCGCGGTCAACAGCCGGTGGGTCGAGGGGGGCATTGAGCGGCGCGGCGCGGTGAACGTGGGCCTGGCGGTCGCCCTGGACGAGGGGCTGATGGTGCCGGTCGTCCGCGACGCCGACCGGAAGAACCTTCGGGACATTGCCCGCGAGACGGCCGACCTCGCCCAGCGGGCCCGCACCAAACGCCTTACGCCCGACGAGTACCAGGACGGGTGCATGACCGTGTCGAACCTGGGGATGTTCGGCATCCGCGATTTCATCCCCGTGGTCAACCCGGGCGAAAGTTGCATCCTGGGCCTCGGCGTGATTCAGGAGCGGGTGGTGTACCGGCAGGGGGGCATCCAGGTCCGGCAGATGATGACGATGACCCTCTCGGCCGACCACCGCCTGATTGACGGGGCCCTGGGCGCCCAGTTCCTCGAGACGGTCCGCGATCTGCTCGAGAAGCCGCAGCAACTTGCCCTGGCCTGAGGCCGCCGCGCGCCGCGCGGCCCGGACGTGAGCCGAACCGCGTGGGTGCGGAGCACCCACCCTACGTGCTTGACAAGCCGTAACGCATGGCGCGAAAGATTGTCCGGCGGAGATGGGCGGAGCGCACAAAAAGGGCAAAGGCCACGGCGAGATTCTTCGCTCGCTCCGCTCGCTCAGAATGACATCGTGGGGCGCGGCGGGTGCGTCCATACGGAGGCGTATGCCGAGAGCCGCCGCGCTACATAAGGTCATGCGGCGGTCGGGGAACCCCACCGCACTTCAGGCCCGTTATCCTCCACCCAGCACGAGGTAGGCGACGCAAGCAACGCCGCCCAGGGCGAGGGCGGCCAGCAGCGTGGCCAGCGCGGCCAGCCGGCCGAGACGGCGGTGCGATTTCTCCAGCAGCCGCTGGTAGCCCCAGAGCACCTCGCGGTGCGAGGCCTCGAGCCCGCCGATGGCCGTCAGGTGCCGGCGCGAACTCTCCTCCATCGTCTGCATCGACGCGCGGAGGCCGGCCAGGGTGTCGAGGATGGAGCCGAGCAGCGTGTTCTGGCGCTCGACCAACTGGTTGGTCCGGACGATGTGGTCGGTCTGGTCGGAGGTGAGGTCGGGCAGTTGCCGGACCGTCCGCAGGAGGGCCTGGCTGGTGTCGCGGTGGTCCCTGAGTTCCCGGCCGAGGCCGTCGAGCGAGTCCAGGTGCTCGGCCCACGGCGGGTCGAGCGGGTCGATGGCCGGCCGCGGCGGGGCCCCCCGGTCCGTCGAGGACGGGCGTTCAGCCTCCGGCGTGGCCGGGGCGAGGTCCGGGCCGGGCTGGTTGGGCCGGGGCGGCGAGGGGGCCGTCGTGGTCCCCGTGGTCGCACGGCCCTCGGCCACGGCCGCGCCGACCAGGGCCAGTTGACTGCCTCCTCCGGCGGCCCAGGCGTGCTGGGGCTCGGCGGCGCCGGGCGCGTCGTGTGTCGTGCCGAACCAGGCGCGGACGCGGCTCATCCAACCCTGTCTGGACATGAGGTCCCTTTTCCGCGGATCGTGTGGGTCGGGGGGGACGGACGGCGCGCGGGGCGCCTTGTTCCCTCGCTCGGAGTACTTATCGGACGCTGGAGAGGGGGCCTTTAGGAAAAGCGGTGGGCTAGACTTCCATGATCTCGTCGGTCTTGTGGGCGATGGCCTCGTCCACCTGTTTCTCGTAAGTGTGGACGAGGTCGGTGGCGTCGTCGCGAGCCTTGCGGGCGTTGTCCTCGCCGAGGTCCTTGTTCTTTTCCTCGGCGTCGATGTGTTTAATGGCGTCGCGGCGGATGTTGCGCAGCGCGATCTTGGTCTCCTCGGCCTGCTCCTTGGTCTGCTGGACCAGTTGCTGACGGCGCTGCTCCGACAGGGGCGGTATCTGGAGACGGATGATCTTGCCGTCCACCGCCGGCGTGATGCCGAGGTCCGAGGCCTGAATGCTCTTGGCAATGTCGCCCACGCTGCCGGGGTCGTACGGCTTGATGACGAGCAGCAGCGGGTCGGGCACCGTGATGCTGGCCAGTTGCCGCAGTTCGGTCGGGCTGCCGTAGTAATCGACCTTGAGATGCTCGACGAGGCCGGCCGAGGCCCGCCCGGTGCGGACGGTCCGCAGGCCCGCCTTGAGGTGGTCGACGGCCTTCTGCATCTTGTCCTCGGCGTCCAGGAGAATGTCGTCCACGGGCACGGTCAGGTCTCCCCAATGCGGGTTCCGATGGTCTCGCCGGCGATGACCTTCCGGATGTTGCCGTCGCGCTTCAGGTTGAAGACGATGATGGGGATGCGGCCGTCCTTGCACAGGCTGATGGCGGCGACGTCGATGATCTTCAGCCCCTGCCGGACGACGTCGTCGTAGCCGAGATGGTCGTAGCGTTTGGCGTCGGGGTTGGTTTCGGGGTCGTCGGAGTACACGCCGTCGACCTTGGTGGCCTTCAGGAGGACCTCGGCCTCGATCTCGCTGGCCCGGAGGGCGGCGGAGGTGTCGGTGGTGAAGAAGGGGTTGCCCGTCCCGCCGCAGAGGATGACGATGCGGCCCTTTTCGAGGTGGCGGATGCAGCGTCGGCGGATGAACGGCTCGGCGACCTCCTGCATGTCGATCGCGCACTGGACCCGCGTGTCGACGCCGAGCGATTCCATGCCGTCCTGGAGGGCCAGGCCGTTCAGGACCGTGGCGACCATGCCCATGTAGTCGGCCGTGGCGCGCCGGACGTTGGCCTCCTCCGAGAACAGGGCGCCGCGGAGGAAGTTCCCCCCGCCGACCACGATCGCCAGTTGGCACCCCGCGTCGGCGACCTCTTTCGCCTGGCGGGCCACGGTGCGGACCTCCTCCGGGTCCACCCCGAAACCGCCCGGTTTGCAGAACCCCTCGCCGCTTACCTTGAGCAGCACGCGCTTGTAGGCACACTGGGCCATGGGCGCTCCTGCGCGCGGCGGCTTACTCCGCGTCGGTCTCGCCGACCTCGAACCGGGCGAACCGCTTGACGACGATGTTCTCGCCGATCGTGGCGATGGCCTCCTTCAGAATGTCCTGGACGGTGCGGTCTTCGTCCTTGACGAAGGGCTGTTCCAGGAGCACGCGCTGGCCGTACCACTTGGCGAGTTTGCCCTCCACGATTTTGTCCAGGATGTGGTCGGGTTTGCCCCCTTCTTTCATCTGTTCGCGGGCGATACGGCGCTCGGTCTCGACCAGTTCCGGGGGCACCTCCTCGCGCGTGACGGCCAGGGGGCTCGCGGCGCAGATGTGCAGGCAGAGGTCGTTCAGGAGCGCCTGGAACTGCTCATTCTTCGCGACAAAATCGGTTTCGCAGTTGACCTCGACCAGGACGCCCACCTTGCCGTTGTGGTGGATGTATGAGTGGATCCGCCCTTCAGCGGTGGATCGGGAGGCCTTCTTCTCGGCGGTGGCCAAGCCTTTTTTTCTGAGGAGTTCGACCGCCTGGTCCAGGTCGCCGCCCGCCTCCTGGAGGGCGGCCTTGCAGTCCATCATCCCCTGGCCGGTTCGGTCGCGGAGTTTCTTGACTTCCTGGGCACTGATGGTCATCGCCTCGGCTCCTCCTGCGCGGCGTCACGGTATCCGGCTGTGTGTCCGGGTGCGCCGGAGGGTAGCGCCGGGCGCCCGGACGGGTGATGCGCCCCGGCCCGTCGGTCGTCAGCCCGTCGGACGACGCCGCCCGGGCTGCTCGGCCGGGCGGTCCTCAGGGGCTCGGGGACCCGTCGGCGGGGGCGTTCCCCTGGGTGTCGGCCGTCTTGGCCGGCTCCTCGGCCGGGGGCGGGCTTGCGCTCTGGGCTTGGGCAGGCGGCTCGCCGGGTGTCCCCTGGTTCCCCTTGGGTTGGTCGGGCGTCTCGGCGCCCGCCGGCTTCAGGTCCGGATGGGGTTCCGGGATAGGCATTTCGGGCTTGGGCCGTTCCTTGGCTTTTTGCCGGGCCCGGGGTCGGCTTGGGCCGCGGGTCAGGGCCTGGCCCTCGCCCTCGGCGGCGGCGCGGGCGGCACGGTTGGCCAGGCCTTCGACACACGCGTCGGCCAGGTGTTTGAGCACGAGTTCCACGGAGCGCATGGCGTCGTCGTTGCCGGGAATGACCACCGCCAGGTCGTCGGGGTCGGCCTCGGTGTCGGCCAGGGCCACGACGGGGATATTCAGTTTATTGGCCTCGCGGACGGCGTTTTTCTCGCGGACAGGGTCGACGACGACCATGGCACCGGGGGGGCGTTCCATCTTGCGGATGCCGTCGAGGTTACGCTTGATCTTCCGCAGTTCGCGCTGGAGCGAGGCGATCATCTTCTTGGAGTAGCGGTTGATCTCGCCGGAGGCCTCCAGGGCCTCGAGTTGCTCCAGCCGGCCGAGGCGCGAACGGATCGTCTTGAAGTTGGTCAGCGTTCCGCCGAGCCAGCGGTAACTGACGTACGGCATGAGGGCGCGCTGCGCCTCCTGCTCGATGGCCGCGCGGGCCTGGCGTTTCGTGCCGACGAACAGCACGTCCTTGCCCTCGGCCACGAGGCGCGACAGGAATTTCCTGGCCCGGACGATACCGCGCACCGTCTCCTTGACATCGATGATGTGGATGTAGTTGCGGCGCCCGTAGATGTAGGGTTCCATCTTCGGGTTCCACCGGCTGGCCGGGTGCCCGAAGTGGGTACCTGCATCAATCAAATCCTTGACCTGCAACTGTCCCAAATGGGGTCTCCTGTGTTTAGGGCGCACACCAGCCCTCGGCGGGGCCGGTAGAGGGCGAAGTCTAGTCCAGGCCGTCTCGGCTGTCAAGCGTTTTCCGCGTCTCCCGGTGGCGTGGCCGCGTCGGCGAGGGCCGCTTCCACGGCCTCCAGCACCTCGGCCTCGACCGCCTCAAGGGTTCCCTGTCCTCTGGCGCCGGCGGCCCGGACGTGCCCCCCGCCGCCGAACCGCTCCGCCACCTGGAGGACGTCGACGCCGGGCGCGGAGCGGAGCGAGATGCGGACCTCCCCCGGCTCGGCCTCCACCAACATCACGCCCACCCGGGCGCCACGGACCTGGAGGCAGACGTTGACGAGGCTCTCGGTGTCGCCGGCTTCGGCGCCGGCGGTACGGAGCATCTCCTGCGTCACGTGCAGGACGGCGGCCCGGCCGCCGAGCGCGGAATGAAGCGTCAGGACGGCTTCGCCCCACAGGTGCAGTTTGGCGATCGGGTCCGACAGGTTCAGCCGGCTGTGGATATCCCACGGGCGCGCCCCGGCGGCGGTGAGGTCGGCCGCCAGGCGCAGCGTTTCGGGATTCACGTTCGGCAGGCGGAACCAGTCGGTGTCGCCCACCAGGCCGACGAACAGGTCCGCCGCGGTGGCCGGGTCGATGCGGGCCCCCGCCAGGACCAGCAGCCGGTGCACCAGGACGGCCGTGGCGGCGGCGTCGGGGTCGAGCAGTTCGATGCGGCCCAGGGGGTCGTGCGTCCGGTGGTGGTCGATGACGAGCACGTCGGCCCCCGGGTCCGAGAGGAGCGGTTCCACGGCCTCCAGTTGTTGGCGGGTGCAGGTGTCCAGGACGCAAACGACGTCGGCTCCCCTTGCGGCCGCGGGGTCCACGTCCCGGCCGGCGACGCGGACGGCGCCGTCCGGGTCCAGGAAGGCGTACTTGCGGGCGGGCGGCGAGGGGACGACGACCTCCACGCGCGCGCCCAGGCCGAGCAGCCACCGGCGAAGGGCGGCGAGGGCGCCCAGACCGTCCGCGTCCGGGTTGACGTGCGTGGTCAGGACGACGGACCCGGCACGGCGGAATCGAGCAATCGCGGCCTGGTACAGGCGTTCGGGAATCACAGTGGTGGTTACCCGGGGCAGGGCAGGCCTGGAAGCGTAAGGCCGTCCGCTGCAAACGTCAGTCGGACGGCCTTCCAGGCGCTGGGGGGTTCGGGTCAGGCCTGGACGATGGCGTCGGTCGGACAGACCTCGACGCACGTGCCGCAGTCCGTGCACTTGGCCGCGTCGATAACGTATATGTCCTCGCCCTCGCTGATGGCCTCGACGGGGCACTCCGGTTCGCACGTGCCGCAGGAGACGCATTCGTCGGTGATCTTGTACGCCACGTCTGACTCCTTTCAGGGTTGATGGACCAGAAATTTTGTTCGGATTGCTTTGCCAGAAGCCGTTTTGCGTGGTGGGGCTCCTGCCCCATCGCGCCGGCGTCGGAAACCCGATTTGGCCTTGCGCGGCGGCCCGGGAGGCCCGCCGCGCGGAAAAGGGTATCCTCGCGCCGGCGTCGGAAACCCGATTTGGCCTTGCGCGGCGGGCCGGGAGGCCCGCCGCGCGGAAAAGGGTATCCTCGTGTTAGCCCGCGACGGGTTCGACCCGTTCGACCTCCGGGATGCGTTCCTTGAGTTTGCGTTCGACGGCCATCTTCAGTGTCATCTGGGCGCCGGGGCACCCGGCGCAGGCGCCGCGGAGACGCACTTTGACGACGCCGTCCTGGACGTCGACGAGTTCGATATCGCCTCCGTCGGCCTGGAGCATCGGCCGGATCTCGTTGATGACGGCTTCCACCTGTTCCTTCATCGTACGGCTCCTGTTTCGTGTTCCACACCGGTCCGCCGATGGGCGGGCCTTGAGGTTCGCGTATTATACGCACGCCGCCGGGAAAGTCCACCGTCTAACCGTCTAACGGGCGGCTTGGGTGTGGCAACAGTTTCTGGCGAGGTTCGAGCCGACCCGTAGCGCCGGGGTTTATCCCCGGCGTATGCCCATGGGCTCACGGCCGCTCCATATGGATCCCGTTGGGACGGGCATGAAGCCCGGCGCTACAGCGCGGCCGCTCCTATCGAGGGCGAGGGGGCGATGCGATGGTCTCCCCATGCTGGGGTTTTAGCCCTTCGGGAGACCTTGCCGCCGGCATCGCAGGTTGCCTATTTTCCCTGGAATCACATTCCGGCCGCCCGATTTGCATCCGCCCCGATTCCGTGTATAGTCCTATGGGTGCGCTTGATGGAGCGGACCGATGGACTACGACGAACTGCTCCGACGGCTCAAGATTCTGGCGCTAACGCTCGCCACGTACCTGGCCTTGTGCTGAGGAGGTAGTCGGCCGGCGTAACGGGCGAGCAAGGAACCCCTCCCGGCCCCGACGGCCGGGAGGTTTTTTGCGCGGGACGTCCTGTTGCGCGGGAAGGCCCCAACAACAATATCCAACAAGGAACACCCAACACTGAAGTGGCTCCGAAGCGCGCCCCTTGGGTGTTGGGTGTTCAGTGTTCCTTGTTCATGATTGTTGTTTCGCCTTCCCCGCCGCGGAGCGGCCGAAGAGGGTAGCCCTGGGCGTCAGCCCGGGGTCCTGGAAACCCGGCAACCCCCTGAGCCCCGCAAGGGGCGAAAGAGGTTCTGTCGCCGCTGCGGCGGCTTGGTTGATCTTGGTTCCCTGGGCGAACCCCGCACTTACGTGCGGGGCAACCATCTCACCGCCGCTCCGCGGCGGACGGCAATGATGAACAAGGAATGATGAACGCCGAATGATGAACGGAAACAGCCCACCGGCCGCCGCGCGGTGCCGTTCATTTCATCATTCGGCATTCATCATTCGTCATTGTTCTTTCGCCTCTCCCGCCATCTGGTTCAGCACCCCGCCGGCCAGGAGGCTCTCGCGCTGGCGCGGGGAGGCTTCCAGCCGCACCGTTATCTCGGTGTCTTTGGTCACGTTGCGGACGGAGAGCGTTTCGCCCTGGGCCACCGCCGCCTTCAGGCCGTCAAGTTCCAGGTCGTCACCCTGTTCAATCGCGTCGTAGTCGGCGCTGGTCTCGAAGACGAGCGGCAGGATGCCGAAGTTCACCAGGTTGGCCTGGTGGATGCGTTCGATGCCCTTGGCGATGACGGCCCGCACGCCCAGGAACCGCGGGCAGAGGGCGGCGTGCTCGCGGCTGGACCCCTGGCCGTAACTCTCCCCCGCCACCACGACGTTCGCCTTGCCGGCGTCGCGGGCCTCGATGCAGCGCGCGGCGAACGTCTCGTCGACCCGGCTGAAGACGTACTCGGCGTACGTGGGCACGTTGCTGCGGTAGATGGCCAGCCGACCGGCCGGCATGATGTGGTCGGTGGTGATTTTATCGCCCACCTTCAGGGCGACCGGGCCGGAAAGCGCATCGGGCAGGGCCGCGAAGGGCGGCGGGGGCACGATGTTCGGCCCGCGCACGACCTCCACCGCCGCCGGGTCGTCGGCCGGGGGCAGGATCATCGAGTCGTCAAGGACGAGCCGCCGCGGCAGCCGGACCTTGGGCGGCTCCAGATCCAGGTCGCGCGGGTCCGTCATCTCGCCCGTCAGGGCGCACGCGACGGCCGTCTCGGGACTCGCGAGGTACACTTGGGCCGACTTGGTGCCGCTGCGGCCCTCGAAGTTGCGGTTGTTCGTCCGGACGCTGACGGCGTCGGTCTGCGGCGCCTGGGCCGCCCCGATGCAGAAGCCGCAGGCGCACTCGTCCAGGCGGACGCCGGCGGCGAGCAGGTCGTCCATCGCCTCCGACCGCGAGAGCGTCTGGAGCACCTGCCGCGACCCCGGCGCGACGACCACGTCGATGGCGGGGTGCACCTTCCGGCCCTTGAGCATCGCCGCCACCGCCAGCAGGTCCCGCACGCTGGAGTTCGTGCAACTGCCGATGCAGACCTGGTTGACCGTGAGGCCCGCCAGGTCCCGCACCCGCCGGACGTTGCCGGGCGAGTGCGGGCAGGCGACGCGGGGTTCGAGTTCCGACAGGTCGATCTCCTGCGTCCGGTCGTAGCGGGCGCCGCGGTCGGGCCGCAGGGCCCGCCAGGCGTCCTCGCGCCCCTGCCAGCGGAAGAAGCGGCGGGTGACCTCGTCGGAGGGGAACAGGCTGGTCGTCACGCCCATCTCGGCGCCCATGTTGGTGATGGTGGCCCGCTCCGGCACGCCGAGAGAGCGGGCGCCGGGCCCCGTGTACTCGACGACCCAACCGACGTTGCCCTTCGTGGAGAGCATCTCCAGCATATACAGGATCACGTCCTTGGCGGAGACGAACGGCGCCAGGCGGCCCGCGAGGCGGACGTTCAGGACGCGGGGGCAGGCCAGTCGGAACGGGCGTCCGGCGACGGCGCAGGCCACGTCCAGTCCGCCGGCGCCGACGGCGATCATCCCCGCCCCGCCGCAGGTGGGCGTGTGGCTGTCCGCCCCCAGGAGCGTGGCGCCGGGGGCGCTGAACCGTTCCAGGTGCACCTGGTGGCAGATGCCGTTGCCCGGCTTCGAGAAGACCATCCCGTGCCTGGCCGAGAACGTGCGCAGGAACGCGTGGTCGTCGGCGTTCTCGAACCCGAGTTGCATCATGTTGTGGTCGACGTAGTTGACCGAAACGTCGGTCGCGGGCGGCGGGGCGCCCATGGCCTCGTACTCCATCATGGCCATCGTGCCGGTGATGTCCTGCGTCAGGGTCTGGTCGATGCGGATGCCGACGGGCTGGCCGGGCTCGAGCCGGCCCTCGACGAGATGGTCCGCGAGGATCTTGTAGGTGAGCGTCTGTGCCATCATCGGGTTCCTCAAAGCAGCGCGCGATGGACGGAAGGGACACGGGGGCAAAGGGACGACGGCGCCGGCCGCGGCCCTGCGTCAACCGGCGCGATTATAGAGGGGGCCGGCGGCGGCCTCAAGGCGAAAGGCGTCCGGCCGCGGAGCGGCCGAAGAGGGTAGCCCCGGCCGCGGAGCGGCCGAAGAGGGTAGCCCCGGCCGCGGAGCGGCCGAAGAGGG
>CAYTJE010000109.1:0-10555 GCA_964437855.1 uncultured Anaerolineales bacterium | reverse complement strand
GCACTGCATCCCCATCGACCCGTTCTACCTGACGTGGAAGGCCCGCGAGTTCGGCCTGGCCACCCGGTTCATCGAACTCGCCGGCGAGATCAACACCTCCATGCCCGACTTCGTCGTCCAGGCGCTGATGGTGGCCCTGAACGACCGCGGCAAGGCGCTGAAGGGCGCCAAGGTGCTGGTCCTGGGCCTGGCGTACAAGCCGGACGTGGACGACATGCGCGAGAGCCCGTCGATCGTCCTGATCGAGAAACTCCGCGCCCTCGGGGCCGACGTGGCGTACAACGACCCGCACATCCCGCGGACGCCCCGGCAGCGGGAACACGACCTGCGGATGGAAAGCCTGCCGCTCTCCGAGGAGACCCTGGCCGCCCAGGACGCCGTCCTCATCTCCACGAACCACAGCGACTACGATTACGCGTGGATCGTGGCCCACAGCCGGCTCGTCCTCGACACCCGCAACGCCACCGCTGGCGTGAGCGAGGGGCGGGAGCGGATCGTCAAGGCATAGAGCAGTTCACATTTGATTGTAGCCACTTCCCGCGCGGCCCGTACGGGCCGCGTTTCCAGGTTCTTTGGCGCGGTGGCTCAGGAGAGCCACCGCGCGGGAATCCGCTACATTCGACCGTGAAGCGCTCTAGCCGCGGGCCCCGTCCCGACGGCCCGCTTACACGGCCCGGCGGCGCCGAGGACGAGGTCCACCGCGGCCGGCAGGTCCTCGGCCACATCGTCCGGCTGGGCGTCGAACCGGCCATCCCGGCCGGCGTAGCCCGTCCGCACCAGGATGGTCCGGCACCCGGCGCGCGCGCCGGTCTGGACGTCGCGGGTGGTGTCGCCGATCAGGACGCATCGGCGGAACTCCAGCCCGAACCGCTCCCGGGCCTCCTCGAGCATCCCGATGGCCGGCTTCCGGCACCGGCACGGACCGCGGTACAGGGGGTTGGCGTCCGGATGGTGGGTCTCCGGATGGTGGGGGCAGGAGAAGATGGCGTCGAGCCGCGCCCCGGCCGCCTCCCAGAGCATCGCCGCCAGATGTTCGTTGAGCCGCGCCAGGTCCTCCTCGGTGCAGAGGTTCCGCGCAACGACCGGCTGATTCGTGGCGACGATGGCAAGGACCCCCGCCCGGTTGAGCCGGCGGACGGCCTCGGCCGCACCCGGCAGGAGCACGAGTTGGTCCCGGCGCCAAACGAGGTCCACCTCGCGGTTGAGGACCCCGTCACGGTCCAGGAAGACGGCCTGAACGCTGGTCACGGCGGCTCCTGACGTCGCTGACGACCCGCTGGTAGCGCTCGGGGGTTCCGAGGTCTCGGACGTACTCGTCGGTTTCGCAGGCGTAGAGGGCGGCGCCGGCATCCAGACGCTTCGGAAAGATATCCCGGGCGAAGTCCGACGCCCGGTCGGCCGGCACGTGGTCCAGCACCGCCCGCTCCAGAACGTAGAGCCCCGCGTTGGCCAGGTTCGGAAGCGCCTCGCCGCGCCCCGCCCGGCCGGGAAAGCCGTGGATACGGCCCGTACGGGCCTCGACCTGCACCAGGTCGCTGTCGTGCGGATGGTCGGACGGATGGACCAGGAGGGTGGCCTCCCCGCCGCGGTCCAGATGAAACGCCGCCATCCGGCCCAGGTCCACGTCGGCGAACACGTCGCCGTACAGCACAAACAGGCGGTCGGCCAGGGCGAAGGGAACCTGGGCGAGCGCCCCGGCGGTGCCGAGGGCGCGCCCCTCCCGCGCGCAGCGGACCCGAACGCCGAACGCCTCGCCGTCGCCGACGTGCGCCTCGATCGCCTCCGACAGCCAACCCGTGCACAGGACGACGTCCGCCACACCGTGGCGGCGGAGCAGGTCAATCTGGTAGTCGAGCAGCGGCCGGCCGCACACATCCACCAGGACCTTGGGCGTGGCCTCGCCCGTGACCGGAGCCAGTCGAGTGCCCTTTCCGCCGCAGAGGATGGCGGCCTGGCGGATCGGGCGGGCGTGGTCCGGATGCGGCATGGTCAGCCTCGGCCCTCGCGGGCGACGATCTCCGCGGCGGCCCGCTCCACGGCCTGGCGCGAGGTCATCGTGGCCGTCCATCCCAGGTCGGCCATGCGGCTCGGGTCGAGCCCGACGCGCGGGACGTCGCCCGGCCAACCGCGCTCGCCGCCGGTATAGACGACATCCACGTCCGCCAGGCCCATCGCCCGGATGACGATGCGGGCGATGCTCGCCACGTCGAGCACATCGCCCACCGCCAGGTTGAAGACGTTGACCGGCTCGCGGGCGCGGCTGAGGCCGAACAGCATGCCGTCCACGCAGTCGGTGACGTACAGGTACGGCTTGGCCTGGCGGCCGTCGCCGAGGACCTC
Organism: uncultured Anaerolineales bacterium; assembly: GCA_964437855.1. GTDB lineage: Bacteria > Planctomycetota > Phycisphaerae > FEN-1346 > FEN-1346 > BS750m-G62. Next base: position 8,215 of record CAYTJE010000109.1, on the reverse strand, counting down.
CAGGCGCGACGGGTCGGCGCGGAGTTTGCGGACGAAGTCCAGCACCACGCCGTGGGTGGCCCTGGGGCCGACGATGTTGCCGAAGCGGTAGATCCACGACCGGATACCGGCGTGGTGGTTGTACGCGGCAACGAGTCCCTCGCCGGCCAGTTTGCTGGCCCCATAAAACGAGATGGGCAGCAGCGGCCCATAGTCCTCCGGGGTGGGAATCGTCTCGGCCTCGCCGTAGACGACGCTGGAGGAGGCGAAGACGAGGCGGCCGACGCCGTGGGCCCGCATCGCCTCCAGCACGTGGAACGTGGCCAGGGTGCCCTGCCGGAGGTCGACCTCCGGGTCCGCCACGCCGCGAGGGATGTCGGAGTTGGCCGCCAGGTGCATCACGAGGTCGTGGCCGGCCAGCGACGCGGTCAGCCGGTCGCGGTCGATCAGGTCGGCCTCGATCAAGGTGCACCGGCCGCCGCCGATAAGGTCGGCCAGGAAGTCGCGGCGGCCCAGCGACAGGTTATCGTAGACGGTCACCTGGTGGCCGTCGTCCACCAGCCGGCGGGCCATGTGGCTGCCGATAAAACCCGCACCGCCTGTGATGAAGACGTTCACGCCGCCCCTTCCCTCGTCGTATGGGTGGCAGGACCGCCCGTCGTGGGATGACCGCGCGTGCCCGTGTCGTCCGCCTCACCCACCCTCGATCCGCCGCCTCAGGCACTGGCTGATGAGATGCCCCAGGACGGCGTGGACGTCCTCCACGTGGCCGTAGTTGCGGCTGGCCAGCGTTACGTCGGCATGGACCAAGGGCCTCACACGGCCGCCGCCGAACCCGAGCAGGCCGATGGTCGTCGCGCCGCACCCGGCGGCATAGCGGACCGCGTGGACGACGTTCGGCGAGTTGCCCGAGGCGCTGATGGCAACCACGACGTCGCCCTCCTGGAGGAACACCTTCAGTTGCTCGGTAAAGACCTGCTCGTACGCGATGTCGTTGCTGACCGCCGTCATGAGCGGGACGTTGTCGGTCAGGCTCACGGCCTTGACGGGCGGCCTGCCGGCCACGGCGCAGCCCTTGGCCAGGTCGCACATCATGTGGCTGGCGGTGGCGGCGCTGCCGCCGTTGCCGAGGATGAAGGCGCGCCGGCCGCTGCGGTAGGCCTCCCACAGGAGGTCAATGACCCGGTCGATGGCCTCGTGGTCCAGTTCGTCCAGGGCGTCTCTCAAGCCGTCCAGGTACCGGTCGATGAACGGATCGGCCATGGGGGTCAGTCTCCCACGTAGATGATCTTGGAGCCCTGTGGCTCCAGCCGGAACGGCAGTTCTCGCAGTCCCTCGAGGCACTCGCGCACGCGGTCCTGGTTCTGGCGTTCGACGAAGAGCAGAAGGAACCCGCCGCCGCCGGCGCCCAGGACCTTGCCGCCCAGCGCCCCGGCCGCCCGGGCCGACTCGTACCGGCGGTCGATGTCGGGGTTGCTGATGCCGTCGGCCAGGCCGCGCTTCAGTTGCCAGGCCTCGTGGAGGAGGTCGCCGAAGTCGTTCAACCGTCGTCCGTCCTGAAGCACGCGGGCCATCGCCTCGGCGATCTGGCGCATGCGGCGGAGCACGTCGCGCTTCCGGTCGGTCTCCTCCTGCTGCCGGCCCAGGATGCTGGACGCCGCGCGCGTCCGCCCCGTGTAGAAGAGCAGGAGGTTGGCGTCGAGTTCCTTCTGGACCTCGCGGCTGGTGATCACGGGGTCGACGAAGACCGTCTCGTCGGGGTTGAAGCGGATCTGGTTCAGCCCGCCGTAGGCGGCGGCGTACTGGTCCTGCTTGCCGATGGGCTCGCCGAGGATGTCGATCTCGATGCGGCAGGCCTCCTCGGCCAGGCGCTCGGCCGGCGCGTACTGGCCGCCGTAGGCGTGGAGCGCATTCAGGAGGCCGACGGCAAAGGCGCTGGAGGACCCCATGCCGGTGCCGGCCGGCAGGTCGGCGATGCTCGTGATCTCCAGTCCCTCGGTCAAGCCGGTCAGCCGCAGCGCTTCCCGCACGATCGGGTGCTGGACGGCCTGGAAATCCTCGACGATCTCGGTCTTCGAGTAACTGACGCGGATGGTCTCGTCGAAGCGCTTGTTGACCGTAATGAACATGTACCGGGAGACCGTGGAGCAGGTTACCGCCCCGGCCTCCTGCCGGTAGAAGTCGCCCAGGTCGGTGCCGCCACCGGCGAAACTGGCTCGGAACGGGGTCCGGGAGATGATCATGAGGGTCGCCTCCCCTTTTCGGCGTCGATGACCGTCCCGCCGCGGCGGCCCGGATCTTCAGCCGCCGAGGGCCGAGGCCAGCACGTCGGCGATCCGTTCGGCGGCGTGGCCGTCCCACTTCTCGGGGGTCTCGCAGGCGAACGTCTCCACGGCCGTCACCTGCCGGTACGCCGACAGGATCCGTTGCGGGTCCGTCCCGACGACCTGGTTGCAGCCGACCTCGACCGTGACGGGGCGTTCGGTGTTGGCGCGCAGGGTCAGGCACGGGACCTTCAGGATGGCGGTTTCCTCCTGGATACCGCCGGAATCCGTGAGCACGAGACGTGCCTCGGCCATCAGGCGGAGGAAGTCGAGGTAGCCCAGCGGCTCGGTCACCCGTACGGCCCCGAGCCCACCCTTACCGGCGCCGAGATATCCGTACTTTTCCATGCGCTTCCGCGTGCGCGGGTGCGCCGGGAAGACGACCGGCATCTCCTCCGCGATGCGGCGGACCGCCCCGAAAATCCCTTCGAAAACCCCGGGGTCGTCCACGTTGCTCGGCCGATGCAACGTCATCACCGCATAGGTTCGCGGGGCGAGGCCCAGGTCGTCAAGGACCCGGCTCTTGCGGGCCTTCTCCACGTTGGCCAGCATGGTATCGATCATGACGTTGCCGACAAAATGGACGCGGGCGTCGGGAACGCCCTCCGCCTCCAGGTTCCGCAGGCCGCTCGGTTCCGTGACGAAGAGGAAGTCGGCGATGGCGTCGGTGAGGACACGGTTGATCTCCTCGGGCATGCGCCGGTCGAAACTGCGCAGGCCCGCTTCCACGTGGGCCACGGGCACGTGGCGTTTGGCGGCGACCAGGGCGCACGCGATCGTGGAATTGACGTCGCCGACCACCAGCACGAGGTCGGGGGCCTGCTCGGCCAGGATCGGCTCGAACCGCCTCATGATCTCGGCCGTCTGAACCGCGTGCGACGCCGACCCCACCTCCAGGTTGACGTCCGGCCGGGGAATGCCCAACTCGTCGAAGAACAGGCGGCTCATGCGGGCGTCGTAGTGCTGACCGGTGTGGACGAGGACCGGCCGGAACCGTTCCCGCCCCCGGAAAACACGCATCAGCGGCGCGATCTTCATGAAGTTCGGCCGGGCGCCGACCACGTTGACGATGCGAATCGATTCGGTCTCTCCCACGGTCGCTTGCTGCACTCCTCTCGTCTAAGGACCTCGAAGAGCCCGCAACGGCGCCCACACATGCCCAGGGCCGTCCGAGCCCGGAATCACCTCGCCGGCCGGGCGGAGAGCCGCCCGGACCGCGACCGTTTGTACACCGCCGGCCCGCCGGACACAAAAGAAAAGGTTCAAGTCCCATTACCGGGGAGCACGTTTCCTGAACCCCCCATGCCCGGTCCGTATCGCCCTGGGGGAGATGCCATCTCCCCCAGCCCCCCTCGGCCCATGCCCAACGCAAGCGGGGAACTACCCCATGACGGGGCCCCTCACGCCCCTGGAGCCCCGGAGCCGAGGCCGAGGCTTTCTCCCCCGAAAAGTGCGCATGAACCAAAGAAAAGGCGCCAAGACGGCGCCGTCGCGGCCTTCCGGAGAGAAGGCGGGTCAGGTGATGATTTCCTCGAGCGCCTCCGGGCTCAGCATGCCCCGCAACTTGTTCAGGGCCCGGGTCTCGATCTGGCGGATGCGTTCCTTCGTGACGCCGAAGTGTTTGCCGACCTCCTCCAGCGTCTGGGGGCCGGGCATGTCGCCGAGGCCGAACCGCCTCATGACGATCTCGCGCTCGCGGGGGCCGAGTTCGCCAAGCACCCGCTCGATGCTCTCCTTGACCGTGACGTCGGGTTCGCGGTACGGCTCCTCGCCCTCGAAGCGGAGGTCCTCGCTCATCTCGAGCAACTCGTCGTGGCCGGTCATGAACCGCTCGCGGCGCTTGCCGGCCTTCGGTACGGTGCGCGCAAAATTTTTCATGATGGCCCAGGAGGCGTAGGTGGAAAACTTGAACCCGCGGGTATAGTCGAACTTGTCGACAGCCCGGATCAGGCTCATGTTGCCGTCCGAAATGAGTTCAAAGAAGTTCGTCTGCGGCGACACGTGCCGCTTGGCAATGTTGACCACGAGCCGCAGGTTCGCCTGGACGATGCGGTTCTTGACGCGGTTCGCCTCGTCCAGGAGGCGTTCGACCTCCTCAATATCCTCCACGCGGGGCGCCCGGGCTCCCCTCAAACCGTCGCGGGCCTCGGACGCCTTGAACTTCAGATAGTTGTACAGGCGGAACAGGGACCGCTCCTCCTCCTTCTTCAGCAGGGGCGTCCGGTAGAGGTTCTTCAGGTAGATGGGGAGGCCCTTGGGCGGGCTGCTGGTCCGGCCGTCCGACCCTGCCATGGCCCGCTTCGCCACCGCGTCGTCCAGGATGAGGTCGTCGGCGTCCTCGCGGTGGAACTCGGGGCTGTCCATGTACTCGATCGGCTCGCGGAGCAGGTCCCTGGCCCGCTCTTCGGTGATGATGCGGTAAATGCTGGAGCGGGTCCGGCAGAACCGCTTGGCCAGCGCGTGAACACTCACGCCCCGATGGTACGCCTGGTAGATGCGGCGGCGGTCGGTTTCCCGAAGCCGCTCGGTCGTCTCCGGAAACAACTTGCTGGCGGGATGCTCGCGGTCGTAGTCCTTGATAGTCTGGCGGACCGTTTCGACCGCGCGGCCGAGTTTTCGGGCAATCCGCTTCGACACCTCAAATAGGCAGCAGTGACAGAAGAGGCTGAGGCGGCGTGCGCGGCGGATAATCTCCCGGCGTTCCTCGGTGCTGAGGCGGCTGAACGCCGCCGCCTCCCGGAGGCGGTCGGCGTTGCGATTGGCAAACCGCTCGAGGCTCGATTTCCGGAGGCCCACGCGGAGCCGGCCGTCGGGGCCACGGACCTTCCACGCCACCAACCCCTCCTTCCGCCAGCGCTGGACGGTCTTCTGCGACACGTCGAACCGCTCGGCCGCCTCCTTCATCGTGTAGACAGGTTCGCCGACCTCCTCGGCGCTTATCTTCAGACTTGCCGACACCTGCTCCACCAGGCGGCTCAGGTCCCGGCGAAGGGTCTCGCCGGCCAGGTTTTCGCCCAACTCACCCCTCGGCCGGTACCCCGTGATTTGATAGCAGACAAACTCGTACGGGTAGGACTTTTCCGTCTCGATAAGACAGATCAGGCGCTCGGCCCGATGGAGTTGGGCCTTGCGGACTTCCCTGGCCAGGTAGGTCATCTGCTTGGCCAGGTCGCCGATTTCGGGATGGTTGTACTTGCCTTTGGCCACGGTATTGTGGACGTACTGACCCTCGTCCCCTTTCCATTGTAGTATACCTGGCCGATGCGGGACCGTCAAGGGGAATCCCGCGATATTCCTGTACACCAGATGTCCAGGACAAACCCCCTCGGCCCCGTAGCCACCTGGCGTGATGGACGCCCCTTTCAAGCGCCAAAGAGACCTCGTCCCCTTGACCGGCCCCTACTGCACAGGCCGGAGGGGAGCACGGGGACCTGTTTCTGCCCTGGCCCCGCCCAGGCTTCCCGGTACGAGTCACGGGCCTCGTGCCTGCGGCCCTGGCGCCCCCTGCCCCGGCCGGGCATCACCATCTTCCTCACAGGGCGCACCGGAATCCCATACAGCGCGCCTGGAAAACCATCACGGCTCAAGAACGGGGGAGCAAGGGCAGGCACGATGTGGCCGGGGAGGCTCGGAACATGGGAGGCCGCCGCGGTGGCGGCGAGGGGCGGATCGGCCAGCCCTTCCACTCCGCTCCAGGCCCGGCCGACCCGCTGGATCCCGGTCCGAACGTGTTACCCATGTGCCCGGTCGAAAGGGCTATCCATGTAACCGGTTGCACACGGTTTCAGCCCTTCGGGCTTCAGACGGACGGCCGGTAAGGCGGCCTTGTAGCGTAGTCGTCCTAACGGCCCCGGCAGCCCCAGACGTACTACAGGACGGCCTCGCGGTGGCGACCCAGGACGCCGACGGCCGTCGTCATGCTGCTGAGCCGCTTCCCGGGGTCTTTGGTGAGGGCGCGCATGATGAGGTTGGAGGCCTCTTCTGGCAACTCCGGCACCCGACGAGCGAGAGGCACCGGCTGAACGTTCAGGATCTTGTTGAGCGTCTGGTGATGGTCGGCGCTTTCGAACGGCCAATGCCCCGAAAGCACCTGGTACGCCACAACCCCCCAAGCAAAGACATCGACCTTGTAATCGCATGGTTCGCGGCGAAGCACCTCCGGGGCGAGGATCTCGGTGGTCCCCATCCGGGCACTCTTTCGGGGCCGGTCCAGGAGCGGGCACGCCAGGCCGAAATCAATGACCTTGACGTGATCCTGATTCGTGATGAAGAGGTTCTTCGGGCAGAAATCGTGGTGCACGAACCGTCGCTGATGGACATGGGCCAGGCCCTCGGCCGCCTGGCGAACGAGGCTCAGCCGTTTGCCCGCCAGACGCTGGCTGCCGCCGCCCATCAGGCTGGCCAAGGTCATGCCCTCCAGGTACTCGAGGACCAGGAACGGCGCGTCGCCCAGCATACCGTGGCTGAAGCATTTGACGACGTTCGGGTGGTCAAAGGAGGCGGTGATCTCGCCCTCGGTCAGGTCGCGGTACTGCGACTCCAGTTTCTCCATCGACTTTTTTGCTTCGGGTTTATGCACCTTGACGACAACCGCCTGGCCCGTCGTCTGATGCTTGGCCTTGAAGATGGTGGACATGCTGCCCTGCCGGATCACCCCCAGGGCGGTGTATCCGGGGAGTTGCTTGGCCTTCCCTTTGCGGAACTTTTGCAAGAATCGCTCGAGCACGGTTCACTCCTTGCCTCGGCACAGACATCGACAAGGCGCCCGCCGCGCGCCGTCAGACCCTTCCAGAAATGACACCCTATTCTACAGACACCGGCAACCAGCGCCAACCGTTTTCCGTTTCCGGTCGCCTCCGTGCATGGGCGTGGCACTTGTTCCCGGCGGCCTCGCCGTAGCGCCGGGGATAAACCCCGACGCTACGGGCCTGTTCGACACTCCCCAGAAAGGTGGTCACGCCCCCGTGCATCGCCCGGCCGCCGTGGGGCGGCGCCGCTGAGGGCCGGGCTACGGTCCGCAGTAATCCAGGAGGGACGCCACTTCGCTCCGCATATCCCTTCGTTGGACGATCCGGTCGACAAAGCCGTGCTCAAGCATGAACTCGGCCGTCTGAAACCCCTCCGGCAAATCCTGCTTCATGGTCTGTCTGATGACGCGAGGCCCCGTGAAGCCGATCATGGCGGCCGGCTCGGCCAGAATCATGTCGCCGAGGGAGCCGAAACTCGCCAGCACCCCCGCGGTCGTCGGATGGGTCATGATAGCGATATACAGGCCCCCGGCCTCGCTGAACCGTGCCAAGGCAGCGGTGGTCTTGGCCATCTGGGCCAGGCTCAGGATGCCTTCCATCATGCGGGCGCCGCCGGAGGCACAACAGATGACCATCGGAAGGCGCAGTTCCGTGGCCTTTTCGGCCGCGCAGGTAATCTTCTCGCCGACCACGGACCCCATCGACCCCATGATGAATCCGGCGTCCATGGCGCCGAGGACGAGCGGCCGGCCCTTGATGTACGCCCGACCCACAATGGCCGCATCGTACAACCTCGTCTGGCGCTGGGCGTCCGCGAGCCGCTCGATGTACGACTTGCGGTCTCCGAACCCAAGCGGGTCCGGGGACATGAGGTTCGGCAAATACTCCTCGAAACTGTCCGCGTCGGCGAGCATCGCGATCCGCTCCCGAGCCCCCACGCGGAAATGGTAGCCGCACTCCGGGCAGACGTGCAGGTTCTCCTCGACGCTCTTGCGATAGACCATCTCCTCGCAGCCGGGGCACCGGAGCCACAGCCCTTCCGGGATGTCTTTCTTCTTCGCCCGCCCGTTGATCGCCATACCGTCCGTCCCTTGCCGGCCGCACAGGGTGCTTAGGGCTACTTTGTCAACTTCGCCATCATCCACAAAGGCCGGGGCGCGGTGC
>CAYTJE010000108.1:0-10574 GCA_964437855.1 uncultured Anaerolineales bacterium | reverse complement strand
TGGGCGCGGGACCTCGCCCGGCCGCTCCTCATCCTGGAGGACCTGCGGTCCGGCCGGCCGTGGGACGCCGACCGCCTGCACCGGTTCGTCCTGGACGGCATGGCCGACGCCGCCCGCCGCCTGGCTGCCAAGCCGCTCCGCTACTACCCGTACGTGGAGCCGGCGCCGGGCGAGGGCGACGGCCTGGTGCCGGCCCTGGCGGCGCGGGCCTGCGTGGTCGTGACCGACGCGTGCCCCGGCTCCGACTGGCCGGCGGTCGTCGCGCGGGCGGCGGGCCGGGTCCGCGTCCGCATAGAGCAGGTGGACTCGTGCGGCCTGGTGCCGATGCTGGCGGCCGGGAAGACGTTCAAGACGGCCTCCTCGTTCCGTCGGTTCCTCCAGGGGTCGCTGCCGGAGCACCTGGGGGCGTTTCCCGTGAAGGACCCGCTGGCGGGCCTCGCCCTGCCGGCCCTGACAAGCCTGCCGAAGCCGATCGTCCGCCGCTGGCCACCGGCCTCCGAGACGCTGCTCGCGGGCGGGGCGTCGGCGCTGTCGGCCCTGGCCATCGACCACACCGTCGGGCCCGCGCCGGCAAGGGGCGGCGAGACCGCGGCCGCCCGCACCCTCCGCACGTTTCTCCGCCACCGTCTCGCCCGCTACGCCGACGGGCACAACCATCCGGACGACGAGGCCACCAGCGACCTCTCGCCGTACCTGGCGGCCGGGCACGTGGGCGTCCACCGCCTCTTTGCCGAACTGGCCGGGGCCCAGGGCTGGTCGCCGGACCGTCTCGGCCCCGCCCCCACCGGCAAGCGCGAGGGCTGGTGGGGCATGGACGCCAATGCGGAGGCGTTCCTCGACGAACTCGTCACGTGGCGGGAACTCGGCTACAACTTCTGCCACCGGCGCGACGATTACGACCGGTACGACTCGCTGCCCGGCTGGGCCCGCGAGACGCTGGCCGACCACGCCGGCGACGACCGGCCGGAAGCCTACTCCCCGGATGAGTTGGCGGCGGCGGAGACGGCCGACCCGCTCTGGAACGCCGCCCAGAGGCAACTGGCGCGAACGGGCCGGCTGCACAATTACCTGCGGATGTTGTGGGGCAAGTCGATCCTGGCGTGGTCGCCCTCGCCCCGGGAGGCCGTCCGCCGCATGGTCCACCTCAACAACCGCTACGCCCTCGACGGGCGGACCCCCAACTCCTACACCGGCATCTTCTGGTGCCTGGGCCGGTACGACCGCCCGTGGGGACCCGAGCGGCCGATCTTCGGCAAGGTCCGGTATATGACCAGCCGGAGCACCCGCCGCAAACTGCGGCTCGCGACGTACCTTGAAACGTACGGGGCGGGACCCTAGAGCGGTTTAACACGACAACGCGATGTCAGCATTTTGCGCGGTGGGTCTCCGGACCCACCGCGCGCGAAAGGGCGTTTTGGGGGCTGCGCGGTGGCCTGCGGAGCCCGGCCGCGCCACCACTCGGGGTTAAACTGCTCTAGGCGTCACCCGGAAGGAGGGCTTGCCATGACCAAAGCCCGCCAGGTCGTCGGGCTCGTCGTCGCGCTGGCCGCCACGTTCGCCGCGGCGGGCATCGGGTCGGTCTTCACGAGCCAATCGGTCGGCGACTGGTACGCGGGGCTCGAGAAACCGTCGTTCAACCCGCCCAGTTGGGTCTTCGGGCCCGTCTGGACGGTCCTGTATGCGCTGATGGCGTTGGCGGCGTGGCTCGTCTGGCGGCGGGGAGGCTGGCGCGAGGCCCGGCTCGCCCTCGGCCTCTACGCCGGGCAACTCGTGCTGAACGCGGCGTGGTCGGCACTTTTTTTCGGCGCCCGGCTGCCGGGCCTCGCCTTCGCGGAACTCGTGGCCCTGTGGCTGGCGATCCTGGCCACCACCGCCGCCTTCTTCCGCCGGTCCGTGCCCGCCGGCGTCCTGATGCTGCCGTACGCGGCCTGGACTGGGTTCGCGGGCGTCCTGAACTTCGCCCTGTGGCGGCTGAACGCGTAGGCTGCGGCCTACTCCACCTCCACGTTCAGCCGGTGGATGGACCAGTGCCACTTCTTTGTCGAACCGGTCTGGACGATCTTCAGGTGCCGGGTCTCGACCGGGCCGGGAAACGTGATGCGCGTCGGGCCTTTCTTATCGCCCTTGCCCTTGAGGACGGGGCCCCGCCAGTCCTTGCCGTTGTCGGAGACGTACACCTCCCAGGCCCTCGGCCAGTCGTTGCCGGAGGGCTGGTGGTCCAGCGAGATCGCCTTGACGCGGACGGGCATCCGGAAATCCATGGCGAACCAGTCGCCGGGCTTCATCGGACGGCCGGTGTCCCAGCGGGTGTTGCGTTTGCCGTCGACGGCGTAGGGGGCGGCGCCGGCCTTGGCGGAGGCGGTTCCCTTCAGTTTGTCGGAGACGAAGGCCCTGCGGATGCGGGCGACGGCCTTCTTGGCCTCGGCCGAGAGGTTGGGGTCCCCGCGGCACGACTCGGCCAGGTCCAGGGCCGCCGGGCAGGCCACCTTGGGCAGGGCGCCCAGGATCAGGCGTTTTTCCTGCGGCCGGGGGGCCGTTTGCATGGCCTCGGCCAGCAGGCGGACGGTCTCGGCGTCCGGCCGCCGGCCGGGCAACGTTGCCAGGCGGACGTACCCCCGCAGCGCCAGCACCCGGTTGGCGGTGGAGGTGCCGGTCCGGGCGATCTCCCGGAGCGCATCGAGGGGGGCGGGGTCGTTCCAGTCGGCCAAGGCGCGGACGGCCGCTTTCTTGACCTCGGCATCCGCGTTGGCGAGTTGGGCCTTGACGGCCGCCAGGGCCTCGCGGCCGCCCAGACGTGCCAGGATCGCCAGCAGGCTGGCTGCGGCCTCCGGCGAGGCCGTCTCCATCGCCCCGATGATGGGGCCGGTCTTGCGGCCGGCGCGCTCGGCCGTCCGGGTCACGGCCCGGGCGAGGGCCTGGCGGTGGTCGTCGGCCTCGGCCGCGGTCAGCAGGTCGAGGAGGGCGGGCAGTTCGGCGGGTCCGGCCATGGCGGCCAGGGCCTTGCAGGCGGCCAGGCGGCCGGGGCTGTCGCCGTGGCGGGCGGCCCGGAGGGCGGCCGGCAGGGCCTTCGTCTCGCCCCGGGCCGTCGCGACCTCCAGGGCCTTGGCGCGGATCGCCGACGACGGCGAATCGAGCAGCCGGAGGACGGCCTCGGCCACGCCGGGGCCGGAGACGCGGGCCAGGGCGTCGGAGGCGGCCTGGGCGGCGTCGCCCTCGCCGAGGGCGGCCTGCATGAGCGGCTCGACCTGGTCCGGCCCGCCGATGACCGCCAGGGCCCGGGCGGCGGCGATGCGGACGTCGTCGTCCTCGGCCGCCAGGGCCCGGGCGGCGGCGGGTGCGGCGGCCGTCTCCTTCCGCGCCTCCAGGGCCCCCAGGACGATGAGTTTGGCCCCGGCGGGCAGGTCCGGCAACTGCCGGGCGAGTTCCCGGCCCACGCCCTCGCCGGGCATCTCGGCCAGAAAGGTCCCCACGGCCTGCCGCAACGCGGGCACGTTGCTCTTGACCAGCGGCAGGATCGTCGGGACGGCCTTCTCGCCCTCGACCATCACCAGGCCGCGGAAGGCGGCGACACGGACGAACGTGGGTCGGCCCTCGTCGGCCAGGCGGCGGTAGATGTCGGCGGCGGCCGGCTTGTCGCCGGCCTCGGCCATGGCCTCGGCGCAGGCCAGGAGGGCGTCGGCGCGGCGTTCGGCCCGGGCCGGCGGGGCGGCGACCTTCCGGAGCGCGGCCGCCGCCGCGGGCGACCCGATCTGCCCCAGGGCCGTGATGGCGGCGGCGGCGGTGGCCTCGTCCGGGTTGGCGGCCAGGGTCGCCAGGGCCGCCGCGGCCTGCCCGTCGCGGCGGAAGCCGACCGAGGCGATGAGGCCGATGCGGAGGTTGCCCCTCGTCCGGCCGAGGGCGGTGCGCAGGGCCTCGCCGGCCTCGTCGGCGGGCAGGTGCTGGAGGGCGAACCGGGCCATGTGCGACAGCCTGGAATCGGTCAGCAGGGCCGCCAGCGCGGGGACGGACCGCCGGGTGCCGATGCGGCGGAGCATCCGGCAGACGAACTGCTTGCAGCCGTAGGTGGCCCGCGGGTCGGCCATGGCCGACAGCAGTTTCCCCTCGATGGCGCGTCGGCCGGCGTCGGAGGCGGCCCGGATCTCGGCCTCGATGGTCGTCAGCGGCTTTCGGCTCATGCCGGCGGCCAGTTTGTACGTGACGAGGTAGGCGTACGGGTCGTCGGCGCCCGCGTCGGCGGCGTGGGTGGTGGAGGCGGCGGCTGCCAGGACGACGGCGGCCACGAGGGCGACGGCGAGGGGTCGGCGGGTCGGCATCGGGTATCCTTTCATGTGCTTCGCGATGGGCGCGGTGGGTCTCCGTACCCGCCGCGCTTCTCTTCTGTTTCGCGAGGCGGCCTTCCGAGACCACCACGCTTTTCAGGTCCGGGCTCGTCGCGAGTCATCGGGACGAAGCCTCTCGCCGTTCGAACGGCGAAACAGCAAAGACCACGGCGAGATTCTTCGGTCGCTGCGCTCCCTCAGAATGACAGCGTCGGCTGCAAGCCCCAGGCTACAGGTGCCAGGGCTCGCGGTACGAGCGGCCGAGGAGGGCGGCGGCGCCGGGGTCGCCGATGATCTCCTCGGTTTCCGGGTTCCAGCGGATTTTGCGTCCGACGACCATGGCAATCTCGCCCAGCAGGGCCACCGAAATGGACCGGTGGGCCACCTCGATGGGCGTGATGGTCTCCTTGCGGCTCTTGACGCACTCGACGAAGTTGCCGTGATGGTCACGGCTTTCGTAGAGGTGGGTCTCGTCGGGGCCGATTTGTTCCTTGAGGATGGCGGGGTCGGAGGCGGTCAGGCTGCGCCGGCTGACGTGAATCCACCGGTCCTTCTCGCCGTACCAGCACGTGCCCTGTCCGTGGGGCTGCTGGCTCCGGTTGGCGACGACCATCTTCAGGCCGTCGGCGTAGGTGCAGGTGAACTTGTAGGCCTTGGGGGTGTTGTAGAGTCCCTCGTCGGGGTAGTCGCCTTTGCCGTGGATTTCGACGGGGCCGGTCCGGTCGAGTCCGAGTCCCCAGTGGGCGATGTCGACGTGGTGGCCGGCCCAGTCGGTCAACTGGCCTCCGGAGTAATCCATGATCCACCGCCAGTGGAAGTGGATGCTGGAGCCGCGGAAGTGGCAGTACGGCCGCCAGGGCGCCGGGCCGAGCCAGAAGTTCCAGTCGAGGCCTTCGGGAACGGGGGCGGCCTCGGCCGGGCCGCGCTCGTGGCCGTCGGGCAGCCCCACCTCCACGTACTTGACCTTGCCGATGCGTCCGTTGATGACGAGTTCGGCCGCCCTGTGGAACGAGCCGCGCGACCGTTGCCAGGAGCCGGTCTGCCAGATGCGGCCGTAGCGGTGGACGGCGTCGCACATGGCGCGGCCTTCGCGGATGGATCGGGCGAGCGGCTTCTGGCCGTACATGTCCAGGCCTCGTCGGGCGGCCTCGACGACGGGGATGGCGTGCCAGTGGTCGGGCAGGGCCAGGCAGGCGGCGTCGAGGTCGGTGCGGGCGAGGAGGTCGCGGAAATCGTTGTACGCGGCGCAGTCGCCCGTGCCGTAGTGGTCGTCGATCATCTTCTTGGCCCGCCGGCGTTGGGCCTCGTCGACGTCGCAGATGGCGACGAATTGGACGTCGCGTTTGCCGATGAGGCCGCGGATATCGCCCCGGCCCATGCCGCCCGTGCCGATGGCGGCCGTAACGATGCGCTCGCTGGGTGGGGGGCGGTCGCCCGCGCCGAGGGCGGTGGATCGGACCACGGCGGGGCCGACCAGGGCGGCGCCGGCGCCGAGGGTGGCACGTCGAAGAAACGACCGGCGGGTCACGGGGGTTGGCGTGGTCATCGGGGCTTCCCTTTCGGTTGCGCGGTGCGTTCGTTGAACGGTTGCAGCCTGGATTACGCGCCATGGTTGCGGCGCCGCTTGGCCAACTGGTAGATGCGTTTGGCGAAGTGGACGAAGAGTTCCTGCCGCCGCCGCCCGCCCGCCTTCCACTTCGCGATGCCGAGCCGCAGGCCCGGATTCCACACGACGTACGGGTCGTAGCCTTCCTGGATCTTGCCGAGGCGGCCGAGCCACTTGCGGGTGCGGTGCTTCTCGCGGATGTTCGCCTGCGTCCACGGCGAATAGAAATGGTTGGCCGGGTAGACGTTTCCCTTTTCGTCCTCCACGGGCCGGCCCATGACATAGTCCACGAGGGCGTTGATGAGGGCGGCGCAGAGGGCGTCGCTGGCGCCGGCGCGGTCGCCGGCGTTTTCCCAGATGAACAGGAGGTTCCAGGCGACCGAGCCGCTGTGCGGGATGTCCTCGCCGCCGGTGAAGAGCGGATGGCCGTTCAGGAGCCCGCGGAAATGGTATCCGCGGTTTCCGTGCTCCGGCAGGAACGTCGGCCCGTGCACCATGAAGAGGTACGGTTTGCCGTCGAGGATGCACGTGTCGCTGTCGCGCCGAAGGGCGGCATTGCCGGCGCGGACGACCGTCAGGTACCGGTCGATCGTGGGTTGATAGTGTTGCGCGTCGGCGAGGTCCTGGTAGTCCTCCATCGCCAGGGCCGCCGCCGTGAGCATCGCGAACGTCATGTAACACTGGTTCCACGGGCTGTATTGCTTGTGGACGTAGAGCCAGTCGCGGACGTGGAGGGGCAGGCCGGTCTCGGGGTCGGTCTCCTTGCCCAGCAGGGAGGGGGTGTAGCGGGCCACCTGGTCGAGGTTGTGGCCGGCCCGGCGGGTCCACTCGGCGGCGCGGGGGCCGTCCGGATGGGCCTTCACCCACTCGGTGGCCAGGAGGGCCGAGTAGGCGTGGGCCATGAGGTTCGACCCGCCCGCCGGCTCGTAGGGGAGCATGTCCACGGTGATGCCCCGCTGCTTGAAGGCGTCCCGCTTGTCCTTCGGAATGAACACCTCGGGGTAATCGCGGAGCACGCCGTCCATCCCCCGGGCGTACTGGAGCATCTGCTCGATGTAGAACGGGTCGCCGCTCAGGCGGTACGCCACGTAATAGCGGCGGACGTTCTGCCAGAGAAAGCCGTAGATGAACTCGACGTGGCCGAGTTTCTCGACGGGCAGCCGGCCGGACTCGACCACCTCGGCGAACTCGTCGCCCGTCAGGCCCGGACCCTGGCGGTAGCGGCCGTCGCGGTTTCGGACGTCGACGAAGAAGTAGCGGAGGGCCTCGCCGGTGCGGAACCGCGCTTTCCACTCCGCGAGTTTGGCGGCCGGGACGGGCGTGTCCAGGCGGAGCGTCTCATCGCCGGGCAGGGGGACCCGGCTGTGGATCGGCACGTCGAGACCCTCGGGGAAGCCCTCGCGGCGCCAGGGAACCTGCGGCAGGGAGGGGTCCGTGCGGGACCGCACGGCCTCCAGCCCTTCGCCCGCGACGGCGGGGCCGGCGAGGGTCAGGGCGAGCGGAATGGTAATGGCGGTCGTGCGGAGGGTTGACATGGGGTTACTCCGGCAAGTAGAGCGCGGCGGGTCTCCGCACCCGCCGCGCGGGACGCACGTCCAATTCCCCGGCCGGGCCACGCGGCGCTTGTCCGTGCACGGATTGGCAAGCAATCCGTGGCACCCGCACCCGGCGCACCGGTGGTCTATTCCCGGCGCTTCCACTCGTCGGCCGTCGGGAAGTCGTCCGGCACCTTTTGGGTCACCTTGCCGGTGGCGGCCCACTCGGCCCCCCGCTGGAGGGTGACGATGAAGGCGACGCTCTTCATCTGGGTGCCGGCGTGGCCCAGGACGGTGTGGAAGATGCGTCCCTGGCCCCACGCAATCGTCATCAGGACGGGCTCGTGCCGGCCCGTGCCGCGCTTCTCCTTCGGCGAGAGGGCGGTGGCCAGCACGGTCAGGTTCTTGGCCGGGCCGCGCAGGCGGTTGTACAGTTCCTCCTTCGAGTGCATGAACCGCTCGGGCAGGCCCTTGGTGACGGGATGGTCCGGGTCGCGGACGACGATCTGAATCGGGTGCTGGGGCCCGTGGCTGCCGCCGCGGCCGGGGCGGGTGTCGCGGACGAGCCGGCCGTCCTTATAGTAGACGTACGGGCCGGACGTTTCGTTCCGCCCGCCCCATCCGCCGAGGCCGATGATCTCGTTGTATTCCTTCCACTTGGGGAAGGCGTTGTCGGCGGCATGGACCACCACGACGCCGCCCCCGCCCTTGACGTAGTCGAGAAAGGCCTGGTTGGTCGCCTCCGGCCAGGACTGGCCGTTGTAGTTCAGGAGGACGACGTCGCAAGCGGCGAAGTCGGGCCGAAAGCCGCTCATGTCCTCCTTCTTGCCGGGCGAGGTGGCCACGCGAACCGTGAACAGGCCGCTGTCGGCGAGGCTCTGTTTCATGATGGGGGTGGTCTCGCGCCAGTTGTGGTTGTTCTGGCCGTCGACGATCAGGCATTTCAGCGGCGGCTGAGCCGCGGGGGTCAAGAGGCTGCCGGCCAAGAGGACGCCGGCCGCACACGCGAGGGCCAACAGGGATCGGAGTGACATCGTCGTCTCCTTGCCATGGTTCCGTGTGTGATTAAACGAGCCGGCCGGCGCCCGGTGCCGCGCAAACGCTGCAACCCAGCCGCCCGTACAGGGTCCGAGCCCCGACCATGAGGTCGGGGGGTACGCGCCCGTGGCGTCCCTGGGCGGCACCGGAACGTACCCGCCATCTTACGATGGCGGCTCGGACACGTCGGGTCTGTGTAGCCCGGCCGGGCCGGGAGGCGCCCGCGTTACGCCTCCTCCTTCAGGGCCAGTGCCCCGGTGGGGCAGACGGCGGCGCACTCGCGGGCGGCGTCGGCCAGGCCGTCGGCGATGGATTCGTCAAACGGCACGCCCACCCGTACGTTGAACCCGCGGCCGATGAAGGCCAGGCCCAGCCGCTCTCGCCGACGCTCGCACACCTGGACGCACAGGCCGCACGAGATGCACTTGCCCGGTTCGTACACGACGGCCGGGTGTCGGTCGCGGATGCGGACACGCCGCCGCGGCCCCGGGTGCCGGTTCGGCTTGGCCCCGTAGCGCTCGGACCAGGTGCGGAGGACGCAGTCGTCGGCGGCCCGGCAGTCGCAGTGGAGGCACCGGCGGGCCTCGCGGGCGGCCTCGTCGGGGGTGAAGCCGGCGGCCGGTCCGCCCGCGGGTTCGACCCGCTCCGCGGCCGAGGCCGTGGCGAGGAACTCGGCCAGTTCGTCCGGCTCGGGCCGGCCCAGGCGGGTCGTGAACGGTCGGCCGGGCGCCCGGACGGTCTCCCCCGCCAGGTACCCGCCGATGCATGCGGCGGCGGCGGCCCCGTCGGCGACGGCGCGGACGGCCATCTTGCGCGGCCGGACGCACCCGCCCGCCGCGAACACGCCGGACCGCGGCGTCTGGAGCCTCTCGCCGTCCACCTCCAGCCCCATCTCGCCGACGGGCAGGCCGAGCGCCTCCGCGCCGGCGCGCTCCAGGCTGCCGGCGGCGATGAGGACGGCGTCGAACTCGGCGGCCAGGTCGTCCAGGCTTACATCTCTGCCGACGCGCGTGCCGAGGCGGAACGCGGCGCCGAGACGCTGGATGAGCGCGACCTCGGCTTCCAGGACCTCGGGCGGGAGCCGGTCGTCGTCAACGGCCTGCCGCAGGGCGCCGCCGGCGGCGTCGCCCTCGTCGAGGACCGTGACGGCGTGGCCGGCCCGGAGCAGGTGCCACGCGGCCGAGAGTCCGGCCGGCCCCGCCCCGACGACGGCGACGCGTTTGCCGGTTTCCGCGCGGCGGGCATCTTCTTTTGGGCGGCGGGGCTCGGTTTCATTTTCCGCGCGGCCCGTACGGGCCGCGCTATCGCCTGCGC
The DNA here is from genome assembly GCA_964437855.1 of uncultured Anaerolineales bacterium. Classification (GTDB taxonomy): domain Bacteria; phylum Planctomycetota; class Phycisphaerae; order FEN-1346; family FEN-1346; genus BS750m-G62. The sequence continues at coordinate 762 of CAYTJE010000108.1, read as the reverse complement.
GCGGTGGGCCGGGAGGCCCACCGCGCGGAATCTCTTGGCCACCGCGCGGAATCTCTTGGCCACCGCGCGGAATCTCTTGGCCACCGCGCGGGATTCGCTCGGGAAGTGCGGAATCGCCCGCCGCCAGGTCCGCCTCGGCGGCGTAGCGGTGGAGCAGGCGAATGGCGACGGGGGCATCGTGTCGGCCCCGCCGGCACGCCTTCTCGCACGGGGCGGGGCAGATGCGGCCGAGGGTCGCCGGCAGGACCAGCGCGCTGCGGGCGATGGCGGCGGCGGCGGGCACGTCGCCGGCGAGAACCGCGCGGATCATCCGCGGGATGGCCAGGTGCGCCGGGCACACCGTCTCGCACGGGCCCAGGCAGTCGGCCGGGTGGTCCGAGAGGAGCAGTTCCAGGGCCCGGCGGCGGGCGGCGCGGACCTCGTCCGTTTCGCTCTCAATGTCCATGCCCTCCGTCGCCGGGGCCGTACACGACGGGATGAGCCGGCCCCTGGCCACGTCCTTCACCACGCAGACCATGCACGAGGTGGACGGCGCGAAGCCGTCGCGGTGGCAGAGGGTGGGGATCGCGATGCCGAGCGCGCGGGCGGCCTCCAGCACCGTCGCGCCCTCGGGCACGGTCACGCGATTGCCGTCGATCGTCAATTCGGGCATCTACTGCGGTTCCTTTTCTTAACGCAGAGGGCGCAGAGGACGCAGAGAGAAAGGTATAAACCAGCCAAAAGCATTTCACTCTGGCAATTGGTTGACGACCCGGCTCACGC
>CAYTJE010000107.1:0-10585 GCA_964437855.1 uncultured Anaerolineales bacterium | reverse complement strand
GTCGGACGGGCCGCCCTCAAGCGGTTCGAACCACGTCTCCCGGTCCTTGGCCATGAGGATGCGCCGGGTCCAGGCCGCATCGTCGCGGTCGGGGTAATCGGAGCGGTGATGCACGCCTCGCGTCTCGGTGCGGACCCGGGCGGCCTCGGTCATCAGCCGGCCGACGGTCAGCATGTTCTGGAGTTCCCACCCGCGGGGGGCCTCGAAGACCTTGTCCAGCACGTAACTCTGCCAGAAGCCGATGAGGCCGTCGGCCTCCGACAGGTCGTCGCCGTTGCGCTGGATGCCGACGTTCCGCCACATCAGGGCCCGCAGGCTGTCGCGGACGTCGGGCAGGTGCAACTGGCCTCGCGTCGAACCCGTCGCGTCGTTCCGGATGCGTTCGGGGGCGCCGGTGCTGTTGAAGCGGTCGGCCGCGCTGGCGGCCTGTCCCACGTCCTCCAGGATGTGGCGGCCGACGAGCCGGCCGAAGACCAGTCCTTCCAGGAGGCTGTTGGAGCCCAGGCGGTTCGCCCCGTGCAGGCCCGTGGCCGACACCTCGCCGCAGGCGTACAGGTTCGCCAGGCCGGCCCGGCCGGAGGCGTCGCCCCGCACGCCGCCAATCATGTAGTGGGCGCTCGGGCGGACGGGAATCCAGTCGCGGGCAATGTCGATGTCGAACTGGGCGCAGGCCGAGGCGATCCCGGGGAACCGGTCTCGGACCGCGGGCCCCAGGCCCGTCAGGTCCAGGTACACGTAGGCCGCGCTCGTCCGCCGCATGTGCTCCAGGATGGCCCGGCTGACGACGTCGCGCGGGGCCAGGTCGCCCATGGGGTGGTAGTCGGGCATGAAGGGGTGGCCGGCCTTATCGACCAGGCGTCCGCCCTCGCCGCGGACCGTCTCGGAGATCAGGTGCCGGCTGGCGCCCGCAATGTAGAGCGTGGTGGGATGAAACTGGGTGAACTCCAGGTCCGCCAGCGTCGCGCCCGCGCGGTAGGCCATGGCCAGACCGTCGCCCGTCGCCACGTCCGGGTTGGTGGTCTCGCGATAGATGCACCCCAGGCCGCCGCTGGCCAGCACGGTCCGCCGGGCCCGGACCACCAGCAGGCCGTGCGTCGGATGCCACGCCAGCACCCCGACGACCGCGCCGTCGACGGTCAGCAGATCGATGGCAAAGGTGTTCTCGTAAAGGTCGGTGGTCTCGTGGCGGATGACGCGGGCCAGGAGCGTGGAGGTGATCTCTTTGCCGGTGGCGTCGCCGCGGGCGTGGAGGATCCGCGGGGCCGAGTGCCCGCCCTCCCGGCCGACGCTGATACAGCCGTCGGCCTGGTCGAACGCGGCGCCCCAGTCGATGAGTTCGCGGATGCAGTCCGGGGCCGCCTGGACCACCTGGGACACCACCGCCGGGTCCGACAGGCCGCAACCGGTCCGGAGGGTGTCGGCCACGTGGCTGGCGACGGAGTCGGCCTCGTCGACGGCGGCGGCGATGCCCCCCTGGGCGTAATAACTGTTCGACTCCGTCAGGCCGCTCTTCGTCAACAGCGCCACCCGCAGCGCCGGGGCCACCTCGATGGCCGCACGAAGCGCCGATACCCCGCTGCCCAGGACCACCACGTCGGCAAAGACCTGGGGCAGGCGCCCGGTGTCGAACGCGGTCAGATATCGCCGGACCGGCCCTTCGCGTGGCATCGGCGCCTCCCGAAAGGGGCAATCATACGCCGGCGAGCGGTGCGGAACAAGGCCAAAAACGGGGCCAACGCCCGCCACACGCAAGGAATCGAACCGCCTCCGAAAAAATCACCCATCGACTTGACAAGCGGGAAATTTGGTTTATTCTCTATTATCAAGATCACGTCGCACCTGGACAACGCATCGCGGATCACGATAGCCACGGCCATCACCTTTCAAGGGGGCGAATCGTGGCCGAGAAGGGCACAACGCGGCAGGCCCCGCCGCAGGCGGTCTCCGGCCGCCGCGCTGCGGCAAGACATACCATACTTCTATCCATTCAAACCTTTCGCCGTTTTTCCTTCGCCGCCGGTCCGTGACGGACGCGTGACCAGCGCGAAGTCATATAGCGTCATGGGCCCGTGGACCGCGGATGCAGGCAGCGACAAGAAGGTGGGGGGCTCGTTTGCGAACCAGGACGGGCCTGGCGAATGGCTTAAGATTGACGATGTGACCTTCGAGGTAAATCCGGTCCCCGAGCCGGCCACGCTGGCCTTGCTGGGTCTTGGCGGCATCGGGACGCTCCTCGCCCGCCGCCGTCGGCGGTAGGAAAGACAGTCCAAAGTCGGAAACGGCGTGTGGCCCGGCCGGTCTTGCCCGGCCGGGCTGCCGCCCCGAAGGGCGACAGCCATACAGAAAGCGCGGCGGGCAGTCCGGCCCGCCGGGCGATCATTCGTTTTAGAGAGGGCTGAAGCCATACACCCGTTTTTTTCGAGGTACATGATGCGTCTTACATCTCTCGGCTTACTGGTTGGTTGCGTGCTCATTCAATTTGTCCTCGCGTCCGTCGCGGGCGCGACACCGCCCTGGTCGTTCGTGGTCATTCCCGATGCGATGAACAACGACGTGGCGCTCAACGACCCGGACTGGTACGGAGACGGTCTGGACGGCACGTTCGACGACGGGACACACGCGGCCTGGCCGTTCACGCTGAACGCGATGGCCGCCGAGTCGCCCGACTTCGTGCTCGTGCCCGGCGACCTGGTGCAGGGCCGCTGGTCGCTCGATGCGTTCAGCGACAGTCAGATCCAGGACAAGATCAACAGCGACCCGGCGAACTTCGGGCACCTGGCGGGCAAGTCAGGCGTCGAGGCGCGCAAGGATCACGTCCGCTACATGGCCGACCGGTTTTATCCTGACTGGAACCAGATGTGGGCCGACCACGGGATCAGCAATGTCTACTCGATCCCCGGCGACCACGAATTCGGCGACAACAACTGGGGCATGTCCTACGACCCGGACGTCGTTCCGGTCTACCGCGAAAAGTACGAGGAGTACCGCGGCACACCGGCGGGCGCGACGTCGTACGCCGACTTCGACGGGCGAACCTTCTCGCTCTCGCACAAGAACCTCACGCTCGTAGGGGTGGACGTGTTCGACGACAATGAGGGCGGCAACGTAGCGATCGGCGTCGACGGGGCCCACCTGGCGTTTGTCGAAAATGCACTGAACAACTCAACGACCGACCACAAGATCGCCATGGCGCACACGCCGATCCTGCCCGGCTCGCCCAAGCGTTCGTCGAGCGGGCTGGGGTTGCCCGGCGGCGCGAGCTCCGGCCTCTGGCAGGCGCTGGTCGGCGGCGATGCCGACATGTATCTGGCCGGTGAAGTGCACGACATCTCCATGCAGGAGCAAGGCAACCTGCTGCAGATGGTTGCCGGTTCCCAGCCTTCCAACGTCTCGGAGTTCAACTACCTTCTCGTGACGGTGTACGATGACCGTCTGGAGCTGGAGTTGAAGCTGCTCGAGACGACGCTCGATGGGCCACGCGACTTCAACAACGACCCGTACGAGGTGGACCCGTATCTCGAACGGCAGGTCAAGCTGACTCAGGCACAACGCGACGCGGGCTTTCAATCGGTCGGCACGATGACGATCGACAAGTCGACCGGTGAACGGCAATTCATCAGTAAGACCGGCTACTTCGACTCGTCGCGGTACAGCGTGCTGGACCCGGCCCCACAGACCGGCGACGTCATCCAGCAGATGACCGTGACCGGCAGCAACCGGGAATACGCCATCGACACGTCGGGCTTTGGTGTAGGCGCAAAGGTCTACACCGACCGCGAATACACGTGGGCGAACTCGCCGTCGGAAGGCGACCTGCCCAGCTATCTGATCGGGGCGGAGTACGTCGCCACGGCGAATGACGACAAAGACAACGGATCGCTGCAGATCGATCTGAGCTTTGATGGGCCGTCCGACGTGTATGTGTTCTTTGACGACAGGGCCGCTGCGACGAGTTGGCTGACTGACCAGTTCACCGACACCGGCGACGACATGAAATACCTCATCGACGAAGACACCTACAGCGACGGAACCTGGTCGGTTTGGAAACTGAGTCTGACCGAGGCCGGCACCGTCACGCTTGGCCCGCGAGGCGGCACCGGTAACGGAATGTACATGATCGCCGCGATCCCCGAGCCCGCCTCGCTGGCCCTGCTGGGCCTGGGCGGTCTGGGCACGCTCATCGCCCGCCGCCGTCGGCGGTAGGAAAGACAGTCCAAAGTCGAACGGCAGTCCAAAGTCGGAGTAAGTGCCTGGGCGCCGAAAGAAAAGCGCGGCGGCTCTCCTGAGCCGCCGCGCTTTCTGTTATTCTGCGCGGTGCATCGGGAGATACGCCGCGCGGCATGCATCGGATGATCCCTCTTACCCTGACCCTCTCCCAGCGGGGGAGAGGGATCTTATTCCGCGCGGCGGGTACGGAGACCCGCCGCGCCCGTACGCGAATCCCGCGCGGCGGGCCTCACAGGAGGCGGGCGGGCTTGGCGCCCTTCCCGCGCTCGGCCACCACGGTGTTGCGGAGGACGCCGATGCCCTCGACCTCCACCTCCACGCGGTCGCCTACCTCCATCGGGCCGATGCCCGAGGGCGTGCCCGTGGCGATGACGTCGCCGGCCTCCAGGGTCATGATGCGGCTGGCCCACGAGACCACGGACCGGCAGTCGAAGATGAGTTGGTCGGTCCGCGAGGCCTGCCGCACCTCGCCGTTCAGGCGGCACGCGACGGCCAGGTTATCGGGGTCGCCGGGGTCGGTTTCGATCCACGGGCCGAGCACGCCGAACGTGTCGAACCCCTTGGCCCGGCTCCACTGGCCGTCCTTCGACTGGAGGTCCCGGGCCGTCACGTCGTTGAAGCACGTGTAGCCGAAGATGACCTCGTCGGCCTTCTCGGGCGGGACGCTGCGGCAGCGCCGGCCGATGACCACGGCCAGTTCGGCCTCGTAATCGACCCGGCCGGCCATCGCCGGGTACACAACGGGCCGGCCCGGGCCGGCCAGGGCCGTGGCGGGCTTCAGAAACAGGATGGGCTCGGCGGGCAGATCTTTGCCCATCTCCTCGGCGTGGTCGCGGTAGTTCAGGCCCAGGCAGAGCATCTTGGACGGCCGGCAGGGCGGGAGCAGGTCCACCGCCTCCAGGGCGTGGGTCGTGGCCATGGGCGTCGCGCCCTCGAAGAAGGTCCGAAGCAGTTCGCGGACCCGGCCGCCCTCGACCACGCCGTGGCGCACCTCGCCGTCCACCTGGAACCGCACAAACCGCATGGCGTACCCCATCCATCATTCGTCATTCATCATTCGTCATTCGGCGTTTCCCCTCTCCCCCACCATCCCCCACCACGTCTGGCAGGGCAGCGTGGGGGCCGAGAGCGGAAGAAAACTGCACGGGTTCGACAGGAACGCCGGCACGCCCGCCTCGCGGGCCCAGGCCATGGGCGGCCCGTCGCCGTTGCCCACGCGGATGCCGAAGCGGAAGATGCGGCCCTCCCCGCCCTTCAGCGGGGCCAGGGCCTCCCACGGAATCGCCGCCTCGAACACCGTGTGGCCGATGGCCTGGTCCCGCCCGATCGCCACCTCCGCGCCCTCCACGGGCCCGTACCACGGGTCCAGGTTCCCGGGCACGTGGGCCCGCAGGGTGATGTGCGGACCGCGCAGACGGACCACCTGCGCCCCCTCGGCGCCGAACGTCAGCGCCATCAGGTGATGCGTGTCGCGGAAGGCGCCGCCCGGCAGCGCCCACCCGCGGGCCGGATGGCCGAAATCGTCGTCCGCCCGCTCCCGGGTGCCCCAGCCCAGTTGGACGGCGTCGCCCTCGAAGGCGAAGGCGCCGCCCTTGAACGTCGGCCGCTCTCGCCGCACGCTCGCCGACACGTAGAAGCACGCCGCGTCCCAGGCGGTCCGGACCTCCGCCCACACCTCGCCGCCCGGCGCCTCCAGGACGACCGGGGCAATGCCGTCCCAGTCCGAGAGGCCGTACCCGACCTCGATGCTCCGGCGGGGCGCCTGGGCCACCCACACCCCCTGCTGGTGACGCACGAAGGCCTCGTCCAGCGAGACGACGGCCTCCATCGGAAAGGGGCCGGGACCGCTCGCCTCGGCCACGTCGCACTCGAAGGTCACCTCCTCGGCCTCGCCGGGCTCCAGGTCGAACCGCCGCTTCCCGCCGCGGACCGTCCACCCCTCCGGCCCCAGCAGGCCGGCCCGGCCGGCCAACTTTTCCGGCCGGTGGCTCTGGACCCACAGGGTCACCTTCACCCGGCCCGGCAACCGGCCGCGGATAATACTCTCAATCCGCACCGTGGCCGGGGCCAACCCGATAAGACGGGCCCCCCGCAGCCGGTCCCGCAACGCCCCGGCCGACAGATCCGTGCTCACCAGGTACACCGGCGCCTCGCTGATGGGGACGATAAGGCGATCGCCCTTCCAGATGCCGACCGGGTGGCCCACCACGTCCACCGCCTGAAGCCCCATGCCCCCCTCGAAGACCAGCACGCCGCGGTCGCCGCGGCCGCCGCCCTGGCCGACCGACGACCAGACGACCGCCACCCGGCGGTCGGGCGCGGCAAAAACATGCCCCTCGAGCAGCGGGATCTCGGCCCAGGCGTCGCCCTCGTACCGCGCGTCGCCCAGCAGATGGGTCATCCAGGCGTAGGCGGCGGCCGTGGACGGCGCCACGTCGCGGTCCCACCGCATGAACACGCGGTCGGCCCCGACCTCCAGGGCCGTGACCTGACGGGTCACCAGGCGCCACGCCCCCTGCTGGGGCGAGCCGGCGCCGGGCGCCTCGGCCGGCGTCACGACGGCCGCCCCCGCCAGGTCCATCCGGCGGGCCGTCTGGACCCCCAGGTCGACCATCCGCTGAAACGCCGCGCCCCGGACCGGCTCCGCCTCGGCCCCCACGTGCAGCGCCGCGCCGTCGGCGCCCGCCAGGACGGGCCCCTCCGAGAGGACGTCGGCCAGGACCGCCGGCGTCGTGCCAACACGCAGCGCCACCGGGCTGCCGCCCCGGCGGACGGCCTGGAGGAGGCTGGAGAGGGTCCGGCGGTAGGCGGCGGAGTCGGCCAGCGCCTTCCCATCCAGGACGGGCGCCCGGCCCAGGCGCCACCCCGGGGCCGTCTCGGCCAGCGGGGCGATCGCCTCCGCGGTCGTCGCGGCAAACACGGGCGGCGCCGGCCGACGCTGCGGAATACGGATCGGCACGATCGGCACGGGCACCAGGCCGGCCTCGCGGACGGCCTCCACCCCGGACGGGTCGCCGGTCCAGTCGAATGCCAGGTGCCGGGCCCCCAGCCGGCGGACCATGGGCAGGACGGCCTCCGGCCGCCGGCCCGGCGCCGCCGTGACGCCGAAGGGGCTCTCCGGCGTCAGCCCCTTGGCCGGCGGGTGGACCACCGCCACCCCGCACGCCCCGGTCGCGGTCCGGCCCTCGCTCGTGGCCGTCACCAGCACGTGATAGTAGCCGAAGGCCGTGGCCTCGCCCACGACCAGGTCGGCGCTCGCCCGGCCGCCGGCATCCGGGAGAACGCGCGGCAGGGTACCCCCGGCGACCTTCCGGCCGTAGAAATCCTGGACCAGGTACCGCAAATCAATCGACGCCGGCGCCCCGCGGGCCCGCAGCCGGACCGTCAGTCGGACCGGCAGATCGCCCCCCGGACCCAGCCGGTACAGGCCGCCGGGGGCGGCGGGTTCGACCCGGACGGCCAGGGGGGCCTCCTCCCCCGCCGGCGTGGACGACTCGTAGGCGTACTCGTGGAAGACCTGGCTGAGAATGCGGCGTTGGAGGTCCGTCAGGCCCAGGCGCTGCATGGCCTCGGTCATCGGCCCCCACATCTCGTCCGGGCCCTTTTCATTGACCGGTCGGGCCGGCTTGGGGGCGGGCGCGGCCGCGGCCACTCCCGCCAGCAGCAAAATGGCAACTCCACCCAAACGGCTCAGGACCATGGATACGCTCCCTTTGCGACACGGAGACCGGGATTATAGGCACGCCAAGGGAAGCGGCCAAAGAAAAACGGAAACTCGGCTCCCCACGCACCCGTGAGCAACCGAATGTGGCCAGATAGCCGCGAGCGCCTGCCCGGCGTAGCCGCTGAGGCGAAGCCGGGCCGGCGGGAACGGCCCGCTCCCTGACGGTCGCGGCTGTCCGCTTACTGACGTGCGCGAGGCCGCCTCACCACGCCGCCAGTTCGCCGACGATCTCCTCCACCAGGTCCTTGATGGTCACGATGCCGACGGCCCGGCCCTTGGAATCGGAGACGACGGCCATGGCGGCCCGGCCCCGCCGCATCCGCAGCAGCGCCGCGCTGACCGTCATGTCGGGCGGCAGCCGGACCACGTCGCCTCGCATGACGGCCGCCACGTCGAACGCCTCCCGGGCCAGCACGTCGTTGATGTGCACGATGCCGACCACGTTGTCGCGGTGCTTTTCGTACACCGGCAGGCGCGAGTACGAATGCCGGGCCAGTTCCCGGGCGAAGCGCCTCTGCGTGACGTCGACCGGGACGGCCGCCACGTGCCGCAGCGGAATCATCACGCCGCCCACCGTCGTGTCGCGCAGCGCGAGGACCTTCTCGGCCAGTTGGTCCTGGTAGCCGGTGATGACGCCCTCGGCCAGCCCCTCGCGGATGATGGCCCGCAGGCGCTGCCGCGGCGTGAACGGGCTGGTCGCGCCGCGCCGGCGGGCCACCCGCAGCACCAGCGCGCTGATGCCCTTCAGCGCCGGCACCAGTCCCACGGCCCAGAGGCCCCAGTAAACGGCCCGGATGGCCTTGGCCAGGCGGCACATCCGCTCGCCCGGGGCGAACGCGAAGACGTTCTTCGGCAGGACCTCGCAGAAGACGAACAGGATGGGCGCCGCGACCGCCGTGGCCGTCAGTTGCACCGCCACGTCGTCCCCCCCGGCCACCCACCGGGCCACCAGGGCGGTGACGGCCGCCGTCAGCAGGTAGTTCCCCACGTTGTTGACGATCAGGATGCTGATGATGAGGCCGGGCAGGTCGCCCAGCAGCCGGAGCAGGACGGCCGCACGGCCGTCGCCGCCGTCGGCCCGCAGGCGAAGCCGGATGCGGTTCAGGCGGTACGACCCGGTCTCGACGGCGCTGGCCACGAACGAGATGGCCAGCCCCGCCGCCGCCGCCAGGTACAGGCCGTACCGGGCCAGGATGTCGGCCGCCGCGTCCATGGTCAGGTCGTCTCCTCGGCCGCCGGCGGCGACTCGGAGGCGTCGCGCAGCCGGACCCGCACCCAGGTGACCCGTCGGCGGCGGACCTCCTCGATGCGGAACTCGACGTTCCCCCACCTGATGCGCTCGCCCTCGGCGGGCAGCCGGCCCAGCAGGCTCGTCACGAACCCCGCGAGCGTGGCGTACCGGCCCCCGCTCTCCGGCAGGCGGGCGCCGAACAGGTCCTCCCAACTGCGGACCGAGAGGTCGCCGGCCAGCCGATACGCCGACGGCCCCAGCCGCTGGACGGCCTCGGCCGTCGGACGGTCCGTCTCGTCCTCGATGTCGCCGACGATCAGTTCCAGGCAGTCCTCCACCGTCACGACGCCCGCCAGGCCCCCGTACTCGTCCACGACGACCGCGAACTGGATCCGCCGCGAGTGGAACACCTTCAGCAGGCTCTCGACGGTCTTGGTCTCCGGCACGAAATGCACCGGCCGCACCAGCCGCCGCAGCGGGCCCTCCGGGTGCAGGTACGCCGTCTTCGCGTACACGATGCCGACCACGTGGTCCATCTTGCCGGCGTAGACGAGCAGTTTCGTGAGCCGCGACCGGCGGAACAGGCCGAGCACCTCGTCCATGGGCGTGGCGAGGTCGCAGCCGACCACCTCCACCCGCGGGGTCATGGCCTCGCGGACGCGGCGCTGGCCCAGGGCGAGCACCTCGACCAGCATGTCGCCCTCGTCGGGCGTGACGGCCCCCTCGCGCTCCGACAGTTCCACCACCGCCTGGAGTTCGTCGGTGGTCATCAGGGGCGGCTCGTGGAGGCGCCGGCCGGTAATCAGCCGCTCCAGCGGCGCCACGACGCCGCCCACCAGCACCACCCGGATCGGAGTGACGAGGTATTCCAGGGCGGTCAGCGGCAGGCTGACCAGGGGGGCGAACCACCCCGGCATGATCGCCCCGACGCTCTTGGGGGCCACCTCCCCGAACAGAATGACCGCCAGCGGCGTGGCGGTCCCGATCAGTATCCGCCACTCCGACCGCGCCGCCGGAAACCGGTGACCCACCGCCTGGATCAGCACCACGCTCGTGGCAAACAGCGCCACGTTCACCACGTTGTTGCCGAACAGGACCGTGACCAGCAGCCGCCGAGGGTCGTCCATGAGCCGGGCCGTCGCCCGACGCAGCGGGCTGCGGGCCGTCCGGAACCGCCGCAACTGCTCACGCGACAGGTTAAACAGGGCCGTCTCCGCCCCCGAAAACAGCGCCGACGCCCCCAGCAGCAGCACCATGGCCGCCAGGTGCCAGGGAAACTCGGCCAGGACGTTCATGGTTCTCACGCTCGCGTGTGAGGCATGGTGCGGCGGGTCTCTGTACCCGCCGCGCCGGTCTTGTCCGCCCGGGATGCGTGTGGCCCGGCCGGTCTTGTCCGGCCGGGA
>CAYTJE010000106.1:0-10589 GCA_964437855.1 uncultured Anaerolineales bacterium | reverse complement strand
GGGCCTGTCGGAGGACGAGGCCACGGAGGTGATCATCGACGGCCTGCTCCGCTCCGTCTGACCCGCGGGATTCCCGCGCGGCGGGTCTCGGCATACGCCTCCGTCTGGACCGGCCCGCCGCGCTCCCCCTCGAGCACCGATGGACAAGCAATCGATGGCGCCCCGGCGCACAGTTAGCCGCCCTGCTTGTCTTACCAACCGACAACGACTCTAGCGCGGTGGGCCGTCTTGCCCACCGCGCGGTGCCCACGACTGGGCACCGCGCCACGGCCTTTGTGGATGATGGCGAAGTTGACAAAGTCGCCCTAACTGGAACACCGCAAACCGAGGTTGACGGCCCGCCGCCGCGCCGGTTTAATACCCCCCGCCGAGGAAGGAACGATCCATGCCGGAGAAGAACGGCCAGGGCGACTGTGCCACCTGCGGCGCCAGGTGCTGCCGGTACGTCGTCGTCGAACTCGACAAGCCCACCGCCCGGATCGACCGCGAGGAGATCCGCTGGTTCCTCGCCCACGAGAACGTCTCCGTGTACATCGACGGCGACGACGGCACGTGGAACGTCCAGTTCGCGACGCCCTGCCGCCACCTTGATGCGAACAACCGGTGCACCATCTACCGCCGGCGGTACGAGATCTGCCGCGACCACGACCCCGAGGGCTGCGAAGCCAGCGACGGCGAAGACACCGACACCGTCTTCCGGACGACCGAGGACTTCGACCGCTGGTGGCGGGCCGAAAAGGCACGCCGACGCCGCCGGAAACAGCGCAGGCAGCGCGACGGCGCCCGCTCCGGGAAAGGCCGCTCCAAGAAGGGCCGCTCCAGGAAGGGCCGCTCCAAAAAGGGCGGCAAGGGCGGGAAGGGACGGTCCGGGAAGCGGTCGCCCCGAACGGCGTGAGCGTCCGACCCCGCCCGCGCTGCGTGCGGCACTCATGACCCCAGGAAGGACGCGCCATGAAATCTTACCGCAAGGAACTCTGGTTTAAGACGAAGCATCGCCGGGAACTTATCAACATCACGCCGCAGGTCCGGGAGGCCTTGGCCGAGAGCGGCGTCCGCGAGGGCCTCGTGCTCGTGAACGCCATGCACATCACCGCCAGCGTCTTTATCAACGACGACGAGCCCGGTCTGCACCAGGATTACGAGGAGTGGCTCGAACGGCTCGCCCCCGAGAAGCCGCACGACCGGTACCGCCACAACGTGGGCGAGGACAACGCCGATGCCCACATGAAACGGCAGGTCATGGGACGCGAGGTCGTCGTCGCGGTGACCGAGGGCGACCTCGACTTCGGCCCGTGGGAGCAGATTTTTTACGGCGAGTTCGACGGCCGCCGCCGCAAACGCGTCCTCGTCAAGATCATCGGCGAGTAAGGGGGCGACCGTCTCGCGATCTGTGTGGCCCGGCCGGTCTTGCCCGGCCGGGAGAGGGCAGGGTGAGGGGGTGTGGCGCGGGTGCCACAGGCGGCTCGACCGCCAGTGAATTCTGCGCGGCGGGGCTCCCGACCCGCCGCGCTAAGAAGGTTCCCCCGGGGCCGCACCCGTGCTGGGCCGTCCGTGTTCGCCAGTCCGCTTGTCCCGGTACGGACCCGTATGGGCGGGCCGCGCGCCGTGGCGGTTGAATCGCAACACCGAACGTCGAAAGGTCAGCGGATGTCCAGCCGCCGAGCCGTGTACCCCGCCGTCCTCGCCGTTCTCGCCGCCTGTTTCGCCGGCGCGGCGCCGGCGGCCGAGGCGCCGCCCGAGCGTTCCACTCGCGCCGGCATCACCCGCCGCATCCGCAGCCGCACGTTCCCGTCGGTCTTCCAGGCCTGGAGCCGGGCCGAGGGTCCCGAGGGCGAGTCGCGCCTTGAAACGATGGCCCGGCACGACCTGGTCTTTCACGGGGTCGGCGCGTTTGCCCTGCGGTGGGACGGCCGGCCGCAGGGCCTCGCCACGCGCATCAAGCCGGAGAGCCTCCCCCACGGCCGGGAGATGCGGAAGCGCCTCCTTGCGCTGACGCACTCGGACGGCTACTGCCTGTTCTCCGATCCGAACCCGCTCCCCACGCCGGACCACCGGCACAATTGGTACCCGTTTTGGGAGAAGGGTCTCGGCCGGCCGGCGGGACCCGCCGAGACCCGACCGGACGGGGCCATCGTGCGCCCGTTCACGGGCGGCTGGGCCGTGTACAATCCCATGGGCAACGGGCAGGTGACCGTGGAGTTCCCCCGGCCCGTGACCAGCCGGGCCACGGGGCGGCGGGGGCGGGTGCACCGCGTCGCTTCGCCGGACGGCGATATCCTCCTGGCCGATAGGCCGGATCGTGTCGGCAACTCCCGGAAGCCGTAAGACCGCGGTGGCCCGGCCCTGCGTGTTGTTGCCTTGACGCCTGCGGCGGGTCCTGATACAAGGGGCCTGATGGGCTCGCTCGTCCTGGGGATGTGCACCGGAAAGGAACCGACCATGCGGAACGCAATGGCAGTGCTGGCCCTGGTGGCGTTGGCCGTCGGGGCGGCGGGGTGTGGCCAGATCGGGCTGGGCGGCGCCGCCGAGGTCATCTACCGCGTCAACGCCGCCGGCGAGAAGGACTACGTCGATGAAAACGGCGCACTCTGGAAGGCCGACCAGGTCTGGGAGGGAAAGAACACCTGGGGTGCCGTGGACGGCACGACGGTCCATCGCTTCAATCTGGACCCCATCCAGGGCACGCCCGCCCCGGACGTGTACCTGGACGAACGCTACAGCATGGATGGGTATTGCTTCAAGGTGCCCAACGGCACCTATTCGCTCCGCCTCCACTTCGCCGAAACGTATGAGGGCATCACCGCCGAGGGGGAGCGCGTCTTCACCGTCAAGGTCGAGGGCGAACCGGTCCTGAAAGACCTCGACGTGTTCAAGGAAGCCGGCGGGTTCGCCAAGCCCCTCGTCAAGACGGTCCCCGACGTCAAGGTAAGCGACGGCCGGTTGGACATCGAGTTCGTTCCGAACGTTCAGAACCCGGAGATCAACGGCATCGAGGTCCTGAAGCCGTAACCTTCAGGAGGCATGCCGGCCGGGTTTGGCACGTGATGCCGCCCCCCGGCCGCCGCGTGACGGGGAGGCAAAGGAAGCGCGCCCGTGAAACACGCTGCGGCCCCCCTCTGCCTGTTGGTCCTGGCGACCGCCTCGGCCGGAGCAGGGGATACGGTTCGCTGCCGGATGGGTCCCGACCGGCACGTGGAGATCCGACTCGGTCCGCGCCGCGTCATGCTGCCGTCGGGTCGGCACGGCCTGAAGTATTTCCCGGACGGCTGCCTGGCCGTCGTCCGCACTGGGCCGGCGTACCGGGTGCTCATGCCTGCGGGTGTGGCCACCCACCTCCTCGAAGGCCCGTCCATGGACGCCCTCAACCACCTCGGCAAGGTGCTGACGCCGGGCGGGGCCGGGACGTTTGACAACGGTTACGCCGGCATCTCGGCGGCCGTCCGCGACGGGGCGTCCGGCCAACTCCTGGCCTTCTACCATGCAGAGGACCAGGAAGGCATGGCGCGGCTGGCCAATGGCGTGCCGGGATTCTATTGCACGGTCGCGCTCGCCGTCTCCGACGACGACGGGGCCACGTTCCGCAAGGTCGGCCCGGTCCTCACGGGCAGCCTGCCCAAGGCCCCTGACGGGCGGGGCGATCAAGGCGTCGGTGAGGTCTGCGCGCTAAAATCGCAGGGAGGTCGATACCTCCACGCGTACTATACGGACCATTCGCGCGTGGGCGGCCGGGGCGTTCAGATCTGCCTCGCTCGCAGCCGCGCCTCGGACAGGGGCCGGCCCGGGACGTGGCACAAGTTCCACGAGGGGCGGTTCGGCGAGCCCGGCCTCGGCGGAAAGGACACGCCCGTCGTCGCGGCACCGATGCCCCGGGCGGACGCCGTCACCCCGCACGTCGCCTGGTCCGCGGCCCTCGGCGCGTACGTCATGGTCTTCAATGTCAATGCGTATCAGGAGATCGGGGGCAAGGCGGAACCCCGGCAGAGCGGCATGTACGTCGCGTTTTCGTCCGACGGCGTGGCCTGGTCTCGCCCGACGCAACTGTGGGCGGCCTTGGGGCTGCCCGCGAGAGACAAGCCCGTCGCGTGGCACCCGACGCTCGTCTGGTCCGACGGCGGGACCCGCGGGCACCTGTATTACGCCCACAGCGAGCGCTGGGGGCACCACCCGCCGCGCGTGCCGCACTACCTGGTGGGCCGGTCCATCGAATTCGTTCAGGAAGAGTAGGGGGGAGCTGCAAGCGAAAGGGAGGCTCGGCTATGCGAATGCTGCGTGTGGCTTCTTTGATGGTCATCGTCGGGCTGGTCGCCGTGTGGACCGCGGGGACGGTTGCCGCCGCCGCCGAAAAGGGCGGACAGAAGCGCAAGCGCCGCGTCCATCCGGCGCTCCGGCAGGTGGAGGACACGCCCGGCCTGCCGCGTGTGCTCCTCATCGGCGACTCCATCTCCATGGGGTACACCGTCCCGGTGCGCGAACGCCTGAAGGGTAAGGCCAACGTGCACCATCCGCCGGCCAACTGCGGCCCCACGACGCGGGGCCTTCAGCACCTGGACGCCTGGCTCGGCGACAAGAAGTGGGACGTCATCCACTTCAACTTCGGCCTGCACGATCTGAAGTACGTCGACGAAAAAGGCAAACGCGTTGCTCCCGGAAAGGGCAAGCAGCAGGTGCCCAGCGAGCCGTACCGGAAGAACCTGGAGCGAATCGTTGACCGCCTCGCCAAGACCGGCGCCCGCCTCGTCTGGGCCGCCACGACGCCGGTGCCCGAGGGGTCCTCCGGCCGCGTCAAGGGTGACGCCGCCCGCTACAACGCCGTCGCCGCGGAGGTCATGGCGAAGCACAAGATCCCCACGAACGACCTGTACGCCTTCGCGAAGGCGCGGCTCGAAAAGATCCAGCGACGGGCGAACGTCCACTTCACGCCCGAAGGCTCCAAGGCGCTGGCCGAGCAGGTCGCCGGGCAAATCCTGAAGGCGCTCGACAAGCGCCGACCGACCCAAGTTGATTCGCGTCGGCCTGGCGGCAAGCCGGTGGAATCCGCAGGCGAATAGGGGGTGACGCGATGGACCGCCGGCTCCTGTTGATCGCAGGCATGATCGTGGTTGCCGTTCCGTTTGCACGCGCCGGGGAGCCGCCCTCCGCCGCGCCCGGCCACGACTGGGTCGAGCCGATGAAGAAGGTCCACGCCCGTTTTCGCGGCGAGCCGGGCACCTTCGCTCACTTCGGCGACTCCATCACCGTCTCGATGGCCTTCTGGGCCTCGATCCAGTGGAACCACAAGCAGATGGACACCGCCACCCAGGCTGCCTTTGACCTCGTCAAGCGGACCATGAAAGAGGACTGCTGGCGGAAGTGGAAGGGGCCGAAGTACGGCAACACGGGCTCCATGACCATCCGCTGGGCCCACGCGAACGTCGATACGTGGCTCGAAGACCTGAAGCCCGAGTGTGCCCTCATCATGTTCGGCACCAACGACCTGAACGGCCTGGAGGTGGACGAGTACGAGGCGAAGACCCGCGAGGTGGTCCAGAGGTGCCTGGACGCCGGCACGGTGGTCATCCTCTCGACGATTCCTCCTCGGCACGGCCGGGAGGAGAAGTGCCGGCGGTTTGTCGAGGCCGTCCGCCGCGTCGCCCGCGAGATGAAGGTGCCCCTGTGCGAGTACTACAAGGCCGTCACGACCCGCCGCCCCGACGACTGGGACGGCGCGGCCGAGAAATTCAAGTCCGTGCCCGGCGGCACGTACGAGGTGCCCACGCTCGTCTCGCGGGACGGCGTCCACCCGTCGAATCCGAAGCGGTGGCAGGGTGACTACTCGGCGTCGGGCCTCCAGCACAACGGGTTCGTCCTGCGGAACTACGTGGTGCTGCACGCCTACGCCCGGGTGGTGCGGCAGGTCTTCGGGGCGGGCGGCGGCTCTCCTTGAACTCACGTCGAGTCGGTGTTACAGTAGCCGGCCCGGGCCTCTCGGCCTTTCGTCCCGGGGCGGATCGGGACGGCGGCGCGAAACCCGCAGGCGCGAACCGCGGACGCGCAGCGGTCCCCGAGTCCGCGGACCGCCTGAGAACCCGAAGGAGACGACCATGGGCACGAAGATCGCGTTTATCGGCGCCGGCAGCGTGGTGTTCACGAAGACGCTCCTGTCGGACCTGATGGCCACGCCCGCCCTCGCGGGGGCCGAGTATGCGCTGATGAGCCGGACCATGCCGAAACTGGAGCGGATGACCAGGTTCGCCCAACGCATGATCGACCAGAATAATGTCGATGCAACCGTGTGGAACACGCTGGACCGGCGCGAGGCCATCGCCGACGCCGACTTCGTGGTGGTCATCTTCCAGATCGGCGGCCTGGACGCCTACAGCGTCGATTACGAGGTGCCGCTCAAATTCGGCGTGGACCAGTGCATCGGCGACTCGCTCGGCCCCGGCGGCCTGTTCCGGTGCCTGCGGACCGTGCCGGAACTCGCCAAGATCGCCCGCGACATGGAGGAGGTGGCCAGGCCCGGCGCCGTCATGCTCCAGTACGCGAACCCGATGGCGGCCAACTGCCTGGCCCTCGGGCGCGTGACCGACGTGCCCTTCGTCGGCCTCTGCCACGGCGTGCAGACGACCCTCCGCCTCATCGCCGGGTACGCCGGCGTGCCGCTCGAGGACATCACGTACACCTGCGGCGGCATCAACCACATGGACTGGTTCCTGCGCCTGGAGCACAAGGGCGAGGACCTGTACCCGCGCCTGCGCGAAGTCTTCGAGAAGCCTGAATATTATAAAAACGAGAAGGTGCGGGGCGAGGTGTTCCGTCACTTCGGCTACTTCATGACCGAGTCGACCGGGCACCTCTCGGAATACCTGCCGTGGTTCCGAAAGAACCGGAAGGCCCTGGACCTGTACTGCGACGAGCCGTCCTTCGGCGGCGAGAGCGGCGCGTACTACAAGTACGCCAAGGCCCTGGCCGCCAAGTACGCCGAGCACGACCCGCTGGAGTTCGAGGACCCGACCATCGAGGTTCGCAGCGTCGAGTACTGCTCGTACATCGTCGAGGCCGTCATCACCGGCAAGCCGTTCCGCCTGATGGGCAACGTGCCCAACCGCGGCTACATCACGAACCTGCCCCAGGGCTGCTGCGTGGAGGTGCCCACCTTCGCCGACGACACCGGCCTGCACCCGACGCGCATCGGCGCGCTGCCGTCGCAGTTGGCCGCGTGCTGCATGAGCAACGTGCAGGAGCAGATCCTGACGGCCGAGGCGGCCCTGGAGGGCGACCCGGAGAAGGTCGTCCAGGCCGCCGCCGTCGACCCGTTGGCGGGGGCGGTCCTGACGCTCAAGGAGGCCCGCGACATGTGCGCCGAGATGCTCGAGGCCCAGCGCGAGTGGCTGCCCCAGTTCCAGGGCAAGGCCATCACCCCGAAGCCGACGATTTCGATCCCGGAGGACTGCGAGCCGGTCGAGGTGCCGCTCGACCCCGCGCTGGCGATCAACAAGCGGTTCGGCGACCTGATCGAGCAGGAGACGGGGGAGGAGTGATTTCGGACTCGTGCTTCGCAGCGAGGCACTGCTTCGCAGAGTAGCATTGCGGATTTCGGATTGGCGCGGCGGCGGGTGCGGTCGCGCGTCCGGCGTTTGCCGTTGACGTAAACGCCGCCGGCGGCTATCCTTACGTGTCTTGAATCCTGCGGCGGGGCAATCGCCGGCTGCCGGCAGGCCGATTGACGGGCACGGAAGTGGAGACGACGTTCATGCAGATTAAAGCCATCGACGTGCGGTCCGGACAGGGGGTTATGTGGAAAGACGCCATCTGGATCGTCCAGGAGAACCAGAAGGTGGCCAAGGGCAAGGGCCGCTCCTACCAGTCCATCCGCCTGAAGAACCTGAAGACGGGCCAGGTGGTCGAGGACCGCTTCCGCACCGAGGACGAGTTCGAGCAGGCCATCATCCAGCGCAAACCCGCCCAGTACCTCTACACCGACGCCAATGGCCATACGTTTATGGATATGGAAACGTTCGAGGAAGTCCGCGTGCCCGACGAACTCGTCGGCGACCAGCGCGTGTACCTGACGCCGAGCCTCGAGGCCACCATCGGATGGATGGAGGGCAGCCCCATCACCGTCGAACTGCCGTTTACGGTGGTCCTGGAGGTCGAGGAGACGCCCCCCCAACTCAAGGGCGCCACCGCCACCAACCAGTTGAAGGACGCCACCTGCAAGGGCGGGGCCCGCGTGAGGGTTCCTCCGTTCGTCGAGAAGGGCGAGGCGATCAAGGTCGATACCCGCACCGGCGAATACATGGAGCGGGCGTAGCGGATTGCGGTTTCAACGTGCGGCCGGCGGATTGCCGCGGCGGGGCTTGGCGCTCGCCGCGGTCGTTTTTGCGCGGACGGGTGCACGGCGCCGCGGGTTTGTAATGACGAGAACCCGGTCCGGGGGGATGCCATGCGACACGTTGCCATCCTCGGTGTGATTCTCGCGACCGCCGTCCCATCGCTCGCCGCGGCGGCGGGGCAGGGCGGGACCCACGGGCCGAACCTTGTCGCCAACCCCGGCTTCGAGCGCGGCGACGACCCGTGGCGCCTGCCCCCCGGCAACGAGGTCGTCCAGGGCAAAGTGAGCCGCACCGGCGACCGCTGCCTCCACGTGACCCGAACCGACCCCGGCTCCTACCGCCTGGCAAGCCAGGTCGTCCCGTGCGAGCCCGGCCGCCGGTACCGTTTCTCGGTGTGGGTGAAGACCAGGGACGTCAAGGGCGACGACAGCGGCGCGACCGTCTGCATGGAGTGGTCGGGCAAGGAAGGGTATCTCGGCGGCGCGCACCCCCCCGGTCGGAAGGGCACCCACGATTGGTTCCGGATTTCGGGCATCACGCCGCCCGTGCCGGATGAGGCCACACACGTCCGGATCACGCTCTACCTCCGCAAGCGGATGACCGGCGAGGCGTGGTTCGACGACGTCTCGGTCCGCGAGGACTGGGGCCGGCCGATGGAGGCGTTCCTGCTCGACCCGCCGTACCGCGGCCTGATCTTCGCCGGCGGCGAGCGCCGGCCCGTCCGCGTTCACATCGATCTGGCCCGGCGCATCATGGGCCATCCCTGGAAGGAGGGCGAGGGGTACGCCGGCCTCGCGGACCTGGCGCTCGTATGCCGGCTCGTCGCGGACGGCCGGACGATCCAGGAGAAGCGGATGACGGACCTGGCGCCGCGCGCCCTGGAGGTGGAACTCGACGCCGGGGCGCTCGCCGTCGGCCCCTACCGCGTGGAGGTGGCGCTGGAGCGCGGCGGGAAGGTCGTCGCCCGCCAGTCCCTCGCCGGCCGGGTTCTTCCGAAGGGCGACCGGCCCCGCGTGACCATCGACCGAGCCGGCCGGACCATCGTGCGCGGCCGGCCGTTCTTCCCGCTCGGCTTCTACATGGGCAAACCCGACGAGAAGGCCGTCAAGACGATCAGCCGCGCCGGCTTCAACTGCATCATGCCGTACGCCTTCAGCGGCATGGCGCCGGAGAAGACGAAGCCGTTGCTCGACATGGCTCATCGCCACGGCGTCATGGTTATCTATTCACTCAAGGATCTGTACCCTGACATGCGCTACACGCCCAAGTGGCTCGACACCGCGGAGAAGGCCGACGCCCGCGTCCGCGAGATCGTGGAGCGGCAGCGGTCGCACCCGGCGGTCCTGGCGTGGTATCTGAACGACGAACTTCCGCCCTCGTGGCGCGGGCGGCTCGAGGCACGGTACCACCAGGTCCGCCGCCTCGACCCCGACCATCCCACCTGGGCCGTGCTCTACCAGGCGAACCAACTGGCCGAGTATCGGCACACGTGCGACGTGCTCGGCACGGACCCGTACCCGGTGGCCCGGAAGCCGATCACGATGGCCGCCGAGTGGGCCCGCAAGACCGGCGAGGCCAGCCTCGGCACGGACGCGTTCTGGCAGGTACCGCAGGCCTTTGCGTGGGGCGCGTGCCGCGAGCCCGCCGATGCGCCGAAGAACCGTCCGCCCACGTACAGGGAAGTCCGCGTCATGACGTACCTGGCGCTCATCGAGGGCGCGGGGGGCCTCATCTATTACGCCTGGCATCACCTGGACGACGACTCGGCGGGGTTCGAGTCGCGGTGGCGGGACATGAGCCGAATCGGCCGGGAGGTCCGGGCGCTGGAGCCGGCCCTCCTCTCGACCGACTCGGCCCCCGCCGACCTGGAGGTCCAGGGGGCCCGCTGGGCCGCCTTCCGCGACGGCCGGCGCGTCTGGATTCTGGTGGCCAACCCGTCGGACGAGTCCGCCACGGTGCGGATTCGCTTCGGCGGCGGCATCGAGGGACTCCAGACGATGGCCGGCAAACCCGTGCCGGTCGAGAAGGGCTCGGCCGAGCGGCCCCTTCAGCCCCTGGCCTGCGAGACGCTCATCGCTGAGTTGCCGTGAATTGACAGTAAGGAAAGCGCGGCGGGTCTCCGTACCCGCCGCGCCTCGTGCGCTGTGCTGGTAACGCACGAGCGACGACGTGCCACGGTTCGCGGCGGCCTGGGAAGGCCGCCGCGCAGCAACCGGCTATTAAGGCTTGCGGATTCAACTCTGAAACGCAACACGGCCCCCAAGCCCCTGGAGC
>CAYTJE010000105.1:0-10795 GCA_964437855.1 uncultured Anaerolineales bacterium | reverse complement strand
CGACTTTCTCGGCCAGATTCGCCAGATGCGCAAGATGGGCCCCCTGAAGGAAATCGTCTCGATGATCCCCGGCATGGGCGCCGGGCTGAAGGACCTGCCCATCGACGAGGGCGAACTGGACCGGACCGAGGCGATCATCAACTCAATGACCCCCGAGGAGCGGGCCCGGCCCGACCGCATCGACGCCTCCCGCCGCCGCCGCATCGCCCGCGGCTCCGGCACCGAGACGCAGGACGTGGCCAGCCTCGTCAAATCGTTCGGCCAGGTTCGCGGCGTGATGAAGCAGATGCAGGGGGCGGGCGTGTTCGGCAAAGGCCGGGCCGCCATGGCCCAGCAGATGGCCCAGATCGACCTGTTCGGCCCGCAGAAGAAGAAGCGCCAGCGCTCCAAACGCAAGAAGGATAAACGCAAACGCCGCGGCAAGAAACGGTCGCGGTAGCATGCTCTGACTGGCCGCGAGCGGAGCGGCGTGCGGTCCGTATAGCCCAACCGCGATGCCTCCTGGTTCGCCGCCGCGCTTGCGCGGCGGGTTGAGCGCGGGGGGACAAGAGGCCTACCGCGCAAGACATACGCCGGAGTGGCCATGGGCTACGTCCTCGCCCACGCCCCCTTTTCCCGGAACATCGCCGCACCGGACCGCGTCCAAGCATGCCAAGAGGGGGCGGGCGCAAAGGGGCCGGCGTATGACCCACACCGTAGGGTGTGTCGCACTCGCAGCCGTTTTGACGGCCGCCGCCGGGGTCGGGCCGCGCGGTGGAACACCGCACACCGCGGCCGCACCGCGCGGCGAGAGGCCACAACCAGCCGCCGGGCCCGCTCGCCGCAGCGAGACACCACCGGCCTCGGCCGACGCGCCCTCCCTCTTCGTGGCATGCATCAAGGACGTCCGGGCCGGGCCGACGGGGCTGTCGAACCCGCCCGTGTACACGTCGCACCTCGTGCTCCAGGTCACGGAGGTGCTCGGCGGCGACCTGAGGGCCGGCCAGACCCTGGAGGCCTGCCACACGGTCCGGCAGCAGGAGCCGCCGGGGTGGCCCGTCGAGCCGTGCATCTTCACGGGCAAGCGGGTGCGGGGGCGATTCCGGGTCGTCACGTGCGCCGAGGCCGACGCGAAGGCCCTGGCCGAGGCCCGGGCGGAGGCGTCGCTGCCCCTGGGCTGGCGCCGCGAGGGCGGCAAACCCATCTCGCCCTGGGTCGACCTTGGCAAGGCGGCTT
Organism: uncultured Anaerolineales bacterium; assembly: GCA_964437855.1. GTDB lineage: Bacteria > Planctomycetota > Phycisphaerae > FEN-1346 > FEN-1346 > BS750m-G62. The sequence goes on along the minus strand of CAYTJE010000105.1, from coordinate 9,580 downwards.
GGCCCGAGGGAGCCGGAGTTCCTGAAGGGGCGCCCGTCTGCTCGACGACCGGCCGCCCCGCCCTCCTCGCGGGCGACGGCGTCCGCCTGACCGTCACGCCCGTGCCGGCCGAGAAGAAGATCAAGTGGACCAACCCGGACGGCGACGGCCTGTTCCGGGTGACCGTCGCCAACGCGACCCTGTCGCGGCACCACGACCCGATTCGCAAGAGACGGTCCGCCCGCGCCAAGGCCGGGGCCGAAGCCGGGGCCGAGGCGGCGGAAACGGCCGCGCCGCGGTTCGAGGTCAGCGCCCTGAAGCGGGAGGACGATCGGCTGACCGTTACACAGGACGACGGCCGCACCGTCTTCAACGTGGTCTGCCCGTTCGGCATCGGCGCGGCCACGGTCACGGCGGCGGAGGCGTGGCCGGCGCACCTGACCGTCCGTCTCCGCTACGCAAAGGACCGGCCGTTTGAGCGGCTGGAGGGCTTCGCCTGCCATCTGGTAAAGGGGCAGGCCGACGGCGAGGAGGCGAAGCCGCTGAAGCACCGCATCGCACGGGAGGACGGCGCGCTGGCGGTCGTGATTGACGTGCCGCCCGAGGTCCGCACCTGGCCGACGCTGCGGCTGCGGTGGATCGACGTCTACCGCCGAGGTGCGGATGTTCGTCGGCGCGGCCTCACCCCCACAGGTTCCCAAAGGGGCTTTCACCCTCCCGCGCGGCGACCTTCGGCATACGCCTCTGTCTGGACCAGGCCACCATGCCCTGGAGTGGTCGTGAGAACTGCGTGATTTGGGAAGGCCGCCGCGCGGCAGCAGGGGGTGGGGTTGCGTCTACAGCCCCACCCGCGGGCCGGGGGTGTGCGGTGCCCCTTTTGCTGATGGGTTTTGCCGTCAGCCCCGTAGCACGACAACGCTAACTCGTGCGCGGCGGGTCTCCGCACCCGCCGCGCAGCCCTAAAAAGGGCGTTTCGAGCGCGGTGGGTACTCCAGCCCCACCGCGCAAAACGCCGACTTAGCGTTGTAGTGGTAGGGGCCCAAGAAGGTAGCCCCGGCCGCGAGGCCGGGGTCAGGGGCAGCGCCGCGAACCTGCTGAGCCCCGCAAGGGGCGACAGATGCCCTTTCGCCCCTGCCGGGGCTTGGCTCTCGGGCCGAACGTCACCCTTCCCCCGCACTCACGTGCGGGGCTACCCTCTTCCGCCCCTGCCGGGGCGGACCACGAAGGCCTACAGCCCCACCCGCGGGCCGGGGGTGTGCTGGGCGGCGGCGAACAGGCGCAGCCGCTCCCCCGGACGGCGGGCCAGGAACGCCTGGGCCTCCAGGGCCAGCGCCGGCCGGTTGCAGTCCCGCGACAGGTGCGCCAGGACCACGTGCTTCAGCCGCCCGGACCGGCTGCGGCCGACGACCTCGGCCAGGGCCTCGGCGGCGGCGCCGTTCGAAAGGTGCCCCCGCGGGCCGGCGATCCGCTGAATCAGGTCGGCCGGCCGGCCGCTGCCCCGCAGCATCGCCGGGTCGTGATTCGACTCCAGGACCACGGCGTCGGCGTCGAGGAAATGGGGGACGGCCTCGGCGGGCAGGTGGCCCAGGTCGGTCGCCACCGCCACCGTCCGCCGCCGCCGGCCCCGGCCCAGCGTCAGCCGGAACCCGTGACAGGTGCCGGGCGAGTCGTGCGGCACGGGGAAGGCCTCGGCCCTGACCTGGCCGACGGTGACCGCCTCGCCGTCGATGGGCCGGGCGAGGCCGGCGGCCGCGAGTTTCCCGAATCCTCGCATCGACCCGTCAAGATATTCCAGGTTCTCGGCCGCGGCGTAGACGGGCGTGTTCCCCGCCAGGCAGAAGCCGACGGCCGAGGTCCGGAAATGGTCGCCGTGCGTGTGCGTGAGGAAGACGGCGTCGAGGTCCCCGGGCGCGGTGCCGGCCCCGGCGAGGGCGTCGGCCAGCCGCCGCCGGCCCAGGCCCGCGTCGACGAGCACCCGCGTCCGGCCCGCGCCGACGAGCAGCGCGTTGCCCAGGCTGCCGCTCGCTAAGGGATAGATGTAGACCTGTGCTGGCATCTATGGTCCCGTGCCCGGTGCTGCGTGTTGCCAATGCCGGGTTGATTGCCGGAGGCTGTCATGCTGAGGGCCGACCGGCCCGAAGCATCTCGCCGTGGTCGTTGCCTCTGTGCTGCTTGCACGGCGAGAGGCTTCGCTCGCTCCGCTCGCCCAGAATGACAACCCCCGGCAGCAACGGCGCGCTACCGCCGCGCTTACGGCCCCCATGGGCCTTCTTGGCGCGGTGGCCCAGGAGGGCCACCGCGCGGCACCACCCTACCGCCACGCCGCCGGGTCGCGTTCGCGTTCGGCGAGGAGGACCTCGGCGCCGGCGGCCTCAACCGCTTCCGCCAGCCGGGGCGCCCACGCCTCCAGCGCCGCGCGCTCGGTCCGCCAGTGGCCTCCCAGGATAACACCGATGCCGCGGGCTGCAAGGTCCGAGAGGTCGTGGTACTTCAGTTCCCCGGTCACGTAGGCCCGGCAGCCGGCCCGCACCAGGGCCTCGGCCATCCCGCCGCCGGACCCCGTCACCACGGCGGCGCGCACCACCGGCGCCGCCGGGTCGCCGGCCAGGCGAACGCGCTCGCCGCCTAACGCCTCTTTGGTGGTATCGGCCAGGTCGGCCAGGGTTCTGGAGTCATTTATCGGACCCACGCGGCCCAGGCCCGCGCGGGCGGGCGGACCCTCGAGCCGGTAGCAGTCGATGACCGGCTCCTCGTACGGATGGACCCGGCAGACGGCCGCCAGGACGGCCCCGAGGTGCTCCTGCCCCGCGACGGTTTCGAGGCGGCGTTCGGCCACGCGATTGGTCTTGCCGACCTCGCCCTCGGCCGGCCGGGCCCCCTGCCCCGGCCGGTAGCGGCCCGTGCCGGCCGTCACGAACGCCGTCTCGGTGTAGGCGCCGACGCGGCCGGCCCCGGCCTGGAAGGCCGCCCGGGCCACCGCCTCCAGGGCCGCCTCCGGGACGTAGACGACCACCTTGTACCGCGGCGACGCAGGCGCGGGCGCGAGGGGCGCGGGCGCGAGGGGCGCGGTCTCAGAGAGGCCGAGGCGTCCGGCCAGGAGGTCCGCGAGGCCGCCCTCGGCCGCGTCGAGGTTCGTGTGGGCGGCAATGACGGCCCGGCCCTGTCGGGCCAGCCGCAGCGCCAGCCGGCCGGTGGGCGAATCCGCCGTCAGCCGCTTCACCGGCTGGAAGATGAGCGGATGGTGGGCGAGCAGGACCTCGGCCCCCGCCTCCTCCGCCTCGTCGCAGACGGCGTCGGTCACGTCCAGGCACAGGAGGACCCGCCGGACCTCGGCCGCCGCCTCGCCCAGCAGGAGGCCGACGTTGTCCCACGACTCGGCCAGGCGCCACGGCGCCAGCCGGTCGACGGCGTCCAGGATGTCGCGGACGGTGGTCATGGGTGATTTGGCGGTTATGGGTCCTGGCCCGCTGGTTGAAGTGAACGCAGGGCACGTTGCCGTTCGTCTTCGAAGGCCTGGAATGCCGGCAAGCCTCTGAGAGGGCTGAAATCCTGGATGAGTTGGGCCACTCTATGGACTCGCCGACCCACGCGGAATCTCTTGAGGCGTCTGCCGGACAACTCGCTGGCCGTCTTGAGAAGCGCGTGAAGCGTGGCCTTCGGGTCGGTCGCTGCTTCCGGGTTCGGTGGCAATGGCAGAGGCACACTGCCATTCGGATTATCCGCGGCGCCTCGAATGGCCTGCTCGTCAAAGAGAAGCCAGGCCTCCGTCATGCGCACCGGCACGATTGTTACCGCGGAAGTGCCGATGCCGGAGTCAGGCACTGCTTGACGAATCTGATGGACGCGCTCATCTCGCGGCACGCGTTCGGCATCGCGATGAACAAAGACCATGTCGCATGGGTAGAGGTCAACCGCCCGTTCAATCCTTTCGGCAAGGGACTCCGGCGGTGAAGTCAGTCGGGCAAGATCAGCCCATTGGGAGCGGACCGCACTCTGGGGAAGGTGTTCATGCAGGAGCCAGTCGATAAGCCAAAGCAGAGCACGGTCCGAGCCGCCATTGGCGACCAGCGTGTAACGAATGGCGCTCATTGGCTCTCGATGGGAAAAGGTAACAGAGGCTGAATATCGTCCCTGTCGATGACGCGGGGCCTTCTGCGTTTCTCAGGGTCTGTATCGGGTCGTGTTGGCAAATGTGGGTTGAGATACGCCAATAAGGCCCCACGGGAAACGATGTCGGGGCCAACCCGCTCCTCCACGTCGGCGGCGATATCCTGCAATAGCGTCAGCATGGCGGGAATCCGCTCCGGATGAATGCCGTTCTCTGGTTCCTCCAGGCAGATTAGACCCGTGGCATCCGTTTCCAATTCGAGCACGGCCAAGGCCAGAAACCGCAGCGTCCCATCGGAAAGGGCCCGCGCGGGGTGCGACGTGCCGTCTCGGGTTGCCGCACTTAGCGTGAGTAATTCGTTCTTCTCATCGCGCTCCACCCACACGTCCGACACGTCGTCGATCAATTCAGATAATCTACTGGTGATCCGGGCGTACACTTGCGCCTGGCCCACCCCTTTGTGCCCCCCTTCTTTCTCCCGTTGGCGAGCCAGGTGGTCCAGAGCGGCGGCCAAGTGAGAGCCGTCCGCCGCCAAGCGTGGTGGAGCCGTAAAAACATCGGGCCTTCTCAGTGAAGCAGGCTCCAATTGCAGCATCCGCCACGACTGCATCTCACGCCGGGCCAGAAGTGCGGTTGGGCTCTCCGCCGCATCGACAGCAGAAAGCACCGTTCTGGGCAGACTTGCTGCTTTGCGCGACACCGCCGCTCTGCCACGACTTCCGCCGTCTTGGTGGAGTCTAATTACCCTGTCCGGGCCGTTTCCCTCTGTGGAAATGTAGCCGCTGGTCGCCCTGCGGTTGTTTACAACCACGGATTTGCGCCAGTGCACAGCACTGTCTGGAAACAGGATGTGCTTGTGTGCTTCGCCCGTCTTGATGTACGAGAGTTCCTCTTTCAGGACCTGCAAGGAATCGGGCATTCCCTGCTCCTCACCCTTGCGAAAGGCGAGTTCCAGGTTGTATCGCAGGAATGTGCTGCTCGCTTCAGCCGGTTGGCCGAGATCGTCAATTCCCTCCTTGGGAATGATCATCTCGGCCTCGAAGCGCATGACATCATCTTGCTCTCCGCCTGCCCTGTGGAAGAGACTGCGCACGGCCGTGGTGCGCTCTCGCTCGTCTCTGACGGAGCGCGCCGCGTCAAGCAGAGGTTTGTCGGCCAGGGCGCCGAGGAACTGGATCGCGTCAAACAGGTTTGACTTGCCGGACGCATTGGCTCCGGCGATGCACGTGAACGGGCCGAAACGCACGTCCACATCCACCAGGTTCTTGAAACCGGAAACCTTCAGCCGAGTCAGCATGGGCTTGCCCCAGTCAAGGTCCCGTTCGGGCAGGCGCCGAGCCACGAACGCCGGATTTCATGCTACACCGCTCGCAGTTCAGACGCAACCCGCATTCCTCACGTTGCTGGGCTGATTAGGGGCTAACGTACGTGTTTAGCGTGGGCCCCAAGTTGTCACCCTGAGCGAAGCGAAGGGTCTCGCCGTGCGAAGGGCGAAACGGAAACGGCCACGGCGAGATTCTTCGGGCCGTACGGCCCTCAGAATGACAGCGCTAAACACGTACACGTAGACGTTCAAGTACTCGATGTCTTGGTTCCCATCGCCTACCGCCACCTCGCACGTAGCGCCGGAAACATTCCGTAGGGCACGCTTGAGTTTGGCGGTGGCCTCCCTTGGAGTGGCAGCGAGCACCTCGGCACAGAAGCCAATGGGTCCCTCGGTGGAGTTGCCAACACTGAAGGGATAACGGTTCGTCGGTAGCGCCTTTCTCGCATTGCGGGGAGACCCGACTTCAGCGGTTGCTCCTCCCGATTGCCGAGGCTTTACGCCAGCCACTGCGCCAGCAGGCGGCGCGACAGGGCCAGGCCGGCCTTGACGCCCTCCAGGGTCGCCGGGAACGTCGGGTCGGCCCCCAGGGGGGTCGGGACGCATCGGTCGATGGCCACGGCCCCGGCGTAGCCGAGTTCGCGGGCCCGGTCCAGCAGGCGTCGCCAGTCGACCTCGCCGAGGCCGGGCAGGCGATACCGCCACCACCCGCCCCCCGGCCGCAGCACCCCGCAGTCCTGCTGCCGCACCCGCAGCATCTCTACGTCGCGGGCCCGGACGTGGACGACCTTCTCGGCGTAATCGGTGAAGGCGGCCAGCGGGTCGATGCCCTGCCACCGGAGCGCCCCCGGATCCAGCGACAGGCCCAGGGCGGGGCGGCGGACGTGCGTGAAGAGTTTCTCCCACAGTTCCGGGCAGAAGGCGGCGCCGGCGGGGGCGTGCGGCCCGATGCGGCCGACGGCCGGGGCCGTCTCGACCGCCACCCGGACGCCCGACTCCTCGGCCTGGGCCAGGACCGGCTCGAGGCGGCGGGCGGCCTCGGCGATCGCCTCGCCGGGCGCCATCGCCTCGCCGCGCAGGATCGGCAGCCGGACGAGCGGAATGCCGAGCAGGCCGGCCATCTCGACGACGCGGCCGAGGTGATCGCGGGCGCGGCCGGCCCGGTCGGCGTCGGGGTGCAGCAGGGGAACGTCGCAGGCCAGGCAGGCGGCCGTCAGCCCCGCCTCCTCGAGCCCCGAGGCGAAGGCGTCGCGGCCGGGGCCGTCCAGCGCCTCGACCGCCACCGCGCTCTCGTGGTACCAGGTGGAGGGACGACGCAAGGGCGGCGCGGGGACGTCCACCGCGCTGAAGCCGGCCCGGCCGGCCCAGCGGAGGACCTCCGGCAGGCCGACCTCCCCGAAACACGCCGTACACACGCCCAAGCGCACGCGGATGTCCTTAGCGCATGTTCACGCCGATGGTGGCGCGGTGGGTCTCGGCGTACGCCTCCGTATAAACGCACCCACCGCGCGAAAAGGCGATTGTCAGGCGCCTCGGCGGGCGGGTTACTTGAGCACGCGGACGGGCGGCGCTTCCTCCGCTTCGCCCCTTTCCTCCTCGGTGGCCTGGCGGACGGCCAGGACCTGGCCTTCGGGCGTGGCCAGGTACAGGAGGCCCGTGCCCGTCTCGTTGATGCCGATGAGGGTGCCGGCGCGAAGCGGGATGGCGAAGCGGACCTCGCCCGTCCGGCGGTCGGCCGCCAGCAGGTCGTTGCCGCGGCTCACGATGTAGACGGTATCGGCGTCGGCGGTAACCAGGTCCCGCCCGGCGTCCAGTTGCCACTCCCGCTTGCCGGTGGTCGTGTCCAGGACGGTCAGGCCCGCCCCGGCGGTGAACAGGAAGATCTGCCGGCCGAAGGTGTACGGCGGTGTTCGGATGGGTTCGCCGGCGTTGTACCGGCGGTTGGGCAGGCCCTCCCACTCCAGGACGCCGCTGGCCCCGTTGAGGGCGTAAAGGCTGTAGTCGAGGCTGCCGACCAGGAGGAGGCCGGTCTCGGTCATCCGCAGGTCCGCCTTGATGGGGCCCTCGGTCTGGTACTCCCAGACGACGCGGCGGACGTTCTGCGTCGAGGCGTACACCGTGCCGTTGTGGCTGGCGAAATAGACGCGGGCGGCGTCGACCACGGGCCCGGCGGTGACGGCGTCGTCGGTCCATCGGCCCCAGGAGACGAGCCGGGGACGGATGCTGACCGCCTGGAGCCAGCCCTTGGCGTCCGGGACGTAGACGTGCGAGCCGTTGGTCGTCGGCGGGCCGGAGGGGGCGAACGCCAACTCGATCGACTCCGTCTCGTGGGCGAGCAGGCGGTCCAGGTCCGCCCGCTGGCGCTCGAGGCGGGCCACCTTCGCCTCGACCCGCCGGACCGTCTCCCGGGACCCGGCCCACCGGGGCGACGGCCCTCTCCTTGGCGTGGCCGCCTGGCCGGTCTCGGTCGTCTCCTCCTCCGCCTCCTCCGACGGGGTCTCCCCGGCCGGCGCCAGCGCCTCCTGGACGATGTTCTCCCCGTCCGCCCCGCGGAACCCGAGGAGCCGTGTCGTCGTGGCGAACCACAGGCGGTCGCCGTGGAGGGCGGGCGGCCAGACGGTCTCGTGCGGCGTCGCCAGGGCCTGCGACCACAGCCGCACACCCGTCTCGGCATCGACCACGTACACGCGGTTATCCGACCCGCGGGCGACGACGTACCCCCGCCGCACCCACACCCGGGTCAGGTGCGTGCCGGGCGCCGGCAGGACGCCGGTCTGCCAGCGGACCCGCATCCCGTTGCTGGCCAGGGCGGCCGGGGCGGCCGGCGGCGGGGCCGACGCCGACTCCTCCGTGGCGGCCGGCCGGCCGCATCCGGCGGCCAGGACGGCCAGGGTTCCTGCGGCGGCGACGGCGCCGGCCAAGACGGTCGTGACGACCTTCATCCTTCGCTCCACAGCCTGTCCCTCTCCGTGCTAAGGCGACTTTCTCCACGCCGCAGCCACCTGGGCGACCCGGGAGGGCGGTATCCGGTGCCGCCGGCCGCCCCCGGCGGTGCGCCGCGCCTGCCCGGCCGACCGGTCGCGCCGCGATGGCCTGCGCCTCCGTCCGACCTGCCCTACAGGTAGGACGCCAGGTTGACGTTGTTCTGGCGTTCAAAGCGGTTCAGGCGTTCGATCCGCTCGATGTCGTCCTGGATGCGGTGGGCCAGTTTGAAGACGTAGGGTTTGCCCTGAAGGCGGTCGTTCAGGTCGGCGAGCATGGCGTCCCATCGGCCGTCGTAGAGTTCGTCGCGGAGCCTCAGGAGCATAACCTCCTCCTCGGCCAGGCCCGCCACGAACGCCTTGGCCCGCTGGTCCACGTCCGCCCCGGGAGGCGACTCGGTTCGTTCGGGCTCGCCCACCGCGGTGCCCCCTTTCTGCGGGGCCGCGTCGTCCGACCGGCAGCCCTCGCAGGGCGCCTCCTGGTCTGCCCGTGACGCCGCTTCGCGCCTCGCCCGCGGTCTGCATCGGCCGGCCCGGCGACCCGCGGGCTTGCGCCGGACCTGTCACACGACGTAAAGTAGCATGGCGGCCGGTGGCGTCAACCTTTTTCTCCGGCGACGCCTTCCGCCGAGCGGGCAGGGCAGGGCTCCGCACCCGCGCGGACCGACAACCGGGGAGGCCCCGGCCGGCCGCAGCGGCACGGACGGCGGAGAAACCGGGGAGACGGGGCGTGCCCCAGGTGGGCCGCCTCCCGTTTTCCGGCGTTGGAGCGGAAAAAACGGAGTATCGCCCCGGAAGTGGGGGCGGCCGGCACACGGGCCCCTCCACGTGTTCCGGCGAGGCACACCCTGGGGGAGATTCCATCTCCCCCAGACCCCCTCGGCCCATGCCCAACGCAAGGAGAGCCCGTGCCGCGCGGCCCGTACGGGCCGCGCATGGCGATTCAGGATTCTTCCCGCCCCGGCCCCTCCGGCCCCTGGCAGCCCCGGAGCCGAGGCCGAGGCCCTCCCGTCCGCCCATGCTCCCCCAGCCTTGGGACGATACCAAAAACGGGCCGCCTGAGGCTTGGCCCCGGGCGGCCCTAGCGCTGGGATGGGACTTCACTCCCTATTCTCGGTCCGCCCGCCGGGAACTTAAGGCGACTTTGTCCACTTCGCCATCATCCACAAAGGCCGTGGCGCGGTGCCC
>CAYTJE010000104.1:0-10807 GCA_964437855.1 uncultured Anaerolineales bacterium | reverse complement strand
AGGCCCGGGCGCTGCTGCTGGCCGTCCAGATCGCCGAGCGCGGCTTCGGGCCGGGATAGCATGAAGGCGGAAGTCGGAAATCGGAAGTCGGAAAGGCGAAATCGGAAAGAACGGCAAACGACGGCGCCAGCGTTAAATGTTTGACATCGCTGCGTTTCCCGTCCGTCGCGCGCCGTCGTTTGTCTTTCTATTTCCGGTTTCCGATTTCGTTACGCCCATCCCTCTGCAATGATCACCGTCTGGGCCGTCGCCACGGCGTTCATCAGGCCGTGCAGCAGAATCGGGAGGGTCACAGACCCGGTCCGCCACCGGACCACGCCCAGGAACAGGCCCACGGCGAAGATCTGCAGCACGTTGTACCAGTCGTATTGGAAGTGAATGAGGGCCCATATGGCGGAGGTCAGCAGGACGGCCCCGGCCGCCCCGGCCTTCGAGGCCGCCAGCCCCTTGAACACGAAGCCGCGAAACAACACCTCCTCCAGAACCGGGGCGCCCACGACCAGCGCCAGGACCAGAATGGGCAGGGACCCGGCCGTCCGGTAAAGCGCCAACTGGAATTCCCCCACAATTGGTCGATCAAGCCCCCAGACGGTCAGGTCCAGGGTGACCTGGAGGACCGACAGCGCCAGCACGCTCCAGAGCGTTTCCCGCCACCGCAGCCGCCTGAGGCCGAGGTAGTCGGTTACGGGCATCCGAATCCCTGCGAAGAAGGCCGCCAGCCCCACCACCAGGGGCGCACGGAACAGGGTCAGGACGGCCAGCAGAAAGCCGTTCGTCGCAAGGCGCTCGATCGTCTGCGGAGTAATGACGGTGATTCCCTTATAGACCTCCAGGCCCAAGGCGATGGTGATGGCTACGACTTCCGTGCCGAGGAACACCGCGAACAGGAACAGGGTCCAGCCGATGGTGGCCCAGAAGCCCCACGGCCGCCCGGGTCGCCGCGCCGGCAGCGGCGTCGGGCCGGCGGGCCTGAGGACGTCCGCCGCGGGCTGCGGATGTCTCACCTGCGCGAGGTCACCTTGCGGGGCGTCACCATGCCAAGAGGATGGGGACGAGTGGGGGGGCGGGTTCGGCCGATCGTCCATCACGACTCCGCCAGTTTGCGCTGAAGCGCCTCGGCCGCGCTTGGCGGCACGAGGTTCGACACGTCGCCGCCCAGGCGGGCCACCTCCCGCACCAGTCGCGAGGAGATGGCCGCCGTGTGCGCCTCGGCCGACAGAAAGACGGTCTCGACATCGGCGAGGGTTCGGTTGGTCACGGCCATCTCGTATTCACCGGCGAAGTCGCCGTGCGGCCGGAGCCCCCGCAGGAGAAACGCCTCGCCCTGCTCCCGCGCGACATTCACCGTCAGCCCGTCGTAAAGGGTGACCGAGACGCCGTCGATGCCGGCGGCGGCCCGGCGGACGAGGTCGGCCCGCTCCTCGGCCGTAAACAGGCACTGTTTGCCGGGCGGGTTGGCGTGTACGGCCACCACCAGCCTGCCGAAGAGGGCCGCCCCCCGGCGAATGACGTCCAGGTGACCGAGCGTAACCGGGTCGAACACGCCGGGATAAATGGCGGTCGGGGTCATACCCTGCCTTTTGCCTGTCGAGCAATGTCATTCGAGCCGCGACCGTGAGGTCGCGGGTGCGCTCCGGCGGGGCGGATCCACGGCGCCGGAGGCTGCCCGCCATCTCACGATGGCGGCTCGAAGCGCCCCTTGCGCCCCGCCACTGGAGGATTGTAGAACGGCCGGCCCGGCCCGGCAACCCGAAAGCCGCGCTTGACATCGGGGCGGCCACCTCTCTATAGTCACGGCGGTGACACGATGAAACGATCCATGTGGCTTGTGCTGGTGGTCGTGCTGGGAGCGGGGTGCCAGGAGGCGACCCGCGGATGGGAGCGGCAGCCGATGCCGTCGCACGACCGCCAACGGGTATTCGAGGCGGCCCGCACGGTGCTCCAGGAGCATTTCGAGATCGCGGAGGCCCGTGTCGTCCGCGGAACCATCGAAACCGAGCCGCAGATCTTCGAGCGCCGCCGCGACGGCACCCTGGCCGACCTTCGGGGTGCCGGCGGCCAGTGGCGCCGGACGGTCTTTGTGGGCCTGGACCGCGACGGCCTGACGGTGGTCGCCCGCGTGGCCGTCCTGCTGGAGCGGGAGGCCACCGAGGCGGCCGTGGCCATGGCCGACCAGCACCGGACCGCGCCCGAGGACGAACGGCCCACCGCCCTGGATGCCGAACGGCCCCACGCCGGCTTCCGGTCGCCCGAGCCGGTCTGGATGGAAGTGGGGTACGAGGCGTCGCTGGCGCGGGAACTGCTTTCGGCCATTGCCGAACGGGTCCGCACGCTGGAGAGCGAGCACGCGGTGCCGAGGGGCCCCTCGCCGGGCGACGTTGCCGAAGAGGTCCGCCGCATCGGCGCCGAGCAGGGATTCTGAGCCCGGCGTGCCCCGTCTTTCCCACGATCCCGAGCCCTGAGCGAACGCCTGTGTCCTACCGGCTCCTTGCCTTTGACTACGATGAGACGCTCGCGGTGGACGGGCGGATGAACCTCTCGGCCGCCGCCGCGCTGGCCGAGGCGAAGCGGGCTGGCTGGCGGCTCGTCCTGGTCACCGGCCGCACCCATGGACGAATGCTCGAGATCTGTCCGGACCTCGACACCTTTGACGTGGTGGTTCCGGAAAACGGGTGCGTGCTGTACGAGCCCGCCGGCGGCATTGTGGAGGACCTGATTGCCGGCCCGACCGACCGGCTGCGAGCGACGCTGACGGCGGCCTCTATCCCCTTCACGCCCGGGCGGGTCGTGACCATCACCAAGCGCCGGTTCGAGACCGAGGTCCGCGCGCTCATCGGCCGCGATTGTCTGGCCTTCGACTGTTACCCGAACCGTCCGGCCGTCATGATCGTGCCGCGCGGCGCCAGCAAGGCCACCGGCCTGGCGGCGGCGCTGGAGCGCCTGGGTGTCCGGCCGGAGGAGACCATCGCCGTCGGTGACGACGCGAACGACCTCGCGCTGCTGGAGGCCGTGGGCCTGCGGGTGGCTGTCGGCAACGCCATCGACGCCGTCAAGGCCGCTGCCGATCTCGTTCTCGACCTTCCGAACGGCGAGGGCGTGGCGGCCCTGGTCCGGCAGCGGATCCTGGCGTCGCCGGCGAGCCTGCCAGGGCCGCGGGCACTTTTTGAGCCGCGGGCCTGAGTGCGGGGTTCGCCGCTCCGCCGGCGGTCCGCTTCTTTTCTTGACCCTGTGCGTCCCTCTGGCGTACCATGCTCGGCATGCGCAGGGGGGTTGGTTCCTCCTGCGGAAAGGAGAGCGAGCCGATGCGACATCAAGCCCGTCTGGCACTTCTGGTCGGAGTCATGGCCCTGGCGGCGGGCTGCGCCGTCGAAGAGCCCGGTGAGGAGGGACCCGCGCCGCCCAAGGAGGGCCCCCTGACCATCGCCGTCTGCCCCAAGGGCACGATGCACGTGTTCTGGAAGTCGATCCACGCCGGCGCCATGAGGGCCGAGCAGGAACTCGAAGACGTCGAGATCATCTGGCAGGGGCCGGTCAAGGAGGACGACCGCGAGGAGCAGATCAACCTGGTCGAGAGTTTTATCCAAAAGCGCGTGGACGGCATCGTCCTGGCGCCGCTGGACGCCAAGGCGCTCGTGCAGCCGGTGCGGAAGGCGGTTCAGAGGGACATTCCGGTAGTCATTATCGACTCCGCCCTGGCCGATAAGGACGCCTACGTCAGTTTCGTCGCCACCGACAACTACCAGGGCGGCGTGCTGGGCGCGCAGCGCCTTGCCGACCTGCTGCCCGACGGCGGCAAGGTCATCCTCCTGCGGTACCAGGTGGGCAGCGCCTCGACCACGAACCGCGAGCGCGGCTTCCTGGACGAGATCAAGAAGCATGAGACGATCGGGGTCATCTCAAGCGACCAGTACGCCGGCGCCACCGTCGAGGAGGCGATGGACACTGCCGAGGACCTCATCAGCAAACACAAGGACGAAGTGGACGGCGTCTTCTGTCCGAATGAGTCGAGCGCTTACGGCATGTTGCGGGCGCTCGAGGCGACCGAAACGGCGGGCAAGATCAAGTACGTCGGGTTCGATGCCTCCGACTCGCTGGTCAACGCCCTGAAGAAAGGGTATATGCATGGGCTCGTGGTCCAGAACCCCGAACGCATGGGGCACGATGGGGTTGTCACAATCGTCAAGCACCTGCGAGGCGAGACCGTTGAAAAACGCATCGACACCGGCGTCGTGCTCGTGACGCCCAAGAATATGGACGAGCCCGAGATCGACCGGCTGATCCATCCGCCGATCGACGAGTAACCCCACCGGAGTTGATTGAGAAAACGGATGAGTTCCCACTCGGATGCCGTTCCTCATACCGTGGAGGACGCGCCCTCGGCCGAGGACCTCGTCCTGCGGATGGAGGGGATTTCGAAATCCTTCGGCCAGACCCGCGCCCTGGTCGAGGTGGACCTGGAGGTCCGCCCCGGCGAGGTTCACGCCCTCGTCGGCGAGAACGGGGCCGGCAAGAGCACCCTCATGAAGGTCCTCTCCGGGGCGCTGGTGCCGGATGCCGGGCGGATGGTCCTGGAGGGCCGGCCGTACAAGCCCCGCGGGCCGCTCCAGGCCCGGTCGCGCGGCGTGGCCATGATTTACCAGGAACTGAGCCTGGCGCCCGACCTCTCGGTGGAGGAGAACGTCCTGCTGGGGGTGGAACCGACCGTGGTCGGCTTCGTCCGCCGCGGCGCGATGCGGCGCCAGGTGACCGAGGCCCTTCGCCTGCTCCATCATCCCGACATCCATCCGGCCGGCCGCGCGGGCGACCTGAGTATCGGGGCCCAGCAACTGGTCGAGGTGGCCCGGGCCCTGGCGGCCGAGGCCCGGGTCGTCGTCATGGACGAGCCCACCTCCAGCCTCACCCAGGCCGACACCGAGGTCCTGTTCGAGGTCATCCGGACGCTTCGGAACTCTGGTGTCAGTGTCATCTACATCAGCCACTTCCTGGAAGAGGTCCGGGCCGTCGCCGACCGGTTCACCGTGCTTCGCGACGGCCGGGCCGTCGGCACGGGCGAGGTGGCGAGCACCCCCACCGCCGAGATCATCCGCCTGATGGTCGGACGGGAACTCGACGAGATGTACCATCGCACGCCGCACGAGGTTGGCGAGCCTGTCCTCGGCCTGGAGGCCCTGACGGGCGAGCCGATGCCGAAGGAGGCCGACCTTCGGCTCCGCCGCGGCGAGATCCTCGGCGTTGCCGGCCTTATCGGGTCCGGGCGAACCGAACTCGTGCGGGCCGTCTTCGGCCTGGAACCGGTTGCCGGCGGCGAGGTGCGTGTGGAGGGCATCTCGTGCACCGGTTGGGGCCCGCCGCGGATGCTTCGCCGGGGCGTCGGGTACCTCTCGGAGGACCGCAAGACCGAGGGCCTGGCCGAGAACCTCTCCGTGGCCGACAACCTGACCCTCTCTCGCCTCCAGCCGTACGTGTCCTGTGGCCTGTTGAGCCGGGCGAAGGTGATGGGGGCGGCCCGGCAGTGGATCGACCGCCTCGGTATCCGCACCCAGGGCCCCGACCAGCCGATCACCGGCCTTTCGGGCGGGAATCAGCAGAAGGTGGCCCTGGCGCGTCTGCTGCACCAGGAGGCCGACGTCCTGCTGCTGGACGAGCCGACCCGCGGCATCGACGTCGGCTCCAAGGCCGACATCTACGCCCTCATCGGTGAATTGGCCGCCCAGGGCAAGGCCATCCTCTGGATCTCCAGTTACCTGCCGGAACTGCTCGGCGTGTGCGATTCGCTGGCCGTCATGCACCGCGGCTACCTGAGCGAGAAGCGGCCCGTTGCGGACTGGACGCCCGAAGCCATCATGGAGGTCGCGACTGGTGGCGATGCGGTCTCTGACGAGGTCGCCGAGAGCGAGGACCCGCTCGGCCGGACGGGGCGGGGCGACTGACGGTGGGCGGTTGCGTTTACGTTTAGCCGCCGGCCTTGGCCGGCGCGTGCCGTTAGAGACGCGCCCTGCCCATACGGGTCCGTACTGGGACAAGCAGGGCGGCTAAGTGTGGGTTTATGTGAGGCCGCGCCGTTTGCGGGCGACTTTGCACGTGCAGCACGAGGGACGCATGAGCCAGACCGAAACCCGAGCCGACCTCCTCCCGACCGACAAGCCTCGGACTCACCGCCGGATCGTGAACCTCCTGGGCCCGATGCTCGGTCTCATCCTCATCATCTTCGCCGGGGGTGTGGTCGAATACATCAAGGAAGGGACGGTCAACTACTGGACCGTAAACAACCAGTGCACGATCCTGACGCAAACGGTCGTGGTGGCCCTCGGCGCGATCGGCATGACGATGGTGATCATCATGGCCGGCATCGACCTGTCGGCCGGCAGCGTCATCGCGTTGGCCGCCGTCTCGACCGCCTGGATCGCCCGCGAGTTCTCGCCGGAAGGCCTGACGGAACTGGGCGGTGTCCCCGGGCTCTGGATTCCGCTGGTGGCCATACTGGTGGGTGTTTTCGCCGGCTCTATGGCGGGGGCGACGAACGGCTTCCTGATTACGCGCCTGAAACTCGCGCCCTTCATCATTACGCTCGGCATGATGTCCATGGCCCGCGGCTTGGCGAAGGGCTTTGCCAATATGCAGCGGGTCGACGCGCCCCGGAACTGGATCGGTGGCTTCAGCACGGAAAACCTGTTGCGGCTGCTTGCCGATGCGCTCCACTGGCGGTTCCTGGACTGGCTGGCCAACCACGTGTCCATTACGGCGGCTGTGCTGGTGACGATTGCGCTGGCCATCGGCGGTGCCGTCCTGCTTGGGCGGACGCGTTTCGGCCGGCATATCTTTGCCGTCGGATCGAACGAGGCCACGGCACGGCTCTGCGGCGTCCGGGTCGAACGCGTCAAATGGATCGTCTACACCCTTGCGGGGGCGATGTTCGGTCTGGCGGGCGTGGTGAACTACGGCCGGCTGGCCGTCGGCGACCCAACCACCGCCATGGCCAAGGAACTCGAATGTATCGCCGCCGTCATCATCGGAGGGGGGTCCTTCGCCGGCGGCAGCGGCAGCATCTTCGGCAGCCTCATCGGTGCCCTGCTCATGAGGCACCTGCACAACCTGTGCGTCCACCTCGGGCTGCCTAACTACGTGCAGGAGATCGTCGTCGGCGCCGTCATCATCGTGGCCGTGACCGTGGACCGGCTCCGCCGAGGCAGGGGGCAGTAGGCGTCCAGCCAGCCGGCGGGGTTACTCCTCGGGCGCGTCGCCCAGCCTACCTCGCCCGTCGATGTTAGCGGGGACGGGCTTCCCCAAGAGTTGCAGCACCGTCGGGACCACGTCCACCGCCCGCACGGGTCCGTGCCGCCGCTCGTGCGGGACGCCGGGGCCGGCCATGAGCAGGGGCGTGAGCATCTCGCCAGGCCGCAGGCCACCGTGTCCTGCCTTGTGCACCTCGCCGAAGTCCCACCCGGGGGCGGCGAAGACCGCAATGTCGCCCGACCGTGGGGCGTCGAAGTAGGCCGCCAGTTGCGGCACCAGGTCGGGGAACGGCGTCTCGATGGTCGCCTCCAGCCACGCCTCGGTCGAGTGCGGTTTGCCGAGCAGCATGTTCGGGGCGACCGTCCGGTCGTAGCCGAGCGGGTCCTCGCCCTGGACAACGCGGTAGGCGTACGTGCCACCGTACCCCGCGCGCATAGACGGGTCTGTGTTCGCCGCGGCACTTGTGCTGCGCGTCCCGGCTTCGCCGCGCGTAATCTCGGCCGTCCCGTGTCGGTTCGTCACGTGGATGCGGGCGGGCCCGGCGCGGTACGCGATGAGGTCGACGGCCTCCTCGTCTCGCAGCCGACCGACGAGGTCGATGCGCCCGCCGTCGCGCGTCGGGTAGGCCCGCAGGTCGTCGGCCGAGGGGCGGACGAGCCAGTTCTCGAAGGCCGGCGCTTTGCCCTTCTCGTTTTTGGCGTTTTTGCCCCCCGCGGGGGGCTTCGGTTTGCGGAGCGAGACGGCCCAGTACCGGTCCCCCGAGCCCGCCAGGACGCATGCGTGCCGGCCGTAGTAGGCCAGGCGGTCCTCGAACGCCGTCTCCTCCCACAGATGCTGCGTGGCTACGTGGAGCCGGAAGTCGTCCCGAAAAGCCTTCTCGATGGGCCAGTGATGGGCGACGTCGACCATGCCGTGGTCGGTTGCGAAGACGATGACCATCGTGTCGAGCCGGCCGGCGGCCTCCAGGTCCCTGAGGACCCGGCCGATCTGGGCGTCGGTGTGCTCCAGGGCCTTCTCGTACGCCTCGCTCGAGACGCCGGACCGGTACGCCTCCATGTCGGGCCAGAGCAGATAGGCGATGATGAAGGCGGGGAACTCGCCCCGCTGTCGCGCCACCGCCGACACAATCTGGAAGCGCAGCAGCGAGAGGCGGTCCACGAGGTCGTACCAGCCGAAGAAGTACGGCGGCCCGGCGCTGGTCCAGTTCTCGGCGAACTTCGTGGCCCCGCGGTGGGCCTGGAAGAACAGGCTCATCGTGGTCTCGCCCGGCAGGCGCTCGAAGACCGTCGGGGCGATGTAGTCGCCGTCCAGCGCGTTCTTCTGGGCGATCGTCTCGTAGTTCCGCCAGAACAGGGCGTTCCGGTCGAACCACTTGATGCCCGTCACCCCGTGCCGGCCGGGGAAGAGGCCCGTCACCAACGACGTCTCGCACGCCAGGGTGACGCTGGGCACGCTGGAGACGCACCGGCGGGCGTACAGGCCGCGGTCGACGAAGTACCGCTGGATCATCGGCAACCGGCCGCCTGAGAGCAGGCGGTCGAAGACCTCGCCACTGACGCCGTCGACGAAGAAGACGATGGCCGATCGGCCCTCGGCCGGGCCGGGAGGCGGAAAGTCGAAGCCGAACGTCGCCTCGCGCTCGTCGGTCCAGGCCCCGCAGCCGGCCAGGAGCGACGCGACGACAAGGAGCATCGCATGCCAAAGGCGCAGCGCGCTCCCCCGCAGAAGGCGCGGCGCGTCTCCGCACCCGCCGCGCAAGTCCGCGCGGCGCAAGCGTCCCGGCGAACACGAGCCCGGGTTGCGCGGGTCGGCATCAACAGACGCACGGGGTTCGGCGCGGCGGGTGCGGAGACCCGCCGCGCTTATCCTGTGGCGTGGACAACCGGCCGGCACGTTCACGGCGTCTCCTTCCGGGCGGGCGGCCAAGGCCGGCCCAGCAGGCGGGGGAGGACGCGCGGCAGGTCACGGGCCCGAAGCGGCCGGCGCGCGGCCGGGACGGTCCCCCCCGTCGACATCAGAAACGCCGTACTGCTCTTGCGGGCCAGGTCGCCGTGCGTGCTCGCGCCGTCGGGATACCGGGCCGCCCGTGACGGCAGGCCGGCGCTGTAACCGTCTTTCAGGCTTGCGACGACGTCCGGCACGTGCTCGACAAGACCGTGGAACGCCCGCCACAACCGGACAACCGGGTCGGGATACGTGTGCCGGCAGGTCAGACGGAGCCACGTCCGGCCGTCGGCGAAGCCATCGGCGTCGATCAGCCCGTCGGCCTGCGCCTGCTTGATGATGGGCGCCAGGTGAAGCGGGTCGCCGGTTCTCTGCTCGTATCGAAAGCGGTTGCCACGGCGCTCGATCCGGGCCTTGCCCTCGTCCGAGAGGACGACGGCCGTGCCCTCCGCCGTGTACGTCACCAGATCCACGCCCTCGTGCGTGAGGAGCGTCTCTGCGAGACGGCCCCTCTCGCGTGTGGCGAACGAAGCGTACGTGACCAGGCCGTAATCGACGACGACCACCTCCTTGTTGTCATCCGTGTCGTCGTCGAGATGGTTGGTGGGCGTCCAGCCCTGGTCGCGGAGGAACTGGCGAAAGTCGATCCACTCGGCCGGAACGAGTTGGTGGCCGTGGTCCGAGAGGAGCGTCACCTTCACGAGTCCGCGCGATTCCCAGATGAGTTGTTGGGTGAGGCGGTCCACGGCCTGGAGGATCTCGTGCTGACCCTGGCGCAGGTGTTTGGTTCCGAGGCCGGCCGTCGAGACCAGGTAGGCGACGACGAGCGGCCGGTCGCGCCGCTCAATGAGGTTCACCAGGGCCTTCATCTCCTCCTTGAAATAATGTTGCGGAAACAGGTACGAGAGCGGGTCGACGAGGGTGCCGGCCCGGTAGTCGGTGCAGCGGGCCCAATCCTCGTTGACCATGGCCAGGTAATCGCCGTCGCCGCCCGCAAGCCGGTTCTCCCGGCGGTTGAAGTAGCGGGCCTCGTACCCGATGGGCCGGACGCTCTGGAAGATGTCGGCCAGAGACGTGTCGGTCATGGAAGGAAAAGTGGAGATGACCCGGGCCGGCGTATGGAAGAGGCGCAGGTGCCCGGCGTCGCGGCAGGCCTTGACCGTCTCGTACCCCACGCCGTCGAGGATGATGACCACGTGTCGGCACTGGGCCGAGGGGATGGTATCCAGGTCGATAAACGCATCCGCCTCGCCGTCGCCGGTGGTGTCGTAGCCGATGCGGACGACCCGGCCGGCGTCGTCGGCCACGGTGACGTAGTCGGGTTGCCCGTCGCCGTCCGTGTCGTACGCCCGCCGCCCGCCTGCGCTGGCGGCGGAGGCGTCCACCGGCTCGGCGGGGAACCGTACCGCTTCGGCGCAGCCGGCCGCCGGGAGCGTCCAGGGAGCGCATGCCAGGACGGCCAGCGCAAGGTGCAGCGGCCGGGCGCCGGTGGGTCGCCGGTGGTGTAAAGGCATCGTCATCGAGGCCCTCGCGCTGAGTTCCCGGGGTTGGACTCCCTGGCAGGTGGCCTATTTTATCGGCGGGCGGCAAAAGGGGAAGATTCTTTTTGCATCGCCCCGGACGTGAACTA
>CAYTJE010000103.1:0-10924 GCA_964437855.1 uncultured Anaerolineales bacterium | reverse complement strand
GCCGAGGGGGTCTGGGGGAGAGGGCATCTCCCCCAGGGCGATACGGACCGGGCATCGGGGGTCGGGAAGCGTGCTCCCCGGTAATGGGACTTGAACCATACAAAAGGAGGAAGGTGATGCGAGAACCCGAAGCAGTGGCTTGCCGCAGGTCCGGTGTGAGACCGTCAGTGCGTTTCGGCGTTCGCAGGAGCCCCGCCGTGCTTATGCTGGTCGGAGTGGTTGCCGCCGCGGGGCTGTTTGCTTCGGCGGGGTGCCAGTCTGGGACGGGGAGGATGGTCACGGTTCACGAGAGCGCGTACCGGGATGTGGACCAGACATGCGAGGCCCTCAAGGGGGCCATCGAAGCGCAAGGGTTCCACTGCAAGGGCGTGCTGAACCTGAATCAGGCCATGGCGAAGCACGGTGTCCATCTCGACCGCCAGGTACGGGTCGTCCAGTTTGGCAGGGCAAAGTATGCCCAGACGATGCTCGTCGACACGCCCGAGGTGTCCGCCCTGATGCCGTGTGCCTTCGGTGTTTACGAGGGTGACGACGGCAAGATTCACGTCAGCGGCATGAACAGGGCCCTGATGGCCGAGATGTTCGGGGGCACGGTCGCCGAGGTCATGGGCGAGCGGGTCGCCCGGGACGAAGAGGCGATCTTCAAGGCGTTGGAAGGCGCCGCGCCGCGATGAGCCATCGGCGGCACCCCGGTTCTCTGGCCTGTTGAACCACACCATAGCAGAAGGGCGCTCGCGATGAAGACCGCGTTCGTGACGGCGTTAGCGATGGCCATGGCGGCCGCTGCGGCGGGATGCACGGCGAACCGGCAGGACGTCTACGGTCCGCAGGCCGCCGTGGGTCTGGCGGAGCACGCCGAGGCCACGGTGAGTTCGGTAGCGCCTCAGGCGTCCTCGCCATCGCCGGAGGCGCCGCCTGCGTCGACCGGAGCATCCCCTCGCGCAGAAGAGGCGCCCCCCTCCGCCGGAGAGGCGCCCGGGACCAAGGACCGCGATAAGGCGCTAACGCTTGAGCAGTGTGTGGATCTTGCCCTCAGGAATAACCCCGACATCGCGAAAAGGCAGTGGGACGTGCAAACGGCCGTGACCGAGAAGGACATCGCGGAAGGGGCCTTTTGGCCGACGGTCCACGGCCAGGCCGGGTTCATGCATTCTCGGGAAGACAGGTTGATCAAGCCCCGTCGGCCCGGGGCGCGCGACGTATTGGGCTTCAGCGATAACCTTCTGTTCGGAGACATCGTATTGGCCATGCCCTTGTACACGGGCGGTCGGCTGGAGAACCAGTTGAAGGCGGCGGATCTGCTCGCGCGGGCGAGCGAGCAGCAGTTGGCGCACAGCCGGGTGGAACTGGTGTTCAACGTCTCGAGCGTCTTCTACGCCATGCTGGGTCAGAAGGAAGCCATCAACTCGCTCCTCTTCTCGCAGAAAGCCCTCCTCGAGCATCACAAGCGGACGAAGGAGTTGCTGGAAGCCCAGAAGGCGGCACGCGTGGACCTGCTGCGAACGGAGGTCAGGCTGGCCGACATCGAGCAGCAGTTGCTTCGCGAGCGCAACGTGCTTGACGTCCAGCGGTTCGTTCTCGCCAGCCTGCTGGGATTGGAGAAACGGTCGGTGGCCGTTCAGGGCCAACTGGCCATGGACGATGCGCCGGGTTCCCTTGACGAGGCGCTGCCGAAGGCGTTGGCCCATCGGCAGGACCATCAATCCCTGGTGTCGGCCGTAGAGGCGCAGCGGAAGCGGCTTGAGGCGGCCAAGGCCGGACGCTTGCCGGAGGTGTCGCTCCGGGCGTCGTACGGAAGCCGCTGGGATTCGGACGACGTGGACGAGGACAACGAAGTGGGCGAGGTGGGCGTTTTGATTGACGTGCCGATTTTCGAAGGCGGTCGGATCGGGGCACGGATAAGGCGAGAACGCAACCGCCTCGGGGCCCAGGAAGAGTCGCTGCGGCAACGGCGCCTTCAGATCCAGGTGGAGGTCGAGACGGCGACCTCCAACATCGAATCCACGCGGGCGCGGGTCGGCGTGATGCAGAAGGCGGTGGAGCAGGCGAAGGAATCGCTGCGCATCGAGCGCGAGAAGTACGAACTCGCCAAGGGGGCGATCGTCGATGTCCTGGACGCCCAATCGGCGCTGCTCGATTCGCAGATGAACTACTACCGTGCCCTGGCGGAATACAACACCGCACTGGCCCAGTTCCGCCTGGCGGTGGGTGAAGCCCGGTGAGGCCGGGGTGGACATAGCAGGGGAAGACAGCGCCATGTTCTCAAAAGTGCTCATCGCCACGGATGCATCAGCCGCCTCGCTGGCCGTCGTCGGATGCGCGAAGTCATTGCATCTCGTGGGCGCCAAGGAATGCGTGCTGGCGCAGTGCTTCCTGGTTCGCGAGCACGTGGCGTTCCCGGACCAGATCAAAGCCCACATTGAGTCCACCTTGGATCGGCAGAAACGGATGCTGGAGAAACAAGGTCTCCGCACGACGCTCGAGGTGCGGGCGGGCCTGGCGGGCACGGCGATTCCTCGCATGGCGGAAGAACAAGGCTGCTCCCTGATCGTCGTCGGGTCCCATGGGCATAATCTGGCAAGCGAGATTTTCCTGGGCGGCACCGCGACGGAAATCATTCACCACGCAAAAAAGCCTGTTCTCATTGTGCGCCTGAAGGTGGATGAAGACAGCGGGCAGGCCGTGTGCGGGGGAGGGGGTTGCGATTTCACGCGCCGTGTTCTCTATCCCACGGACTTCTCCGATCACTCGGTCCACGCATTCGCCTGCGTGAGCGAACTCGTCGCGCACGGGGCGCGACGCGTTACCCTGCTTCACGTGCAGGACAAGGCCAGGCTCGGCAGGCATCTCGTGCACCGGCTGGACGAGTTCAACGCCATCGACCGGGAGCGCCTGGCCAGGATGACGGAGCGTTTGAAGAAGCGTGGCGACGCGCAAGTTGATATCGAGATTCCATACGGGTCGCCTATCGACGAGATACTCAAGCGCACCGGGAGCGGCGGCGCGAGCGTGGTCGTCATGGGAAGCCACGGACGGGGGTTCGTCAGCGAACTGTTCCTGGGCAGCGTCAGCCACAACGTGGCGCGCCACTCGGAGGCGCCGGTGCTGTTGGTTCCGGGCCCGCGCGCAGGAGCGTGACGGCTCCAACCTTATTTCGGTTGGTTGTGGGAGGAAGGCAATGAGGATGACAGGAAGAAGCGTGTGGATGGCGGCGGCGCTCGGGCTGGCCGCCATCAGTATGGCAGGCTGTCGCTCGGAGGGGGGCGGCAAGGGTAAGGGAAAGAAACCGCAGCGGGTCGAGGTTGTCGCGGCCAAGCAGGAACGTATCGAGGAACGCCTCGAGACCACGGGCAACGTGGTTGCAGTCAATACCGTGACGCTGGAGGCGACCGTCGAGGGGCCGATTGCCTACTGCCCGTGGCGCGAGGGCGACCGCATCGAGAAGGCGGGGCAAAAACTCGTCGAGATCGACCGGCCGCTGTACCGGCAGGAACTGGCGGCGGCGGAGGCGGCCCTGGCCGTCGCCAAGGCCAAACTGGCCGACCTGAAGGCCGGCGCGCGCCCCGAGGAAATCGCCCAGGCCAGGGAGTCCGTCCGGCATTTCGAGGACTGCACGGATTTCACCCGGGCCGACCTCGACCGCATCCGGTCCCTCGTCAAGAGCGGGTCGCTGCCCGCCGAGACCGTCGAGAAGGCCCGCGTGGATTACGTGAAATGTCACACGCAACTGGGGGCCGCGAAGGAACTCCTGGCCATGCTCGAGGCCGGGCCGACGGTCACGGAGATCGGCGTGGCCCAGGCCGCCGTCGAGGAAGCCGACGCCAGACGGGCCCTCGCCCAGGCGAAACTCGACGAGTGTCTGCTGACGGCGCCCTTCGCCGGCGTCATTACCGAGGTGTATGTCCGGCCGGGTGACTTGGCCACGCCCCGGCAGCCGCTGCTCAAGATGATGGACCCGTCGTCCCTGGTGGTGCGGGCGGGGCTGCCGGAAACCCACGCGGCCGAGATCGAGAAGGGCACCGAGGCCGTCGTCCGGCTGGACGCGTACCCCCGCAAACAGTTTCGCGCCCGAATCGAGCGGGTCTATCCCCGGCTGGAGTGGGACTCACGCACCCGCATCGTCGAGGCGAAGGTCCTTGACCCCGTGGACCTGATCCCGCACCTCTTCGCCCGCCTGTCCGTGCGCGGCCGGGTGGCGGAGCAGGCCATCGTGGTCCCCGACGCGGCCATCGTGACCACGCCTCGCGGTCACAAGGTCGCCTACGTCGTGAACGGTGGGAAGGCCCACATGCGAAAAGTCACCATCGGGTTGGAGGAGGCCGAGCGCGTCCAGATCGTCGACGGTGTCCAGGTTGGCGAGAAGGTGGTCACGGTCGGCAACCTGAATCTGAAGGACGGGGCCCCGGTTCAACTGGGCGACGGGGCGCCTCCGGTCCCAGGCTCGACGAAGACCGGGGAAGGGGCCACGCCATGAGGATCACCGCCGCCGCCCTGAAACGCCCTGTCGCCGTCACCGTGCTGAGTGTGGCGGTCGCGGCCGCCGGCCTGTTCAGCCTGACGCAACTCGACGTGAACTACCTGCCCGACATTTCGTACCCGATGGTGAAGATTCACATCTGGTGGCGCGGCGCCACGGCCGACGACATCGAGGACAACATCGCGGACCCCCTCGAGGAGGTTATCGCCACCGTCGACGACCTCGATTACATCGAGTCCTCCAGCATCGAGGGCATGTACACCCTGCTGGCAAACTTCTTCTACGGCGTGGACGTGGAAGTGGCTTTCCAGGACGTTGTGGCCGCCATGGGGCGGGTCACGAAGAACCTCCCGCGCGATATGGACCCCCCGGTCATCATCAAGGCCGACCCGTCGCAGTTGCCGGTCATCGAGGTCATGATCACCTCCGACAAGCGCGGTCTGGTCTGGCTCCGCGAGTGGGCGGACGAGTGGCTCATTGACCGGCTGGCGGCCGTTCCCGGCACGGCCGGCGCCGAGGTCGTCGGCGGCCTGAAGCGCGAGATCCGCGTGCACCTCGACCCCGACCGCCTCCAGGCCTACAACCTCTCGCCGGGCCGGGTGGCCAAGGCCCTCTACGAAGGCAACCTCGAGACCTTCGCCGGCCGCGTGACCATTGAGCCGCGCGAGATCATCGCGCGGACGATGGGGGAGTTCGAGAGCCTGGAAGAAATCGAAGACGTCGTCGTGGGCATCGGCTCAAGCGGCGAAGAGATTTACGTGAAGGATGTCGCCCGCGTCGAAGACCAGCACGAGGAAATGCGCATCGACACGCACCTGGACGGCCGGCCGTGCGTCGAGTTCAAGGTCCTCAAGCAGTACGCCGCCAACGCGATGACGGTGGCCGAAGGCGTCAAGGCGCGCCTGGCCCAGTTGCGGAAGCAAGGCAGTATTCCGGAAGACATCCACTTTGACTACGTCGAGGACGATGGTCTCTACGTCCGGAACGCCATCAACGGCGTCCGGGATTCGGCGATGCTCGCCGCCATCCTCGTCGTGATCGTGGTTTACCTCTTCCTCGGCCGATGGCGGCAGGTCATCGTCATGATGGTGGCCCTGCCGCTCACGCTGCTGGCCAACTTCGCCGTGATGAATGCCGCCGGTTTCTCCATTAACGTGTTTTCCCTGGGAGGACTGGTCGTCGCGCTCGGCGTGATCCTGGATAACTCGATCGTCGTCCTGGAGAACATCACGCGCCTCAAGGCCGAGGGGGTGGAGGACTACGCCCACCGCGGGACGCTCGAGGTCGGGTCCGCCATCGTGGCCGCCACCCTGACCTTCCTCGTCATCTTCATGCCGTTCGCCTTCGTGCCGGGCATGGTGGCTATCCTCCTCAGCGAACTGGTGTTCGTGGTGGGCGGGGTCGTGGTCATCTCCCTGCTGGTGGCATTGACCGTCACGCCCCTGTTGACCGACCGCCTCCTGCGCGGGGAGCAAGCCGGGCAGGCATCCGCTGTTGCCAGGGCCTTCGACCGTATCATTCAGTTGGGTCTTCGCGGCTACGAGCGGCTGCTGGGCGGATGCCTCCGCGTTCGGTGGCTGATCGTCCTTCTGGCGCTGGCCGTGTTCGGCGTGGGCGTCTGGCTCGCCACCCGGGCCGGCACGGAGTTCCTGCCGAAACTCGACGACGGCCGCGTGATGGTCAAACTCAAGATGCCCAGCGGTACGTCCGTGGCCGAGGTGGACCGTATCCTCTCGCGGGTGGAGGAACGGCTCGAATCGTGCCCCGAGATCGAGAGCCGGTTCAGGCTCGCCGGGGGCCGCGTCTTCGGCCTCTACACCCTGGAAGTCGGCAACGAAGGCAACCTGAACATCCAACTCGTGCCGCGCAGCCGGCGCGAGGTCTCCACCGCCCAGTTCGTCAAGAAGGTCCGATCCTGGGGCGCCCAGATCCAATCGCAGGAACCCGGCGCGAAACTGTCCGTCAAGCCCAGGCCGATCAAGGGCCTCCGCAAGGTGGGCGAGCAGGACGTCGAGGTGTACGTCACGGGAAGCGACACCCTGTTGCTGTACGAGTTCGCCGAGAAACTCGCGGGCCGGATGGTCCAGACGCCCGGACTCTCCGGCGTCAATATATCCATGGATATGACAAAACCCGAATACCGCGTCTACGTGGACCGCGCCCGCGCCTCGGCCATGGGCATCTCCGTCGACCAGGTGGCCCATACGCTGAAGACGCTCGTCCACGGCCTGGTGGCCACCCAGTATCACGAGGGAACCGAGTACTACCCCATTCGCCTCATCGTGCCGGAGATCACGCTCGACAGCAAGAAGCACCTGGAAGGCCTGGTGGTGGAGACCCGCAGTGGCGAGCCCGTGTACCTGCGAGACGTCGCCGAGGTCCGCCGGGCCGTGGGCCCCGTGGAAATCTCCCGAGAGGACCAGATCAAGCGGGTCATTGTGCGCGCCGACCCGGCCGGCGTCAGCGTGGGCGAGGCCCTGGCCCGGGCCGAACAGGCCGCCGTCGACCTCGGACCGCCCCAGGGCGTCGAGGTCTCGATGGGCAGCGAGGCCCGCTTCATGGAGGAAAGCCGGCGCGTCGTGGGCTTGATCGTCGGCTTCGCCACGTTGTTCGCTTACGTCATCCTGGCTATCCAGTACGAGTCGTTCACCCTGCCGATGCTGATTATCTTGAACGTGCCCCTGGCCCTGACCGGGGCGTTGCTTGCCCTGTTTATGGCCGGCGCGCCGGTCAGTGTGACCGTCCAGATCGGCATCCTCGTGATGATGGGCGGCATCACGTCGCAGGGCGTCGTGCTGCTCGACATGGCGGAGCAGTACCGCCATACGGGAATGAGCGCGCTGGAGGCCATCCGAAAGGCCGCGCCCACCCGCGTGCGCCCCATCCTCATGACCCAGTTGACCACCGTCCTGGGCCTTGTGCCGCTGGCATTGCATCTTGGCGAGGGCGGCGGCATGCTCGTGACGATGGCCATCGCCGTCATCGGCGGCCTGTTGTACTCCCTGCTGCTGACGCTCCTCCTGCTGCCGGCAGCCTACACGCTGGTTCGGTCCCGGCGTCGCCAGGAGGGCAAAGAGTCTCAGCCCGCCACGGCCGGGGGTGGAGAAGCGTAAAGGTGCGGGCCGGCGTATTCGCCCCTCGCCGCAGCCGCACAATGCCGGTGCCGATTCGGGCGGGAAAGAAGACTTGCCGTCTGAAGCCGAGGTAAAAAATGCGAACCGACCGGTTCGATTATGGGTCCGAGCCATTCCGGGAGGAACTTCGCCGCTGCCCCCACCTTGCGGGAGAGGTGGAGTTCCTGCGCTCCATCGCCCGGCCGGGGATGCACGTCTTCGACGTCGGGGCGAACCGCGGCGTGACGGCCGTCGCCTTGGCCAAAGCGGTCGGTGCCGGCGGCCATGTGTATGCCTTCGAGCCCGTGCCGGAGTACTACCGCCAACTCAAGGAGAACCTCTCACTCAACCGTGCTGCCAACGTCAGCGCCTACCCGCTGGCCCTGAGTAACCGGTCCGGCCGCATTCGGTTCTACAAACACGGCGGAGGCAGCGGTATCGCTCGCGCCGAGGGGGCGGAGGTCCTTTGGGTCGACGCCACCACGGCGGCTCACTTCGCTTCCGACCGGCGCATCGGCCGAATCGACCTCATCAGCATGGACTGTGAGGGCAGTGAATGCTTCGTCCTGCAAGGGGCGAGGCGGATCCTGGAGAAGGACGCCCCCCACATCTTCTGCGAAATACACCGCCAGTACCTTCGGGAACTTGGCCATTCCGTGGAGGAGGTGGTAGGATTACTGCGAGGCCTCGGCTACGACCCTCGTCCTCTCCAGGTGGAAAGCCTGGGCGAAAAGACCGGTCTAGAGGAATGCTCGCACATATATGCTAAGTTGCGAACGTCATACACCCGCGTGGAACGCCTACAGGCACAGATAGCCGACCTGAGGGATCGCATGCCGGCCCATTCGGTGAACCCTTCCATGATACAGGCACTCGAGGATCTGGAGGACGAACTGGAAAGCGCACGCCAAACAACGAAGGGGGCGGAACCATGAAAACGCAATCTGCGGTACGGCTTGTCGCGGCGGTGCTCGCCTGTCTCGCCGCCTGCCCGTTGAGCGGAGCGGTAGCCGGAGAAGCAGGACCGCCCGCGCCGTCATCGCGTTCCGCGGCGCGAAGGCTCGGACATGTCCCGGCGGAACCACGCGAGGCCTGGATGGCCGGCAGCCGACGGTCATTGCGACAGAACAAACGCCGCGAGGTCCTTGACCTCCCGGGCGGTCAGGTCGGCCACCTTCCCGTGCCGGGCGCCGTGTTTGCCCCGGGCGATGACGTCACGGATGCTCCTGAAGCGCCCGTCGTGCATGTAGGGCGCGGTTCGCCACACCTCGACGAGCGTTGGGGTATCGAAGGCGTCGCGCCGGTCGCGTACCGTCCCGGAGCCGACGTCGTACGTCCGGAGGTCGGTGTAGAGCGGGGCCGGATGGCACGTGGCACAGCCCACCCGTTCGCTGAAGAACAGCCGTCGGCCGCGCTCCGCCGAGGCGCTGAGCCTGCCGCCGGCGAGGCGGTGCGGACTGGGGACCGGTTCCAGCGACTTCAGGTACGCGTCGATGGCCATTGCGTCGCTTTCACGGACGTCGGCAAACAGGATATGTTCCAGGCCGGACCTGACGGCCGCTTCGGCCGAGGGCCGGACGCCCGTGCTCATCGCGGGAGGCGTCCGGTGGGCCAATAGCAGGCTTTGGGTGTTCTTGTGATTGCCCATTCCGTCATTGAGCAGATCCCAGTTCAAGCCGTCGGTCCGCCCGTCCGGGTGACAACTGGCACAACTCTGCCACCCGTGGAAGCACAGCGTGCCATCGTTGAAGAGCCTCTGCCCGCGGCGAACCTCGGTCGGTTCAGGCCGGGCGCCCAGCGGCAACGTCCGGACACGCGGTCTCGCGCCGGGCGTCAGGGGGATCGCGCCCAGGCTGTCGCTGAAGTACTGGGCGACGTACACGGTCGACCCCACGATCACCAAGCCGCGCGGGCCCGTGCCGGGCAGCGGGATGCGCCGGCGGAGACCGTCGAGAAACGTCAGGTCGTTCGGCACGCCCGCCGTCCCGCCCAGGGTATACAGCGGCCGGCCGTCGTCGTAGCGATGGGGCTTGCCGTCCGGCGCAGCGCCGTATCGGCGAAAATAATCCAGGATCTCGTTCCGGTCGTCGTAGAGAACCTCGCCGAAGTCCCCCTCCGGCACCGCGCGGAGTTTCTTGAGAAGGCCTGGTGCGTTGATGAGGGTAACCTCGTGCGTCCCGGCATGGGCGACGCAAAGCCATGCTCCGTCTGTCGAACAGGCCACGCCCCACGGGTTGGCGGCTCCCCGCTCCATCTCATCCAGGAGGACCGTGTTGATCCGCGTTTTCTCCCGGGCGTCGATCACGCTGACGGCGTTGGCGTTCATCCATCCGTGCTCGACCTGGGTGGTGGGCAGTTCGTAACGGGCCAGGAGATGGGTGGCGTAGGCGTATCGGCCGTCCGGTCCGACGCACACATCGCGCACGCCGGTTGCCCCGGCGGGCAGCCGGATGCAGGAGGTTTCGTCCGTGGCCGTGTCAATGACCGTGACGGTGGCGCTCGCGTCGTACCGGTCCGCCCGGCCGGCCGGCAGGAGGTTGGCCACGAAGACCGATCGGCCGTCAGGCGTGACCGCCGCCGCTACCGGCTCGCGGGAGGCCGGCACGCGAGCCCTCGCCCGCCCGGTTTCCAGGTCGATGACCGACACGTCGTCGTCGAACCGGTTGCACACGTACAGGCGCCGGCCATCCGGCGTTACCGCTGGCCCGCAGGCGGAATGACCCGCCTCGACCCTGCCCGTCGTCCGCCCTGAGGAAGCGTCGATGACAAGAATCGTGCTTTGCGCTGCAGCGCAGGTGACGTAGAGGCGGGATCCGTCCGGGCAAAGCGCCAGCCCCGTCGGTTCGCTCGGTACGCGGACGGTGCGGTAGGCCCGACCCTCGGGCAGATGGACAAAGGCAACCGTCTTGGCGTCGGCGCACGCCACGTAAAGACTGCGCCCGTCCTTGGAGACGGCGAGGGCACACGGCCCCAGCGGCGCGCCATCGTCGCCGCCGTGGGCGCTCGCCGCTGCCAAAGCCACGAGGACGGCCGCCAGGTGGGCGATGTCCCCTTCGCGGATGGCGACGCGTGGCGGTCGCATGGCTCGCTGCTCCCGATGTATCATAGCAAATCCGTCAAGGGGGCCGCTCCTTTGGGGTTCAACACCCAATACCGGGGACGCTCACGCTCCGGAAGCCGGCCCCGCCGGCGGCCGGCCCCTGGGGGAGATTCCATCTCCCCCAGACCCCCTCGGCCCATGCCCGATGCAAGGAGAGCCCGTGCCGCGCGGCGGCCTTCCCAGGCCGCCGCGCTCCTCCGGAATCGCCCCTCAAGCCCCTGGAGCCCCGTCGCG
>CAYTJE010000102.1:0-11089 GCA_964437855.1 uncultured Anaerolineales bacterium | reverse complement strand
GTAGGCGCGCGTCGACGATGGGCGTGGACCGGTCGATGCGCCGGCCCAGGGGCGTGACGATCCGCTCGATGACCGTCAGCACGACCTCCTCGGAGAAGAACGACCGGCCGGTGTTCCGGATGACGCCCGCCTCCTCGATGTAAATCTTGCCGGGCCCGACGACCATGACCTCGGTCACGTTCGGCATGTCCAGGAGGTCCTGGATGGGGCCGAGGCCGACGACGATGTCGAGGATGTCCTTCATGACGTAGCGGCGGACGACGTACACCCACAACGACTCGGTGACCTGGGGGGCCTCGCGGTTGAACTCCTCGTGGAAGTGTTCCTCGACCGTATCGATATCCTGCTTGACGTTCTCGGGTCCGAACTTGAGGCCGAGGTCCTGGATCAGGAGGTCGCGCATGCGGAGCATGGCGGACTCGTACTGGGGGTCCAGGACGGCGTCGCCCTGCTTCAGGATGGGGGGTCGCATCTTGCTGCCGGCCCGGTGCGAGATTTCGGTAATGACGTCGCGCTTCAGTTGCTGCTCCACGAGGAACCAGCCGGTCTCGTCGTCAATCTGGCCCACGAACCCGTCGAGGGCGGCCGAGAGGTGCGACTTGATGTGCTTGACGTAGCGCGGGTCGTCCTGGGCCTCCACCTCGACGGTGCGGAGGTTGAGGCGGCGGAGGAGTTCGGCGTGGACCTCCTTCTCGACCTCCATCGCCTTGGCCAGGGGCGTCTTCTCGCGGCGGAACGTGACCTTCTGGTCGGTGGGCCTGGTGACCTCCTCGGCCGACAGGTACAACGCCCACTCGCCGATATGGATCTCCTGGCCGGGCGCCACCTTCACCTGCTCGCCCACGCCGACCATCTCGCCATCGACCAGCGTGCCGTTCAGGCCCACGTTCTCGATAAAGATCTCGCCGTCGTGTTTGAGGAGGCGGGCGTGCTCGCGCGAGACGAACGGGCTCGGCAGTTCCAGGTCGTTGGCGGGGTCCCGGCCGATGCGCAGGATATCGCCGGACAGGTCCACCTCCTGCCGAACGTCGCTCAACTGGCTGTACGCGATCACACGCATGGCCCATCTCCATAAGGCCGGGTCACGGCCGCACCGGGAGCCCGGCCGCCTCGCCCCGGAGCAGGTCGCGGGCATCGGGGGTCAGGACCGGCTCGCTCCGAATCCCCTGAGCCTTCTCCCGGACCGCGACCATGAACCGCTTCGAGCCGGCCTCCTCCATTTTCTGCTTCAGGGTCTGGAGTTTCTGCCTCAGGTCCTTGGGCAAGGCGATCTGGATCCGGTCGGCGGCCCGGTGCCCCTTCTCCGCCAGGTCGTCCGGGCCATAGACCCTGACGTCCTCCAGGATATCCACGGGCAGGATGTTCTCCCGTTTCGGGTCCGGGTCGAGGTCGAAGTACCCGGAAATGGTGACGAATCGTCCCGGCTGGAGGGTCGACTCGGGTTCGATCTCAATCGTCAGCATTTCGTAGCCTTCGGGGATATCCCGCATCACCGGCGTCCCGGTCTCTTCCGCGAAGTCGCGATAGGCAAGCAGCGTCCCCTTCTTGAGGTCCCAGCGGGCTTTCTCGTTAAGGGCCGCCTCGACACCCGCTAGCGGCACAAAGCGTTCCATGACATTGTACTGGTCGCGTTTGACGGCGGCCTTGGCGATCTCGAGCGCCCCCAGGTGGTCCCGCTCAATGGTATCGCCCTTGGCGATGCTCTCCTTGACCACGACGTAGGTCACCGTATTCTCGTACGGCGACTTGACCGTTCCGATGTAGAGGTTGAGCAGGATGGCGGCGAGGACGGCGGCCACGACCGCCACCACCAGCACGCCACCGCTGGGGATCCAGGGGTTTTCCTTGGCTCTGGCCATGGATGCTCCTTCGCCTGACGGGCTGCTCAGTGGCCCGCGTAGTTCGGGTCGTAGAGGGCGACGAGCGTTTCCTCGCCCGTCCACCGCGGCCGGGCGTACACGACGCGGCTGCGGGCGCCCTTGCGGAACCGGACCAGCCAGCCGCGGTCCGGCTGGCTGGCGCGGTCCTCGCGGGGGCTCGGCAGCCGGTCGGCGTCCCATCCGAGCGAGGCGTAGTGCCGGTGGAAGGCCTCCAGCGCGCTCGCCACGTCCCCGGGCATCCGCACCAGGACCATGCGGCAGCCGGGCCGCTGCGGATTGTCGAAGACCATCATCACCTCGGCCTCGGCGGGCACCAGGTCAGCCGGGGCCTGGCTGTGCGGATAATCGTACGGCAGGGCGAAGAGATCGGCAAGGCGGCGCTGCTGCTCGGTGGGTGTCCGTTCGGGGTCGGCCTCGCCGTCGTCGTCCAAGGCGCCCATGATAAGGCCGGCCATGACGCGGCGGAGGTCATCGTCGGCCTCCTGCCGGTCCGTCGGGATCCCCTTGGGCGTGGTCGGCGTCGCGTCGGTCGGCTGGGAGCCGCCGGAGACCTCGACCTCCGGAGACGGCCCGGCCTGGGGGTCGGCGCGGCCGGCGACAGGGCCCTCCTCCTCGCTGAAGCCGGCGGGATTCCGGAGCACGTGCGCCAGGCCGATCAGCACCACCACGATGATGGCAATGAGCCCGACGCGCAGGGCGATGGCCACGGGGCGCCGCCGCTTCGCGGACGGCCTGCCGGTCGCCGGCCGGGCCGATTCGCCTTTTTGCGTGCGCTCCACGGGAAACCTCCAGGTCGCGTCCAGGGGCCGTCAGTACGTGCTCTCGTCCTGATACGGGTCGCCGTGCCACCATCGGTTCATGATATCATTGCGAGTCTGCTCGAAGTGCGGCGCGAACCTGGCCGTCTCGAGGTGGTCGCGAAAGGCCTGGAAGATTTCCTCCAACGGCCCGCTGCGTGCGATCTTCCAGGCGTCCAGGTGGTTGAAGTGCCAGGGGCTGGAATCGCGCCAGTGTTCGGCCTTGGCGGTGCGGGGGATGAAGTTCCACAGGCTGCCGGAGGTCTTGAACGACCGCTGGGCGTGGCTTTCGTGTCGGCCGGGCAGGTTATCCCAGATGCGGAACCAGTAGTCGCGGGCCTGGGGCTCGGCGGTGCGCGAGAGGGTGTCGGGCTCGACGTCGGGGCGGAGCCGGTCCAGTTCCTCGCCGGTGCCGCGCGGCCGATGGGTCCCGTCGTCGGCCACCTGTCCGGGCGTGTGGCCCTCCAGTCGCATGGCCGTCCAGTGGCCGTGCCCGGCCGACCGCCACAGCGCCCGGCGGGCATCGACCAGCGCCTTCTGCTTCGAGAGCATGGCGAACGACATGTACATCGTCAGCCCGGTGACGAAGATAATGATCGGCAGGGTCAGGAGGAACTCGAGCAGGGCGTTGCCGCTGCGGCCCCGACGGCGCACGATGTTCGCGTGTAACCTCAATGGGTGAACTCCCGGATAAACTCTTCATTGTAGGCCTGAATGAGTCGGTTGACCGGTTCGAGCCGTTCCTGGGTGAACTCCTGGCCCACGCTTCCCGCCTCGGCCGGCATCCCCTTGCCCAATTCCGTGAGCAGGTGCCGCCACCGGTCGGTCCGCATCAGTTTGACTCTCCAGTGCTGGGTAAAGAGGTCCCAACTGTACCGTGCGTAGACGCGTGCCTGGGCGTAGGCGATGAGGTCCTCGATGGGGTTCGGGTTGCCGAAGCGGTCGCTCCACTCCTCGACCTGCCCGGACCGGTAGGCGAACCCGTTGAAGGTGAAGTGGTGGTTGATCGCGTCCCAGGTATGGTCACCGGCGACCCGGTCCAGGAGGATGGGGGCGCAGGGCTCGGCGCCCGGCGGGGGCAGGTAGTTCCGGTGGAGCGATTCATCGGTGTCCAGTTCCGCCCCGTTGAACCGCCAGACGCTCACGTGATAGTAGGTCTGCATCTCGTCCTCGGTGTACGGCCATTTGCTGCCGTCCTCCTGGACAGGGGGATGCGGCGCGAAGATGCCCAACTGGGGGTAGTGCGCTGTCGTGCGCTCGTCCACCTTGTAGAAGACGGCCAGGCGCGGACACGTCCCCTCGTAATACTGGGTGGCCCGCGTGTAGCCGCTGAGTCTCGGGCTTTTCATGCTCGAATAGGCCCGTGTCTTCACCGTGGGGCGGTGGTGATGGCGGAGGTCGATGTTGTTGAAGAACGCCGCTTCGGGGAACGGATACCGGCAATCGAACGAGATGTGGTCCCACCAGGCCCGGAGGATGTCGTCGCGGTCCAGTCCCTTGGCGCGGTCGTACTGCATTTCCCAGTTCCGGAGCGATACCTCGTTATCCGTTTCGCCGAACATCATTTCCAGTTTCTTCGACGAGACCAGGTTGAAGAGGACGGAGAATCGGCTGATGTCGAGCATGCCCATGGGTCGGGTAGCGACAAACGGCTCCCGCCAGTAGGACCACGGCCCCATGACGGGGCCCCGCCCGTGATGGATCTCGCCTTTATACAGATAATCCGGGTAGTACCCGCGGTAGTTCATGACGTGGGCGAACCCGCCGATGACCTCCTTCTCGCGTGGCGGGGGCAGGCGGCCGTTGCGCATGGGGTTCTCGAAATCGTCGAACCGTCCGTCCGCCACGGGGAGTTCCGGCCACAGGGGCAGCACGAACCCGAACTCGGCCCCGTTCTGCCGGGCGATGTCGATGGCCTCCCGCTGGGCCGCCAGCGGCGTGACCTCGCGCATCGCGTGCATGAAGCCGTCCATCAGTTTCGTGCACTCCCACAGCACGCCCGTGTCGTACTGGAGGTATTCGGGCCAGTGGACCTCGGCCACGATCTGGCCGAGATGCCGGATCACCTGCCGCTCGCTCATCGCGTTGCCGACCGCCAGCCACTCGGAGATGCGGTCGTCGATGGGCATGTCGCGCCCCGCCTTCGACCCGCCCAGGTTCGAGCACAGGTCGTCGATGCATTCCTGTGCGGGCGGCACGACCGTTTCGAGCGTGTCGAGCAGGACGATGAGGCTCAGCAGTTGCGTCTCCACCACGTTACACATCGAGATGACGTTCAGCCCGCGCGCGTACCACGCGGCGCCGGTGGCGGCGGCGGAGTCGGCCGCGTGCTGCATCGCGACCTTGTGATTCAGTTTCTGCCCCGTGTGCAGGATCAGGAACAGCAGGCCGGCCAGCAGAAAGAAGAACAGCACGACCACGAAGACGGCCTGGGCCCGCTCGCACCGGTGCAGCCGACCCAGCCGCGCCGCGGCGCGGCGTGGCGGCCCCGCGCGGTCCGGCTTGTGCGTCGCCCGACTCATAGGGTCACTCCCGGGACTGGCCCTGCTTGTCGATGAGTTGCTCCAGCAACCTGATGAAGCCCTGGATCTCCTCCGTGTCCTTGTATTTCTGGGCGATTTTCGCGCGCCCCAGGGCCTTCTTGAACTGTTTGTCCTCGAAGTAGGACCGGGCCTTGGAGTGATGCATGCGGAAATTGGTCTCGGCAATCAGGGCGCGGACCTCCGCGGTATCCATGATCTCCTGGGCCCGTTTAAAGCCGTCGAGCGCACGAGGATAGTTGAGTTGCTTGAGCAGTTCCTTGCCGATATCCAGGTGGCTGTAGTACTGCCGGCGGGTCTCGATCTGTTCGAGAAGCCGCTGGACCTCCGACGTGTCCTCGAAGCCCTGGGCCTTGAGGGCCAGGTCCCTGGCCCCGGACCAGTCCTTCTGCTCCATGGCCTCCCTGGCGCGGGCGATGGCCAGGTGGTACCGGGCCTTGTTAATCTGGCTCTCGATCTGCTCTTTGAGTTTGGCCTCGGTCTCGGCTTCGATGAGTTTGAGGGCCTCGCTGTAACTGTTGATGGCCTGCTGCCACTCGCGGGCCTTCATGGCCTTCTCGCCCTCGGCCACCATGGCGTGGAGCGTCTCCTGCCGGCCGATCTGCTTCAAGACACCCGACGCGTACGCATTGTTGGGGTCGATGGTGAGAATTGTCTTACACACCTCCAGGCACTGCTCCGTGAGGCCGTTTTCCTGGAGTTTCCGGGCCTGGGCCTCGAGTTGCTTGGCTTGAGCCTCGCGCTTTTTCTGACGAATGCTCTCGGACGGCCTGATCTCGAGAATCTCGTCGCAGACGGCCACGACCTCGGGATAACTCTGGCTGTCCTCGGCCCGCTTCAGCAGCCGCGCCAGGTCGTCCAGTTTCTTCTCGGTCTGGATCGTCTGGATGAGTTCGTCCGCTTCGGGGCCGGCCCGGATGGTCTTGGCCTTCTCCGCGTCCGCCAGGGCCTTGTTGTAATCCCTGTCGGCCAGGGCCTGCTTGGCCTCCCCAATAAAGCGGTTGTAGTCACGAAGATCATTTAACTCGCGGTACTTGGCGATTTCGTCATTCAGGTCGATTCCGTGCTTGCCCTGGAGGTCCGCGAGCAATTCGATGGCCGTCGTATAATCCTCCTGCTCGGCCGCCGTCTCGACCGCGTTCAAGACGTGCTCTTTTTCCTTGGCTTTCTGGAGGCGCTCAAAGAAACTATCGGTCCAACTGGCCCGCGCGTGGTACCGCTTGGCGGCATCGGCGGCATCAGCGGCCTTATCCCAGTCCTTCTGCGCCAGGCGGTACTCGGCCTCGGCCATCTTGGCGTACATGGCGGCCTGGGCGGCCTGGTCCTTCATATCCTCGAACTCGACCGCCATCTGCCCGAACAGGTTCATTGCGGCCTCGTAGTTGCCGGTGTTATACGCCTGCTCGGCCGTGTTCAGTTGCTTCCGATATTCGTGCATGCGGACGCCGGTGGCGTGAACGTGCCAGATGATGAGCCCGGCGGCGATGGCGATGAGCGGCCCGCCGATGACGGCGGCCCAGAAGGCGGCCCGCTTCCAGGTCCATTTCGCCTCGGGCAGCGGGGCGGTCTTTTCGGCGGACGTCTCGGCCGGGAGGCCTTCGCCGGCCGGTGCGGGCACGGTCGCCCCGGCGGACTGCGGGGCCTGCCCCGTGGCGGCCTGGGGCCGGCCGGCCGGGCGTCTCGCGGGCGGGCCGGCCGGCGGGGCGGCGGCCTCGGACTCCATCTCCTTCTCCAGCGCCTCCGAATCCGTCTGCGTCAGGCTCTTGCCCTGGACGTGCATGACAAAGATCCGCCGCAGCCACTTGATGATCTGGTCGGTGGAGGCGAAACGCTTCGACGGGTCCTTCTCCATCATCCGCTCGACGATCTTGGAGACGAGCGGCGGGATGCCCGGCTGGAGGTCCTTCAGCGGGGGGGCCGCCAGCGCGGGGTTGGAGTGCCAGTGCATCCATCGCACCTGCTGGGCGCGGTCGTCGCGCAGGACGTCGCGGAACACCTCCTGGAACTTCTCCGGCCCGGCGAACATCTCGTACGCGATGAACCCCAGGCTGTACAGGTCGGCCCGGCCGTCGACCGGCGCCCCGGTGAACATCTCCGGGGCCATGTACTTGGTCGTGCCCATGGGCAGGCTCGTCTTGCCGCCCGAGTGCCCGATGAGGCCGAAGTCGGTGATCTTCAGCGCGCCGTCCTTGGCCATCATGACGTTGGCGGGCGTAAGGTCGCGGTGCACGATCTGGTTCTTGTGCATCGCCCGGAGGCCCAGGGCCGTGGAGAGCAGCACGCCCAGCCCCGCCTGGAGAGGCACCGGCCCGCGGTCCATCAGAGAGCGCAGCGTGGTGCCCTCGACATACTCCATCACGAGGTACAGTTGGCCGTCCTGCTGGATCAGTTCGTGGACGTTGACGATGTTCGCCTGGGAGGACGAGAGTTTGGCGAGGGTCTGGGCCTCGGTGCGGAACCGCGCGAGGAACCGCTCGTCCTGGGCCAGGTGCGGCGCGATCTGCTTGATGGCCACCGACCGGTCCAGCGACGGGTCGTACGCCTTGTAGATGACGGCCATGCCGCCGGTGGCGATCTGCTCGCCGACCTCGTACTTGCCGAGTTTGGCGCCGGGCTTCAACGACCCGGCGAAGGTCTGTTCAGGCATCCGCCGTTACTCCGGAAACCGTTCGTGTGTCAGTAAGCCTTCCCCGTCTGCCACATGGGCTGGGTGCGTGCTTCGCCCTTGGGCCGAAGTTCCGGCCCGCCCTCGTTGGAGAGGCGGCCCATGTGCGCATCGCCCTCCGGGCCGGTGCCGACCACGATCTCGGCAGCGTACTGGCCGTCGTCCATGCCGCGAATCTCGACCTTTCGCCCCAGGAACCGCGACGCGTACGGGACCTCGAGCAGAAACTGGTAGGTCAGCGTCACGTCCAGGTACTCCCAGTACGCGTAGTCCCAGATGGGCAGGTCGCGGTGGTAGTAGGGGCAGTAGGGCTCGTAGTCCCACCCCCACATCGTCCACTCGTCGCGGCGATGGTGCCGGTACGGGCAGTCCGGGTCGGGGTTACCGTCCTGCCAGTGGTCGGGCTTCGCGAGTTCCATCTGGGTGACCGGCACCTCCCGGCCCTCGACGATGCAATAGCCGTCCGCGTAAGCGTACTGCTCGGCGACGCGTCGGACCCAGCCGGTGGGCTCCTCCTCCGAGAGCCGCATGACCCGGCGGGCCTCCGTCTCGACCAACTCCTCAGCGCCGGCCAGGAACTCCTCGCCGGCCCCGTACTGGGGCGA
This sequence comes from uncultured Anaerolineales bacterium, assembly GCA_964437855.1. GTDB lineage: Bacteria > Planctomycetota > Phycisphaerae > FEN-1346 > FEN-1346 > BS750m-G62. The sequence continues at coordinate 2,602 of CAYTJE010000102.1, read as the reverse complement.
CTCGAGCCGCCCGCTGACCGGCACGAGGGCCAGCACGGCCGCTCGCCGAATCATCTCCCGCTTCTCCGAGATGCCCTGCTCCGGCCCATACACGAGGTTCCGGTACTCGTCGTTGACCTCCATGGGCACGACGACGGTGGCCATCCGCGCCGCCGCAAACGCCGCGTAGTGCACCACCACATTTCCGTTGAACAGCAGGGCCGCCTGCGTGATGGTCAGGAAGATCATGAGGGCCAGCGGGAAGACGAACGCCAACTCGATGGCGGCGGTGCCGCCCTGGTCGGCGTGCAGGGCCCGAGCCCGCGGCCGCGCGCCCCGGCGGGACCGCAGCAGGACGGCGGCCAGCGCGCCGAGCACCACCATGCCGCCGGCAATATGAGCGACGCACCGGACGGCCATCGGGCTCACCGCCGCCGCCACCGCCCACTGCGGGGCGCAGGCGACGGCCTTGACGGCCAGCCAGACGATACCCGCCGTCGCCAGGAGACTGGCGGCGCCCAGGATCCAGAGTCGGCGTTTTTCGCGCGTCGCCATACTTTATTCACCCAAGGCTCGCGCCGGGCAAGCCCGGCGGCTAACTGTAAACGACCCCGCCCACACTTACAACCTCTAACAGAATGAAACGCAGAGAGCGCAGAGACCGCTGAGAACGAAGGAGCGCCTTGCTTCTGACTCAAGAAGGCGTCGTTTCTCTCTGTGTCCTCGGCGTGCTCTGCGTTGAATGTCTTTCTGTTAGGGCCTTTTAGCCGCCGGGCTTGCCCGGCGCGTGCCGTTGTTGAGAACGCGCCCTGCAAGCAGGGCGGCTAAATGTCAACCACACCGCTCACACCAGCCCGCTGACGGCCTCCCACAGCGACTGACCCGCCGCTTCCTCCGCCAGAAACCACAACGTCCCGACGCAGACGGCCAGGCCGAAGGGGACGCGGAAGGTGTCGCCTCCGACCGCCTCGTCCACGGTGGCGTGGGGCATGGGGAGGATGCGGACGGCCAGGAACATCTTGCGAAGCACGGTGCGTGTCTGTCCCCGCCAGATCATCAGGATCAGGCCAATCGCCGCCGCCGTCATGAACGAGTAAAAGACCGCGTGCAGGGCCCCGTGGTCGGTCACGCTGTTCCAGCCGAGCAGGGCCCCGACGGCACCCATGAGTTTCACGTCGCCGCCGCCCATCCCTCCAATCACGTACGCGACGAACAGGACGCCGAAGCCGAAGCCGAAGCCGAGGACGCGGTCACTCAGGCCGTCCCAGGCCCCTTCTGCGGCAGCGCCCTGTAGCGCGCCAAGAGCCAGCCCGGCCGCGATGGCCGGATACGTCAGCCAGTTGTACACCTTGCCGCGCGCCAAGTCGGACACCGCCGCCGCCACGAGCACGACCGCCAGGACGCCCACGGATATCCAGTGCCAGACCACAGGCCCTCCCCGTCCGGGCCGGGGCACCGCGGACCCCTGCCGCCCGCCGACCCGGCCAGGGGCCGGCGCCGGCATGGACGCCCGTCCGCCGGCGCGCCCGGCGGCGACGCCGACGACGGCTACCTCAGGTCGCCGAAGAACTCCTCGTTCTCGGCCTCGCCGCGGGCCCGGTCCCAGATATCCATGACCCACTCCCTGATCTCGTCGCGGAAGAAGATCAACAGGCCCAGCAGCGGCAGGACGATAGCGGCGACGATCAGCAACTTTTCCAGGCCTTCGGCACCGCGCTCATCGGCGTGCAACTGCTTCAGGCGGCTCACAACGCGTTCCACCATCTCGGTTCTCCTTATCCGGCTTCCCCTCTGTGCCCCTCAGATAAGGGGCCACGTGACAAAAAACGCAATCATGCCAAAGTAGTCCGCCAGCACGTCGAACAGTTTCTCGAACAGGAACAGAAGCGGCACGGCCACAAAGGCGAAGACCATGGCGTAGTCGAGCATGCCGCCCTGCTCGTCCCCGTGAAGACGAACGATAATCGACCGCACGTTCTTGCGGACTGTTTGTCGTTCGCGTCCGGTCATGGCCACCCCGCGCCCTATTTATCGGCCACCAGGGGCTGAAGGCTTGGCATCTTCGCCACCTGGGTCTGGACGCCCACGTCGTCGGCAAAGAAGAGGCGGTTGCCCGTCCAGACCAGGCTGGCCTTTTCGAGGTCGCTTTCGCCCTCGGGCAATTGGAGTTTGAAGAGGTCCTGGACCTGGTACCGGCCGTGCTCGTCCAGCGGCAGGACCTGGGCCACTTCGACCACGCGGCGGGAGCCGTCCGCAAACCGCATCATCTGGACGATGACGTGGATGGCGGAGGCCACCTGGGCCCGCAGGGCGGAGAGCGGCATGGCCACGCTGCTCATCATGGCCATCGTCTCCAGGCGGTTCAGCGCGTCGGCCGGTGAGTCGGCGTGCAGCGTGGTGACCGACCCCGCGTGGCCGCTGGTCATCGCCTGGATCATGTCGAGGGCCTCGCCGCCGCGGCACTCGCCCACGATGATGCGGTCCGGCCGCATACGAAGGGCGTTCTTGAAGAGGTCGCGGATGGTGACCTCGCCCCGGCCGTAGCGGTCCGGCGCCCGCGATTCCAGCCCGATGACGTGCGGCTGCTGGAGTTGGAGTTCGCTCGATTCCTCGATGACGACGA
>CAYTJE010000101.1:2315-11168 GCA_964437855.1 uncultured Anaerolineales bacterium | reverse complement strand
ACGCCGCGCGGGAACTTGACGGACGCCGCGCGGGAACTTGACGGACGCCGCGCGGGAACTTGACGGACGCCGCGCGGAGCAACGGGCTCACGTCAGCGCGAACCACGTGCCCGCGCCGCAGCCGACGTACGCTTCCGGGAACCGCTCGGCGAACAGCCGGACCGCCGTCTCGCCGGTACAGTGGGCCGGGGCCAGGACCTGGACACCGCGGCGCTCGAGGGCCTCGGCCGTCCGCTCCAGACGTTGGCACGTGGCCCGGCCCAGGTGCAGGCCGCCGATGACCGCGTACACCGCGTCGGCCTCGGCCAGAGCCGTCACGTAGTCCAGCGTGTTAACGAGGCCGGCGTGCGCGCAGCCGCACAGGACCACCAGGCCGCGGTCGGTCCGCATGAAGACCGCCTGGTCGTCCGGGATGAGGTCCCTCTGCCGGCAGTCCGGGTCGACGAAGAAGTCGCCGCCGGTGTCCTCGAAATCGGTCCGGCGGGGTATCTCGCCCGTCGCCCACACGCCGGGAAGGACCTGGGCAGGCCCATCGGTCCACGCGATGGACGCCTCGCGCCGGCGGAGGGCGGCCGCCGCCGCCCCCGGCATGCCGACGGCTTTGTGCGGCGGGGCGTCGCGCCGGCTGAACCGCGGCTCGAGCGCCCGCGGGTGAACGAACAGCCGGGCCGACCGCGCCCGGTCCAGGACGTACGGCAGGCCGCCCACGTGGTCGTAGTGGCCGTGGCTGAACACGATTGCATCCGCCTCCTCAATCGGCAGGTGAAGCCGGTCGGCATTGTGCCGGAGGGCCTCGCCCTGGCCCGTATCGAGCAGCAGGCGCCGGTCGTCCACCTGGACCCACAGGGCCAGGCCGTGCTCGCCCAGGAGGTCGCTGCGGCTTGTGGCGTTGTCCACGACGACCAGGACGGCCACGTGGCCGATGGCCGGCAGGTTGACGGGCGATGGGGACATCGGTTGGCCTCTTCCTTGCGCTCGCGCGGCGGCGCGGCTCCACACCCGCCGCGTTCACTCGGACGGCGTGCGGCCCGCCCATAGGGGTCCGTACTGGGACAAGCGGGCCGGCGAACCCGATTGCCGGGTGGCATGGTCACCCGCTGTCGGGTGACCACGTTCCCTTGCCTCGCGCATGGCCACGACAAGCGTGGCCATGCCACCCGCTTTCGTTCGCGCGGCAGGTCGGGAGACCCGCCGCGCGGAAAACGCGGCTTTCGTTCGCGCGGCAGGCCGGGAGACCCGCCGCGCGGAAAACGCGGCGCGCGTCAGTGGTCGCAGAGGTTGTCGCCGGTCTCGAGCGAGCCGGCGACGTACGCGGCCACAAGGTCCTCGGGCGTCTGGGCGGGGGCGCCGACGACCGTCCGGATACCCTGGTCGGCAAAGAGACCCTGTGCCCGGCTTCCCATGCCGCCCGCGATGATGACCTCTGCCCCCTGCTCGGCCAGCCACGTCGGCAGAACGCCGGGCGCGTGGGCGGGCGGCTCGGCCGTCTCGGTGCCCGTCACCGTGCCGGTCTCGGCGTCCACGTCAACCAGGGCGAACTGCTGACAGTGACCGAAATGGGCCGCCAGTTTGCCCTCGGCCAGCGGAATGGCGATACGCATGGTCCGTGTCTCCTTCTGCGCGCCGGCGTGGGCGTCCGGGGCCGACGGTGTCTCCGGCGCCCCGTTGAGCGCCAGGAGGGGCCCCGCGACCCGCTCGAACGCCTTGGCCGTCGGGCCCGCCGCGCCGCGCCGGATGAGGGGCGTGCCGGCATCGCACGCCTCGACAACCGCCGGGTCGATGGGCACGCGGCCGAGGAAGGGCACGCCCATCTCGCGTGCCATCCGCTCGCCCCCGCCGGTGCCGAACACCTGGATCACCTCGCCGCAGTGGGGGCACCCCAGCCCGCTCATGTTCTCCACGACGCCGAGCACCGGCAGGTCCAATTGCCGGCAGAAGTTGATGGACTTCCGCACGTCGGCCAGGGCCACCTCCTGCGGCGTGGTGACCAGGACGGCCCCGTCGGCCCCCTCGACCAACTGGACCACCGAGAGCGGCTCGTCGCCCGTGCCGGGCGGCGAATCGATGACCAGCCAGTCCAGGTCGCCCCACGCCACGTCCGACAGGAACTGCCGGATCACGTTCATCTTCATCGGGCCGCGCCAGATCACCGCCGCGTCCTGCTCCGGCAGCATGAAGCCGATCGAGATCACCTTGATCCCACCGACCTCCAGGGGCACGAGGGTCTCGCCGCGCAACTCGACGCGCTGCCCCTGGAGGCCGAGCATGCGCGGCACGCTGGGGCCGTGCACGTCCACGTCGAGCAGGCCGACGCGCCGGCCTCCCTGGGCGAGGGCCATGGCCAGGTTGACGGCCACGGTGCTCTTGCCCACACCGCCCTTGCCCGACAGGACCATCACCTTGTGCCGGATGCGCGAGAGGCGGTCCGCCAGCGCGCGTTGTTGCCGCCGGCGCTCGGCCTCCCGGTCCGGGCGGCCGGCGGCCGGGCTCGGCTCCTGCGTCACGTGCTCGGTTGGTTCAGTTGACATATCTGCTCCCAAAGGGTTCGGAGTTCGTCGGCGGCCGGGCTGGGGTCCACCTCCACGAGGGCCCGGCCCCGGACCTGGGCCCGGGTCACCGCTTCATCGTACCGGACGCGGGCGAACACCTCCAGCCCCAGCCCGCGGGCCTGGTCCTCGATCGTCTCGGCCATCGCCGGGTTCAGGTCCCACTTGTTGACGCACACGGCCGCCGGAACCTCGAAGTGCCGCGCCACCCCCACGACCCGCTCGAAGTCGTGCTGCCCGGACAGCGTCGGCTCGGTCACCACCAGGACGAACGAGGCCCCCGTGATGGCCGCGATGACCGGGCACCCGATGCCCGGCGGGCCGTCGATCAGCACCCGCTCGAAGCCGTGGGCCTCGGCCACCTCGCGGGCCTTCTGGCGGACCAGCGTGACCAGTTTGCCGGAGTTCTCCGCCCCGATCGCCAGCCGCGCGTGTACCATCGGCCCGTGCCGCGACTCCGAGATGAACCACTCGCCGCACTCACATGGCGGAAAGTCGATGGCGCCCTCCGGGCAGAACCGCACGCACACGCCGCACCCCTCGCAGGCCGTCTCATCGACCCGGAAGTCCGGCCCGTCGGCGGTCTCGGTCCGCACGACCGCGTCGAACCGGCAGTCGGCCACGCACGCCCCGCACCCGGTGCAGTCGTCCGGGCGGATGACCGCCTCGCGGCCGCTCGTGAACGTCTCGCGCTGCCCGACCTCCGGGGCCATCACGAGGTGCAGGTCGGCGGCGTCGACGTCGCAGTCGGCCAGGACGGTCCGCTCCGCCAGGACCGCCAGCGACGCCACGACGCTCGTCTTGCCGGTGCCGCCTTTGCCGCTGATCACGACCAGTTCGTTCATCGTTCCTCCACGGCCTTGTAGAAGAGGCCGGCGTCGCGCCGGACGGCGTCGGCGCGGCCCGCGCCGGTCAGGACGTCGATCAGTTTCAGCGCCTCGTTGGGCGGGATGCCGAGCCCGTCGGCCACGTCCCTGGCCGAGCACGGCCGGCGCCGCAGCAGCGCGAGCACGTCTTCGGGCGTGGCGCCGGCTTCGGCCTCGGCGACCGGGTCGCGGAACTCGGCCACGACCTCCGCCGGCGGGTCGAACAGGCCGGCCAGTTCCTCCAGCCGGCCGCGCGCAACGGGCAGGGCGAACGCCTCCGCCGCCGGCCGCACCGCCGTGTTCAATTGCACGCGGCCGGGGCCGATACGCGTGGCCAGGTCGGCGATCTTGCGGACCTCGGACTCGTGTCCCGTCACGCCGGCCAGCACCATCACCTCCAGCCATACCTCGCCGGCGAACCGGGCCGTGAACGTCTCCAGGCCGCCGACCATCGCGTCCCAGTCAAGGTCGGGGTGCGGCCGATTGACGTATTGCCACAGGTCGGCGTCGCCGGCGTCGAGCGAGGGCACGACCAGGTCGACCTCGGCCAGGGCGTCGGCCACGGCCGGCTCCGACAGGAGCGACCCGTTGGTCAGCACCGCCACCGCCGCGCCGGCGCGGCGACGGATCTCCGCCACCAGCCGGCCGAGATAGGCGTGGAGCGTCGGTTCACCGGAGCCGGCCAGCGTGACGTAGTCGGGCGGCGCCTCGAGTTCGTCCAGGCGCCGCGCCACGTCCGCCACGACGGCGTCCACCGGCACGTACTCGTCGCGGCGGAGCGTCCGGCAGGTCGTCCGCCCCAACTGGCAGTACACACAGTCATAGGTGCACGTCTTGAATGGAATCAGGTCGACGCCGAGCGACCGGCCCAGCCGGCGCGACGGCACCGGACCGTAAACGTATTGGGCGCGGTCGGCCACGGCGTCATCCTTTCCCCCGGCCGGGCTCAGCACGGGGCGTCGCCGGCGGGTTGGGCGGCCAGCCGCTCCGAGACCGTCTCGAAGAGCCGGACCAGCGCCGGCCGCAGGGCCGGAGCCGCCTCCATCGCCAACTCGCCGCGAGAGTACGCCTCGGCCACCCGCCGGTCGTCGGGGATTTCCAGCAGCACCGCCGCGCCTTCCTCGCGGCAATAGTCATACACGCGGCCGTCGCCCAGGCCGGCGCGGTTGACGACCACGCCGAACGGCAACTCCAGCAGCCGGACCGTCTCGACGGCCAGGCGCAAATCGTGCAGGCCGAACGGCGTGGGCTCGGTCACGAGGAGGACGAAATCGGCCCCGCGGACGGCCGTAATCATCGGGCACGCGGTGCCCGGCGGGCAGTCGAGCAGGTTGATCGCCTCCGGCCGAAGGTGCCGCTTGACCGCCCGAATGAGCGGCGGGGCCATCGGCTCGCCCAGGTTCATGCGGCCCTGGACGAAGTCCACCTGGCCGGAGGCGCCCGATTCGACCACGCCGATCTCACGGTCGGTCTCGGTGATGGCTCCCTCCGGGCACACCCGCGCGCAGCCCCCGCAGCCGTGGCACAGTTCCGGGAAGACGAGCGGCTTCGTCTTCAGCGAGACGATAGCATTGTATTGACATATCTCGGAGCAGGCCCCGCAGGCCGTGCACGCCTCCTCGTCCACGACGGGGACGGGCACGCCGACCGGCTCGGAGGTCTCGACCTCGGCCCCCAGGAAGACGTGGCAGTTGGGTTCCTCGACGTCGCAGTCGAGGAGGCGGACGGGGCGCTCCAGCGCCGCCGCCAGGTTCACCGCCACCGTGGTCTTGCCGGTGCCGCCTTTGCCGGAGGCGATCGCGATGACCATGGTCACATCCAGTGGCCGGGCACGTCCGGCGCGTCGGTGGGCGCCAGGTTGCCGGCCTTGTACTGCTCGACGGCCTGGGCCACGGTGCCCTCGACGTCCACGACCGTCTGAATGCCGGCGGCCGAGAGCGTGCGGTACGCGTTCGGCCCGCAGTGGCCGGTCAGGACGACCTCGGCGCCCAGGCTCGCGAGGTTCTGTGCGGCCTGGGGTCCGGCGCCGCCGGCGGCCTGGACGTTCTGGGCGTTACCGACCGCCTGCCACTCGTCGGTCTCGGTATCGTAGACGATGAAGTAGGGCGCCCGGGCGAACCGCGGGTCGACCGCGGCCTCCAGGGTCTCGCCCTGGGCCGTGATACAGAGTTTCATGGCGTTCCTTTCGTTCGTGCGGCAGATGGCTCGCCGCGGCCTTCCCACCCGCGAGCGCACAATCGCGGGCAGCCGACGGCGCCTTGCGCCTCGCGTGCTGGGGCAGATACCCGCTGCCTCACGGCAGCGGCTCGGTGTGGGCGTCGGGTCGCGGCGACCCGACGCCCACGGCGCGGGCCTGCTCGCGCTACGCGTCCTCCTGTTCGGCGAGTTCGTCGAGCCGCTTGCGGGCGGCGTCGAGTTGCTGCTGGAGCGCGTCGACCTGCTGGGCCAGGAACTGGCGTTCGGCCTTCGGGGTCGGCGCGGGCGCGCCGACGGGCGCGCCGGCAGGCGACCCGCCCCAGGCGGGCATGCCCATGGCGGCGCGCTGCCAGCCCGGCATCCCGGTGGCGTTGAACCAGTTTCGCCAGCCCCAGCCGCCGCGGCGGCCACGGCCCCAGCCCCAGCCGCCGCCGCCGGGAATCGGGTTCATGTAGCCCGGCACACCGTAGCCGGCACAGAAGCCGGCCGCCCGACCGGTCATCGGGCCCAGCCCCATCGGTCCGGTTCGATCTCCGCCTGGCATCGTTCGTCTCCTTCATTCAGTCGTTCGTATGAAAAGGTTCCAGGGATCTTTTCCGCCGGGCATCTTTTCCGGCCTCCGTCGCGCCAGAGGCGCCGGAAAGGGCGAAGGCGAAGAAGCCCCTGCGGAAAAGGTTCCTGGAACCTTTTTCGCACGTGCCTCTCATCCGCCGCGCGTCATCGCCGCGCCGCACTTCGGGCAGTTGATGGCGTTGCACGGGGTGCCGCGCTGATGCGCCTGCGTGTGGCCGCACTGCGGGCAGACGCATCCGCCGCCGGGTCCGCCGGCCACGGGTCCGCCCATGCGGCCGCGACCGCCGCCGGCGCCCCCGCCACGTCCGGCGCCCATGCCCCGTCCTGCACCGCCCCCCATGCCTTGTCCCCTGCCCCCCATGCCTCGCCCCGTGCGCGGGCCTTGGCCTGCGGGTCCTGTACCGTCGCCCCTGGGCATAACTGCCTCCTTTCTGACGCGCCCCGTAGAGGGCGGCTCACTTGCCAACGCGCCGCGCAAGGGCGGTGGCTAACTAACCAAGGCGCCCCGAATGGTCGGCTACATAGGCTGCCACCCCGGGCCCTTCCGGCCGCGGCCCCTGCCGCGACCCGGCCCCCGGCCTCGGCCGAACCGGCCTCGCCGCCGCCTGCCGCAGCCCGGCATCACGAACGCCGGCCCCGGCAGGAGGCCCTGCGTATAGGCCGCGAGGACCTCCTCGACGGTGCCGGCCACGAACGGCACAAGCCGGATGCCTTCGGCGGCGATCATGTCGGCCAGCGGGCGCGACACCGCCCCGCAGACGAGCGTCTCAACGCCCAACGCTTTCAGGCGGGCGACCTTCTCGCTCGGCAGGGTGGCCTGGATCGGCTCCTGGCGCCGAGCGGTAATCTGGCCGGCCTCGATCTCCGCCACAAGCAGCGTGCCCGCCGTGTCGAAGACGGGCGAGATCCGGTTGTCCCACACCGCCAAAGCGACCGTCATCAGGGCGAACCTCCGCTACGGTTAGTGCAACCGTGATGCCAACCAGGTCACATGTAGCAGATATTCGCGCAAGTCTTTGCTGAAAAGGGGGTTACAAGAACAGGAGCGGCAGGCAGCGGTCTCCCCACATACCACGGTGTGTCGCATAAAGGCGACGGAAGGTGGGCGCAGAGTTGCATGGCCGCGACGCTATGGCGGCCCAGCCTACTTCGCGGCGCGGCGGGTGCGGAGACCCGCCGCGCTACCATGCGGACTTAAACCGCTCTACCCGTCCGGGGACGACCGGCCGTCGCGGGCCGGCAGCCGGATGCCCAGCGCCTGCACCTTGCGGAACAGCGTGCTCTTGTGCAGGCCGAGGTCGCGGGCGGCGGCCTGGCGGTTGTAGTTGTTGCGCTGGAGGGCGTCGAGGATGGCGCGCCTCTCGGCCGCCCGGACGACCGACGCCAGGTCGCCGGCGCCGTCGGCCTCCGCCGTCTCGCGGTCGCCGGTCCGGGGCATGAGGTCCTCCGGCAGGTGACGCCGCTCGATCTCGCCCTCCTCACACAGGACGAACGCCCGCTCGATGACGTTCTCCAGTTCCCGCACGTTGCCGGGGTAATCGTGCCCCATGAGGACGGCCATGGCGCCGCGGCTGACACCCGTCACGGCCTTTTCCTGAAGATGGTTGAACCGGGTGACGAACCGGTCGGCCAGCAGCGGGATGTCCTCCTTGCGGTCCCTGAGCGGCGGCACGCGCAGGCGGACCACGTTGACACGGTAGTACAGGTCGCGGCGGAAGGTGCCCTCCTGGACCATGGCGTCCAGGTCGCGGTGGGTGGCGGCGACGATGCGGACGTCCGCCCGGACCGATTCGGTGCCGCCCAGCGGCTCGAAGGTCTTCTCCTCCAGGACCCGGAGCAGGCGGCTCTGGAGGGCCGGGCTGACGTCGCCGATCTCGTCCAGGAAGACCGTGCCGCCCTCGGCCAGGGCGAACCGGCCGGGCTTGTCCTTCGTGGCCCCGGTAAAGGCGCCCGCCTTGTAGCCGAACAGTTCCGATTCCAGGAGCGTATCGGGCAGGGCGCCGCAGTTGACGGGGACGAAGGGCCCCTGGCTTCGCGGGCTGAGGTCGTGGATCGCGCGGGCCAGCAGTTCCTTGCCGGTGCCGGTCTCGCCCTGGATGAGGACGGTCGATTCGCTGGCCGCCGCCTGCGGCAGCACGTCAAAGATGCGGCGCATGGCGGGGCTTCGGCTGACCAGGTCGCCGACCTCGGCCCGGCCCTGGAGTTCCTTCCGAAGTTCTTCGACGAGGCTGAGGTCGCGAAACGTCTCGACGCCGCCGACCACCTCGCCCCGCTCGTCGCGCAGCAGGGCCGTGGAGACGCTGATGGGGATGCGCCGGCCGTCGGCGTCCACGATAAAGGCCGCGCGGTCCACCACCGGCTCGCCGGTCTCCATGGTTTCCCGCAGGGCGCAGGCGGTCTCGCACATGGAGGACCGGAAGACCTCGGCGCAGCGTCGTCCGACGGCCTCCTCGCGCGGCACGCCGGTGACGGCCTCGGCGGCGCGGTTGAACGAGGTGATCCGCCACCCGTGGTCCACCGTGAACACGCCGTCCGAGATGCTCTCGAGGATGGCCTCGGTGGCACGGCGGGGCAGCGCGTTGTCGGGCGGGTCGCTCATGGCACGGTCCGGCCGTCGGGGCACACGGCGGCATCGGCCATTGTAGGGCGCCGGCGGGCGGGAATCCACCGCC
>CAYTJE010000101.1:0-2215 GCA_964437855.1 uncultured Anaerolineales bacterium | reverse complement strand
ATCATCGGCATGATCGTGCTCTTCACGGGCCTCGGCCACCTGCTGACGGCCTTCCTGACACCCGCCGAGAACTGGTGGACGCCGCGCTCCCTGGCCCTGGACCTCGAGGAGAGCCGCGACCGCGTCCGCGTCCTGATCGCCGGCACGCCGCTGGCCCAGCACCTGGAGGCCGGCACGCTGAAGGTGGCGGCGGAGGGCGAGTCGCCCCGCCCCGTGACGGCGGACGAGATCCGCTTCCGCTTCAACAACTGGGACCGCGTCCGGGCGGAGAACTACTACCGGGCGATCTTCACGGCCGTCTACACGACGGCGGGCGCGGCGGCCCTGCTGGTCGGACTCCTGCTCCTGCCGAGGTTGCCGGGACGGTCCGAGGCCTCCTGACACGGGGCGGGAAAACACGTGGCACAGCGGCTCGCCGTAGACGGGTCGCACAGCCCCACAGGACATCAGGCAAGCCGTGCCACCCCACCTCTACCCCTCGCCGCCCTCGACCCCCTCCTGGGCCAGGGCCAGCAGCGAGCGGGCGACGGCGTCTTCCGGGCGGGTCTCCAGATACCCGCGCAGCAGCCGGACCGCCTCGGCGTCCCGGCCGCGACGGATGGACAGGCGGGCCAGGTACAGCGTGGCCAGGTGGGCGTCCCGGCCCGCCAGCGACCGGGCGCGGGCGTAGGACGCCTCGGCCCGGTCCAGGTCGTCGGCGGTCTCGGCCAGGTGCCCCGCCCACAGAAACACGGACGTGTCCGTATCGCCCATCTCGATGAGTTGCCGAAGCACCGTCCGGGCCTCGCCGGTCTTGCCCTGGCGGAGGGCGAGACGGGTCTCGGCCAGGCGCATCGCCCGCGTCCGCTTCGACGCCGGCACGCGGTCGAGCCAGGCCCGCAGGGTCGCATCGGCCCGGCCGGCATCGGCCGCCCGGACCAGCAGGTCCATCAGGTCGACGTCGGCGGCGGCCTTTTCGGCGAGCGGCCCGGCCAGGAGGTCCCGCCCCCGCGCGAGGACGGCCGGCCAGTTCCCCGCCGCCAGCAGCGCCGCCAGCAGCGCCCGCCGGCCGGCCAGGTCCGCGGGGGCGCACAGGACGGCCGCCTCCAGGGCGGCGGCGCGGTCGGCCTCCGCGCCCCGCTCTCCAAGCGCCCAGGCCAGCCGTCGCCAGAGGTCGGCGTCCGCCGGCGACCGCGCGAGCAGATACCTCGCCGCCCGGGCCACCGCCTGCGGGTCGCCCTCGTCGAAGGCCACCGCCAGGTCCAGCCGGCGGAACCGCGCCTCCGACGGGAACCGCACGAGGGCCGTCTCGGCCAGCAGCCGGGCCAGCCGGTCGTCCTCCAGCGCCCGGGCCGCCTGGGCGTACAGGAACAGGACGTCGGCCTGGCAGGAGTCGATATCGACGTACGTGCCAAGCAGGTTCGCCGCGTCGCGCCACCGCTCCTGTCGGGCCCGGACCTGGGCCAGGGCCAGGCCGGCGTCGGTCATCGAGGGGGCCATCGCGATCGCCCGGGCGTACGCCTCCGCCGCCTTCCGGAGATTCGACTGCCGGACCCACGCATGGCCCAGAATCAGGTGCCGGAGCGGATGGTCCTCCACGTCCTCCGGCAGCGACCGGAGCCGCTCGATCGCCGAGGCCGGCCGGCCCGCGCTTAACTCCTTCTGCGCCGCCTGGAGCCGCTCGGCCAGCGCCTTCGGCAGCGTGACCGGCTCGGCCGCACGGGCGGCGGTGGCACTCACCGCAAGCAGCAGCGCGAGCGCGAGGCCGCGCCACGCTGTCATTCTGAGGGCCGCCTGCGGCCCGAAGCGCTGTACTCCGAGCGGAGCGAGGAATCTCGCCGTGGCCGTTGCCGTTTCACCTTGCTCACGGCGAGATGCTTCGCTTCGCTCAGCATGACAAGCCGGGGCGGTACGGGTTCCCGGCCTTTCGCTGCGCTCAAGGCCGGGCGTCGGCACTCGTGAGTCCCATCTCATTGCTCGTCCGATCCGTCTCACGACTCCAGCCTCCAGATGAGCCGCAGCGTCACCCTGGCTGCCACGGGCCGGCCCCGGCGCAGAGCCGGGCGGAACCCGAGCGACCGCCCGACGCGGCGGGCGGCATGCTCGAAGACGCCGGCGGGCGTCGAGTCGAGCACCTCCACGCCCGTGACCCCTCCGTCCGAGTCGACCGTCAGGCGGACGCGCGTGGCCCCGGTCGTGCCGCGCATCCGTGCCCGCCGCGGATAGTACGCCGAGA
>CAYTJE010000100.1:0-11239 GCA_964437855.1 uncultured Anaerolineales bacterium | reverse complement strand
ACCGGGCATGGGGGGTTCAGGAAACGTGCTCCCCGGTAATGGGACTTGAACCAAAAAAATCGGCCGGTCCGCACAAGCCGTCCGGCCGTTGAATCTACCGGCCGGCCAGCCCGGCCACAACCGGCCGAATCCACGATCCAAGGAGACACCGATGCATTCCACACGCCGAACATTTCTCAAGCGGATGGCCGTGGCGGGCGCCGCGGCGCCGGTCGTCCTGGCCCGCGGCGCCCACGCCGCGCCCGCCAGCGAGCAGGTGAGGGTGGCCTGCGTGGGGGTGGGCGGCAAGGGCTGGTCCGACGCGGGCGGGGCCGACAAGGTATCGCACACCCGCCTCGTCGCCTTCGCCGACGTTGACACGGGGTCCAACGACCGCCGGGGCGGGTTCCGCCAGGCCGCCAAAAAGTGGCCGGACGCCAAGGGCTTCACGGACTGGCGGCGGATGCTCGACACGATGCACCGCCAGATCGACGCCCTGACCGTCTCCACCCCCGACCACATGCACGCGCCGATTACGATGACGGCCCTCTCCCACGGCATCGCCTGCTACACCCAGAAGCCGCTGACGCGGACGATCTACGAGGCCCGTCGGCTGACCCAGGCGGCGGCCAAGGCGAAGGTCGCCACCCAGATGGGCAACCAGCACCACAACAGCGTCGCCTACCGCCTGCTGGTCCACTACATCCAGGAGGGGGCCATCGGGAAGGTCAAGGAGGCCCACGCCTGGTCGAACCGCCCCATCTGGCCGCAGGGCATCGACCGCCCGAGCGGCGCCGACCCCGTCCCCGACGGATTCCACTGGGACCTCTGGCTGGGCGTGGCGCCGGAGCGACCGTACAAAAAGGGCGTCTACCACCCGTTCAAGTGGCGGGGATGGTACGACTTCGGCGCCGGCGCCCTGGGGGACATGGGCTGCCATATCATCGACCCGGTCGTGTGGTCGCTGGACCTCGGCCCGGCTCTCAGCGTCCGCTACGCCGGCCCCGCTCCCAAACCCGAGACGTTCCCGAAAGAGGAAACGCTTACCTACCGGTTCAACGGCACGACGTACACGGCGGGCGATGCGATCACGGTCAAGTGGTACGACGGCGGCCGCCTGCCCCCCGCCGACCTGGCGCCCCTGCCCGAGGGCATGAAAGGCCTGCCGAAGAACGGCACCCTCTTCGTCGGCACGAAAGGCGTTTTGCTGTGCGAGCATGGCGGTGGCCCGATGCTCCTGCCCCGCCAGCAGTACCGCGATTACGTCAAACCCAAACTTCCCCACATCAACCACACCGGCCAGTGGATCGACGCTATCCGCGGCGAAGGCAAGACGACCTCCTCGTTCGCCTACGCCGGACCGCTGACCGAGACCGTCCTGCTGGGCGTCGTGGCCTCGCGCGTGCCCGACCAGACGCTGGAGTGGGACGCGGCGAACCTCCG
This sequence comes from uncultured Anaerolineales bacterium, assembly GCA_964437855.1. Classification (GTDB taxonomy): domain Bacteria; phylum Planctomycetota; class Phycisphaerae; order FEN-1346; family FEN-1346; genus BS750m-G62. The sequence continues at coordinate 9,817 of CAYTJE010000100.1, read as the reverse complement.
CTTCACGGGTTCCGCCGAAGCCACCGCCTACGTCAAGGAGGAATACCGGAAGGGCTGGGAGGTGGAGGGGTTGTCGTAGCAGGCGGCTCAGGGATGCACTGGCCGGCCTCCTTCCCGCACTCACTTGAGGCAATAGGCGTCCGGGTTCTGCGTTCTACCTGCCGGGCCAAGTAAACGGACCGCAGAACCGGGAAAGTTCAAGATGAAACGAGCAACCCTGCCTTTTCTCGGCGTGGTGGCACTTGGAGCCGGCCTCGGCTTGGCCCCGGCCGCCGGGCGCGGCGCAGCCGCCGAGGGGCGTTTCAAGCGTCTCGACCGCAACGGCGACGGGACGCTGAGCCGCCAGGAGATCCCCCGGCTCTTCGACCGCCTGGACGCCGACGGCGACGGGGCCGTGACCCGCGATGAGGCCCGCCGCGCCGCCGAACGCAGGGAGGCCCGCCGGCGCGCCGTGGCCTCGTTCGAGCCCGGCCCTGTTCGCGTTACGACCCACAAGGCCTTTACGGACCTGACGTTCGTCAAAGACTACGAGCCCGGCACGCGCGACCCGAACAGCCGGTTCATGGGCGGAACCGAAACCCTCCGCCTCATGGCCCACAAGGGAAAGTTGTTCGCCAGCATGGGGTACTGGACGGACAAACCGTACGGCCAGGCAAAGGGCGACGACCCCTGGACCGGCGCTCCACTCCTGCGAAAGGACTCCACCGACGGTCCGTGGCGGGTGGACGTGACCTTCGGCAGGACGTTCCTGCGGGTCGAGGGCCTTATCTCCGCGCGCCTCACGACCGACGCCACAGGCGCGAAACTGGGCGAGCCCGTTACGATGCTCGTCGCGGGCCCGTCCTCCCGCCGCCTGACCGTCTGGACCCGCAACGACGAGACGGGCATGTGGACGCAGATCGAGGCCGCCCCCAGCGCCCGCGGCGGCTTTCGCTGCTTCTGCACCCACCTCGACCGCGAGACGGGCGTGCACCACCTCTTCGGGGGCTCAAAGGGATTCATCGCCCGCGGCGCGTACGACCCGGCCGCCCCGGGCCGTCTGCGCTGGTCGGCCGAGCCGGAACTGACGGGCACCGGCCGCGTCATGTGCATGGCCGAGGCGGACGGCGTCCTGTACGCCGCCTGCGGCATCAAGAGTGACCAGCAAGACTCCGGCGGGCTCTTCCGCCGCATCGACGGTCCCCGGCCGCGATGGGAACTCGTCTACCGCTGGCCCTACTTTCTGGTCGAGGACAAGGACGAGAGCGAGATTCTGCGCGGCCTGACCGCCGTGCCCGACCCCTCCGGCGGCGACCACGAGGTCCTCCTCGGCACCTGCACGTTTCCCGGTGTCGTATACCGCATCGACCCGACCAAGGAGGGCCCCGACCTGGCCGTCCGCGAGTTCGACATCCGCACCTACTTTACCCAGACCTGGCATGCGCCCCGCCGGAGCGGACCGTGCCTGTCGGCCTACAACCGCCTGGTGCCGGCCACCGACCCGGAGACGGGCGAGAAGGTGCACCTGATCCCCGTCTGGGCCCAGCACCCCGCCGGTCGCGACACCGAACTCGGCTCAAGCGCCTGGTATTTGGTCCGGCACGGGGACGGCACGTACGCCCATGGGCGGATCTTCGACCCGAAGCACCCCGCGCCCAACCCCGGCCGGGGCCTGACCGCCACCCGCACCATCGAGGTCTCGCCATTCCCGGAAGACAAGGGACGCGTGATCTATTGCGGCGGTTTCGACTGTGCCAGCCGCGACAGCCACAATACCTCGTGGATCTACCGGGGCGTCCCGGCCGACCCCGGCTCGAAGGGGAAAACGCCGCCCCCGGTCAACGTTCGCAAACGCCTGGGCGTCCCCTACGCCGCGGTCGAGGGCGTGGACCCGAACCTCCTCAGCCTTGACCTCTACGCCCCTGCCGACGACGCCGGCAAGCATCCGGTCATGGTCATGGTCCACGGCGGGGGATGGCGCACCGGCGACAAAGCCAACCCCGCCATGACCCAACTGAAGGTGCCGCACTTCGTCAGCCATGGCTGGGTTTACGTCAGCCTGAACTACCGGCTGAGCCCCAAGGTCACCCATCCCGTCCACACCCGGGACGTGGCGGCGGCGCTGGCCTGGCTCCACGACCACGTGGGCGAGTACGGCGGCGACCCGGACCGCATCTTCATCATGGGCCACTCGGCCGGGGCCCACCTGGTGGGGCTGGTGGCCACCGACGACCGGTACCTGAAGGCTCACGGGAAGGACCTGCGCATCATCAAGGGCGTGATCTCGCTGGACAACCCGGGCTTCGACATCCCGCGGTTGATGCAACTCGCTCATCCGGGTCTTCAACGCATCTACGGGACGGCCTTTACCGGGGACCCCGCGGTCCAGAAGGACGCCTCGCCCATCGCGCATCTGGCAAAGGGCAAGCCCATCCCCCCGTTTCTGATTATTCCATCCGGCCGCCGGCAGGGGGCGGTCCGCGAGATCTCCGACGATTTCGCCCGGGCGCTTGGACGCATCGGCGTCCCTGCCGGCGTCGTCCAGGCCGTCGGCAAAGACCACGGCCGGGTAAACCGCGACATCGGCAAGGTCGGCGACGCCCAGACACGAGTCATTATGGCCTTCCTGAACGGGGCGGACCCGCGCACCCTGCCGAAGAACACCGGCGCGTTCAAAGCCAAGGAGCAGGCCGCGGCGGACGCCGGGGGCCACTGGCGGCCCGCCTCCGGCGGGTAAACTTGGCCGCCAGTGGGCCGCGAAGCGGGATGCCACGGCCGACCCTGCCCGGCGCGCAGCGGGTACGTCCATACGGAGGCGTACGCCGAGACCCGCCGCGCTTCGGGTGGAAGCCCCAGGTGCCCCCGTCCACCGCTTGCCTTCGACCGCTCGCCGTGCTACCGTTACGGTGTGCTTACGGAAAGGAGTCTACATGGAGCATGCACGGGCTCGACTCACGGCGACGACGGCGTCTCTGGCCCTGGTTCTGCTAGCGGCCACGGCCTCGGCAGCGCCCGACCGGCAGGCCGCCGACATCCTCGAAACGGCCGGCGTCCGCGGCGGTCTGGTCGTCCACCTCGGCTGCGGCGACGGCCGCCTCACCGCCGCCCTCCGCGCGGGCGATGCCTATCTCGTCCACGGTCTCGACACCGACCCGGCCAACGTCAGGAAGGCCCGAGCGGCCATCCGGGAGCGCGGCGCCTGCGGACCGGTGTCGGCCGACACGTTCGACGGCCGGCACCTGCCGTATGTCGACAACCTCGTCAACCTCCTCGTGGCGGACGACCTGGGCGGCGTGCCTATGGCGGAGGTGATGCGCGTTCTGGCGCCCGGCGGCGTGGCGCTGGTGGGCGGCAAGAAGACCGTCAAGCCCCGGCCGTCCGAGATCGACGAGTGGCCCCAGTACCTTCACGGCCCGGACAACAACGCCGTGGCCCGCGACGCGGTCGTCGGCCCGCCTCGCCACGTTCAATGGGTAACGGACCCGCGCTGGAGCCGGTCGCACATGGCGATCCCAACCGTGGTCAGCATGGTGTCGTCGGGCGGTCGGCTGTTTACCATCGAGGACCGGGCCACCGTGGAGAACCCGTTCCTCCCCGGCAGGTGGTCGCTGGTGGCGCGCGACGCCTTCAACGGCCTCGTCCTCTGGCGGCAGGCGTTTGAGGAGTGGGAACCCGTGACGCGGTACGTCAAAGACATCGCCGTGCAGTTGCAGCGTCGGCTGGCAGCCGTCGGCGACACCGTCTACTGCACACCCGGCCTGGAGGCGCCGGTGACGGCCTTCGACGCGGCCACCGGCGAGGTTGTGCGGACGTACCGCGGCACAGAGCGGACCCAGGAATTCGCCTACGACCGGGGCGTGCTGTACCTGGTCATCGGCGACCGCATGAACGCCGCCCGCTACAACATCGTCAAGCCGGAACCCTGGCGGGGATGGAACCTGGGCGGCTCCGACCCGAAGGCGCCCTTCGGCGGCACGGGCTGGCGGGGGGCCTATACGCGGGAGACGCCGGACAAACCCGACCCCGTCTGCGCGATTGTGGCCGTCGCGGCCGAGTCCGGCGACGTGCTGTGGCAGGTAAAGGATATCCATGCCTACACCGCCTGTACGCTTGCCTTGCGAGGCCCGCATGCCGTGTATCAGACCGGCCAGGGCCTCGTCTGCCTGAACCGCAAGACCGGCAAGCCGATCTGGCACGTCCGGAAGCCGATTCAGAGCGGGGACGGCACCGAGGCCAACACGCTCGTCCTCTCCGACGACGCCGTCTATGCCCAGGAAGGCAAGACCTTCACCGCCTACGCGCTGGCGGACGGCTCGGAGAAATGGACCGCCCCGATCGCCGACAACTACGAGAAGTCGGCCGACATCTTCCTGGCCGCCGGCGCCGTCTGGACGAGTGGGCGAAAGGGAGGAGGGAAAAACAACGTACCGACCGGGTACGACCCCGCCACCGGTAAGCAGATTGGCCGGCATCGCCAGCGCATGACCGGCCCCATGGGGCACGACCGCTGCTACCGCAACTTCATCACCGAACGCTTTTACATCAACAGCAAGACGGGCGGCGCCGACTTCGTCCGCCTGAAGGACGGAAAGGAGTTCCCCAACCACTGGACGCGCGGCACGTGCGGGATGGGCGTTCTGCCCTGCAACGGCCTGCTGTACGCCCCGCCCTTCTCCTGCCAGTGCAGCATCGGGGCCATGGTCGAGAACTTCAACGCGTTCTACGCCGAGCCGGACCTGGAGGCTCCGGACCAGACGGTCCGTGTCGAGCGGGCCGTTCGGCTCGTCAAGGGTCCGGCGTACGGACCAACCCGAAATCCGACTCGTGCTTCGCAGCGAAGCGCTGCTTCGCAGAGTAGCAAATCCGAAATCCGAAATGACTCCTGGCCCACCTACCGCCACGACGGCACCCGCGGCGGGGCCACGCCGGCGCAGGCGCCCACCGACCTCAAGCCCCTCTGGACCGCCAAGGTCACGACCGAGCCAAGCCCGCCGGTCATCGCGGACGGCAAGGTGTTCGTCTCGGACGTCCACGCCCACACGCTTTACGCGCTGGACGCCGGGAGCGGCCGGGTCGTCTGGCGGTACGTGGCCGGCGGCCGCGTCGATTCCCCGCCCACCTGGCACAAGGGACTCGTGTTGTTCGGCTCCAGGGACGGCTGGGTGCACTGCCTGCGGGCGTCCGACGGCGTCCTGGTGTGGCGCTTCAAGGACCTGCCCGACAAGACGATCTGCGCCTTCGGGCGGCTGGAGTCGGCCTGGCCGGTCTGCGGCAGCGTCCTGGTGAAAGATGATACCGCGTACTTTGCGGCCGGACGGAGTTCCTTTCTGGACGGCGGCATCTTCCTCTACGCCCTGGACCCGTCAACCGGCCAGGTGATCCACCGCCGGCAGGTGTACGGGCCGTTCGACAAACAGACCGGCTTCCCCGCCACGGGCAATCAGGGTTTCAAGGGCGACATCCTCGTCACCGACGGCCGGTTGCTCTACCTCCGGCACAAGGCATTCAAGCCGGACCTGACCGACGCCGGGTCGGCCGGGAGGCACCTGATCGCGTCGGCCGGGTTTCTGGACGGCTCGCCCCAGCATCGGACGTACTGGACCGTCGCGCCGGACCTCGGGCGCGCAAAGGCACCGACCACCGTCCAGGGGCCGTGGGGCGACATTCTTGTAACCGACGGAAAGGCCTTCTACGAGGTGCGGGGGTTCCCCACGCACCGTCATTCCTACTTCGACCCGCGCCTGCGGGGGTACATGGTGTTTGCGGGCACGGTGGGACAACCCTGTCTGAAGAAGAGCAGGAAGAGACTCGAAATGACCAAGGGCCAATGGAGCGGCCATATTCCCCTCACCGGCAAGGCCATGGTCCTGGCGGGCGAGGTCGTGTTCGTGGCCGGCACCCCCGCCTATTTCCCGCCCCGCCACAAGGCGGAGACGTACGCAGCGGCCTACGCCGGCCAACGGGGCGGGGTGTTGTGGGCCGCCTCCGCACAGGACGGGACCAAACTGGCCGAGTACACGCTCGACGCCGCACCCGTCTGGGACGCCATGGCGGTCGCCGACGGTCATCTCTACCTCTGCACCACCGACGGGGGCGTACGCTGCTTCGGCCCGAAGTAGACCGTCTTCAGTTCGCGTGGCAGCGCGGCGGGTCTCCGCACCCGCCGCGCGCCATCTCTGACACGCTACGGCGCGGTGGCCTGCGGAGAACCACCGCGCCGCCGCGCAAGGTTAATCTGCTCCAGCCCGCGCGGGGCCGGCGAGACCCCGCGCAACCGGCGACTGGCGTCCATCCGGCCGGCGGCCGGTCCGATAACCCCTCGAACACCGCAGGCGCCGGCCCAGGCGTCCGAGGCGTCCTGTCCCGCCCGGTAAACCCCCCAGAAAAGGTGTCCTTCCTCTTCCGGTTGCGCCGATAAAGGTCCGGGTTTCTGTAGGGGGCACACCCGGGCCCGGGTGCGGCCCCGGCATAACGGGCCGGGCCGGACTCGGGCGTCCGGGGACGGTCCCCCCTCCGACAGGGGGACTGACGTGGCAGACCAACCAGGACGACTTCACACACTTTGGGCCCGGGTGCGGACGATTCTGCGTAACGACCTGCACCTGACGTCCATCGGGTTCGGATTCACGGCGGTTCTGCTGGCGGCCATGGCCGCCGCCACCTGGTGGGCCGTCTACACCCAGGACGTGTCGCTTCGCCGGGCCCAGGCGGAGCGGATCCAGGCCGTCGGCGAGACGCTGTCGCGGACGGTCGAAGGCCTCCTCGCCGAAGGGCGCGTGAGCCAGGTCCGCCGGCTGGTGGTCGAGACCGCCCACGACACCGACCTGGCCGGCTGCCGGCTCCTCCTGCCGGGCGGCGACGTCCTGGCCGACGCCGACCCCGACCGGATCACGCAGTCCGACCTGCCGGACCAGTGGCCCGCCCCCCCATCGGGCTTTACGGACAGGAACGCGGCGCCCTCCCCCTCGGGGGCGGACGAGCGGGCGGTTCAGCGATTCCCTGTCAGCGTGGCGGGTCGCGGCTCTCTGCTGCTCGAGGTGGAAGCGCAGCCCACCGCCTCCGCGGACTTCTTCTGGCAGATGCAGGCGGGCATCGGAACGGTCTGCGTGGTCGCCCTCATCACGCTGACGCTGATGCACCGCCGGTTCCGATCCACCTTCCGCGGGCTCTGGGCGGTGCGTCAGGCCCTGATCGCCTACGGCGAGGGCCAGCGTGCGGCCGGCGCCCTGAAGGTCAACGCCAGATGGGGCGCCGAGGCCGAAGCCTGGAACCGCCTGCTCGACCAGTTGGAGCAGGCCGAGCGCCAGGCCGTCGTGACGCAGACGCAGGAACGGCTCCAACGGCAGGACCGGTCCTCCAACGACCTCTCGGCCGCCTGCGACGCCCTGAGCCAGGGGCTCATCCTCGTCGACGCCGACTGCAAGGCCCGGTACGTCAACAGCGCGGCGGCGGTGCTGCTCCAGACCCGCCGGGAACAGGCGGAAGACGCCGACATCGCCTCGTTCATCCAGGAGGAGGACGTTGCAGGCGCCGTCCGCCAGGCCACCCGCCGGCCGATGCAGCGCCGGCAGATCTTCGAGGTGGCTCGCAGCGGGGCCGGCGGCCAGGTGCTGCTCCGGTTCATCGTCCGGCCGGTGCGCCGGGAGGACTCGGCCGTTGCCATGGTCGTCGTCGAAGACATCACCCAGCAACGGGTGGCCGAGGACGCCCGCAACGCCTTTCTCGCCCAGGCCACGCACGAACTGCGGACGCCCCTGACCAACATCCGCGCCTGCGCCGAGATGGGCCTCGACGAGGGCAAAGACAACCCCACCGCCCAGGCGGGCTGCCTCAGCACCATCAACCAGGAGGTCTGCCGGCTGGACCGGATGGTCGGCGACATCCTCTCGGTCTCGGAGATCGAGGCCGGCTCGCTCCGTCTCAACGCCGACGACGTCCGGCTGGACGAGTTGTTCCAGTCGCTCGAGGCCGACTACACGGCCCAGGCGAGGGAGAAGAATATCGCCCTGACGTTCAACCTGCCGCCCAAACTCCCCGTGACCCACGGCGACCGCGAGAAGATCGCCCTCGGACTGCACAACCTCATCGGCAACGCCCTGAAATACACCCCGGAGGGCGGAACGGTCACCCTCACGGCCGACACGGTAGACGGCCAACTGGTCGTCGAGGTGGCCGATACCGGCATCGGCATGAACCAGGAGGACCGTCTGCACATCTTCGAGAAGTTCTACCGCAGCCCCGACAAGCGGGTCACGCAGATTGAAGGGTCCGGCCTCGGGCTGGCCATCGCTCGCGAAGTCATCCGCATGCACGGCGGGGATATCACCGTCGACAGCGAACCCGACCAGGGCAGCACCTTTACCCTGACGCTGCCCGTCGCGGAAGGGGTGCCGGTGGCGTGAACATCGTCGAACAGGAATGCGGGGCGGTCCGGGTTCTGAAGCCCGACGGGCCTCTGACGGCCAAAGGGGTCGAGGCGTTCCGGAACCGTATCGGCCAACTGGTCGAGAGCAGTCTCGGCCGGTGCGTCGTGGACGCCTCGGCCGTCCAGTACGCCGACAGCACCGGGCTGGAAGCCCTGGTCGAGGCCAACCACGAGATCGCCCGGACCGGCCACCCGCTGAAACTGTGCAGCGTGAACGAGACCCTCCGGCAGGTGCTGGAACTGACGGGCCTGGCGCCGCAGTTCGAGTTCTTTGCCGACGTCAACTCCGCCGTGAGGAGTTTCCTGTGACCACGGCTGCCCAAACCCAGGCGCCGCTGGGCGAAACGCTGGTCCAGGCCGGCGCCATCTCGCGCGAGCAACTGACCACCGCGCTCCAGGACCAGCGTGTCAGCGGCCGGCTCCTGGGCGAGGTGCTCATCGAGCAGGGCATCATCAGCCCGCTGGTCCTCGTCCGGGCCGTGGCCCAGCAGTTGGGCGTGCCGGGATGCCAGTTGCGTCACGGCCTGTTCGACCCGGGATGCCTGGACCTGATCGGGCAGGGAGAGGCCGAGCGCCTGAAGTGCCTGCCGATGTTCAAGGTCCACAATACGCTGACGGTGGCGATGGCCGAGCCCCAGTCGCTCCCCAAGATCGACCGCCTCCGCCGGCTCACGGGATGCGAGGTCCGGACGGTCCTGGCCTTCGAGGCCAATATCCTGGAGTTCATCCAGAAATGCGCCGGCGGCGAGACCGACGTCGACGCCTTCCTGGCCTCGCTCGACGAGTCGCACGTGTCGGTCGTCGAGCAGGAATCCGTTGACGAGGGGCCCGTCACCGACCTCGACCAGATGGTGGCCGGCAGCCCCGTCGTCAACCTCGTGAACGTGGTGCTGCTGACGGCCATCCGCGACGGCGCCAGCGACATCCACATCGAGCCCAACAAGAAGGGCACGCGGATCCGCTACCGCATCGACGGCCTGCTGCGGGACCTGATGAAGCCGCCCCCCGGTATGCACGCCGCCATCGCCTCGCGCGTGAAGGTCATCGGCAAGATGGACATCGCCGAGAAACGCCTGCCCCAGGAGGGCCGCGTCCGAATCGTCGCCGAGAAACGCGAGATCGACCTTCGCGTCTCCAGCATGCCCACCCTCCTGGGCGAAAAACTCGTCATCCGCATCCTCGACCGCGAAAACCTCCACGTCCGCATGGAGGACCTCGGCTTCCGCACCGAGACCCTCGACGCCTTCCAGCGGATGCTGCACCAGCCCTACGGCCTGGTGCTGGTGACCGGCCCGACGGGCAGCGGCAAGACCACCACGCTCTACAGCGCCCTGGACCTGCTGCGGAGCCCCGAACGCAACATCCTGACCGTCGAGGACCCCGTCGAGTACCAACTCGACATGGTCAACCAGG
>CAYTJE010000099.1:0-11396 GCA_964437855.1 uncultured Anaerolineales bacterium | reverse complement strand
GCGGCTCGGCTCGGTCGGTCAGCGGCTCGGCTCGGTCGGTCAGCGGCTCGGCTCGTGTCTCAGCTGCGCCAGGGCGGCCGGGGCGCCCGGGCGCGCATCGTGTCGGCCTCCGGGTCGCCCGGGAACGTTTCCTTGTCCGGGTCCCAGTGGAGCGTTCGGCCGAGGCGCAGGGCGATGTTGGTCAGATGGCAGACGGTCATGGCGCGGTGGGCGGCCTCGGGATGGCAGACGGTCCGCCGGCGGGTCTTGACGCCTTCCAGGAAGTTCCGGATGTGGTCGCCGGGGTCGCCCCACCCCTTGGCCGAGATCGCCCGCAGCCTGAGCAGCGACGCCGGCTCGGCCGTCACCGTGTTCGTGGCGTCGCGGACCTGGATCCACCCCTCCGTGCCGACGAAGCGGATGTACCGGTCCGCGAACTTGCCCTTCGACTCCATGATGCACCGGACGCCGTTCGCGTAGGTCAGGGCCACGCGGCAGGAGACGGGCACCTCCGAGAGCGACCCGGGCGGGGCCCACGCCACCTGTTCCACCTCGGCCTTGACGGGCCCGGTGTGCTCGGCCCGGTTGGCCCACTGGGCCAGGTCGGTCCAGTGGCAGCCCATGCCGTCGACCATCCCGCCGCCGGTATCCCAAACGTATCGCCATCCGTTGACGCGCCCCCAGGAGAACGGGTGCCACGGCGTCGTGCCGAGCCACATGTCGTACCAGAACCCCTCGGGCACCGGCACGGGCGGCGTGGCCTTGATGGCCGGGCACTCCCAGAAGTTGCAGATGATTTCCTTCAACTCGCCGATGCGTTCCCGCTGGGCGCACTGGACGGCAAAGCGGAACGAGTCCACCGAGTGCCGCTGATACCCCGCCTGGTAAATCGTGCCCAGGCGGCCTGTGGTCTCGACCAGGGCCCGGCCCTCGGCCAGGGTCAGGCTGATCGGCTTCTCGCTGTAGATGTCCTTGCCGGCGCGGGCGGCGTAGATGGACCCGACCGCGTGCCAGCGGGCGCCCGTGGCGATGAGGACGGCGTCCAGGTCCGGCCGGGCGAACAACTCGCGGAAGTCACGGTACGCCGCGCAGTCGGTGTTGCCCGTCTGGGCGTCGACCTTTTTCTTGGCGGCCAGGAGGCGTTCCTGCCGGCAGTCGCAGCAGGCCAGCCACTGGACGTCCGGCTGCCGGAGGAAATGCTCCATGACCTTCGGCCCGCGGTTGCCGCACCCCATGATGCTCATCGTCACGCGCTCGCTGGGCGAGGCGACCTCGGCCGCAGCCCCGGTGGACGTGTCGGGCACCACGTAGGGGGCGACGGCCGCCGACCCCGCCGCCACGCCCAGCCGCTTCAGGAACCCCCGGCGGGTCGGACGGCGCCTCTCGAGGCTGTTGGCGTGCATGGGGCCGGCCTCCTCCCCTCTCAGCCGTATAAACCGGGGACAGGGTCTTATAAGGCCGGAGGAATCGCGGTGCAACTGTTTTCGGCCTCTCCCCTGCGGCGTCGCGTGATTGACGCCTCCGCCGCCGCGTGGTACAACGCCGTACATGGCTGGGCAACCCTCCATCGCCGGACGGCGGCGGCTTCGGTCGGCCGTCCGCGGCGCGGCGCTGGTGGCTGCGATCCTTGGGGCGGCGGGCCTGCTTCCCTGGGACGGCGCGCTGGCCGTCGTCCCGGCCGTCAGCCCGTTCGTGGCGACGGCCTCGGCGCTGGCGACGCGGGCGGTGGGCGTCCTGTGTCTCGTCGCGGCACCGGCGCTGCTGCTCGCGCTCGTGTGCCGGCGTGGGTTTTGCCGGTGGATCTGCCCGGTGGGCCTTCTCTCGGAGACGCTGGGCCGGCTCCGGCGGCGCGGGGACAGGGGGCGCGGTGGGTCGGGGCCTGTCCCGAGCGCAGTCGAGGGGCACCCACCGCGCGGAAACGACGGTGCCCGGGCCGGCGCGGCCCGTACAGGCCGCGCATCACGTGGTCGAGGTCTGCGGCCGGCGCGGTGGCCGGCCGTCGGACAGTGGATCCTCCTCGCGACCCTCGGCGGGGCGTGCCTGGGGTATCCGGTGCTGGTGTGGCTGGACCCGCTGGGGATGCTTGCCGCCGCGGTCGGGGCGTGGCGGCGGCCGCTCGGACTCGTCACGGTCCTGGCGGCCGCGCCGCTGGCCGTCGTCCTGCTGGTCAGCGCCCTGGCGCCCGGGTTGTGGTGCGGTCGGCTGTGCCCGCTCGGCGGCATGCAGGACCTGCTGGCCCTGCCTGCCCACGGGCTCCGCGGCCGGTCGGGGGCCAGGGCCGGGAGGGCCGCCGCCGTCCCGGTCCGAGCGGGAGAGGCGGTTTCGGGCGGCCGGGACGACGGCCGGGCCGTCGGCCGCCGGCTCTTCCTGGGCGTGGGGGCGGGCGGTGTCGTGGCGGGGGTGACCGAGGCCCTCGGCCGGGGCGCCTCGCCGCCCGTCCGGCCGCCGGGGGCCGCCCCGGAGACGCGGTTCGTCGGCCTGTGTATCCGCTGCGGCAACTGCGTGCGGTCGTGCCCGTCGGGGATCCTGCGGCCGGCGGTGGGCGAGGGCGGCGCGGCCGGCCTGCTGGCCCCGCACGCCGTCTTCCGCGACGATTATTGCCGGGAGGACTGCAACGCCTGCGGCCGGGTGTGTCCGAGCGGGGCGATCGCGCCCCTGGCCCTGGAGGCCAAGCGCGGGCGGACCATCGGCCTGGCGGACATCGACCTGGACAAGTGCCTGATGGCCGGCGGCCAGCACTGCGAGGCCTGCATCGCCGTCTGCCCCTACGAGGCGGTGGAGCGGGCCGAGCCGGAGGAGGCCTACCCGGCGTATCCGTACCCGCGGGTGGTGCCGGGCGCGTGTGTCGGGTGCGGCGCGTGCGAGGCCGAGTGCCCGACGGCCCCGCCGCGGGCCATCCGCGTCCGGCCGGACGCGGGCACGGTGGCCGACCGCGTGTAGCCGCGCGCGGACCGGCGAGTTGGCGAACAGCGCGGCGGGCCGTCTTGGCTGCCGCGCGGAAACCGGAGCGAAAGGAGGCGTTCACCGATGCGGTTCACGAAACGATGGGCTTCCCTGGCATGCGTGATGGTTCTGGCGGGCGCGGGGCCGTGCCCGGCCGCCAGGCAGTACAAGCAGAGGCATCGGAACATGATCACGGACCTCGCCCGCGGTCAGGCCGAGAAGGCGGCCGAGGCGGCCGGACAATACCTGGAGCGGCACCCCGGGGACCTGGAGTCGCACTTCGTCCTGGCCTGCGCCCACACGGTGCAGGGCCATCTGGACGAGGCGATGGCCCACGTGAAGCAGGCCGTCGAGGGCGGGATGCCCGTCGAACGATTTCTCGCCGGCCCGCGGGGCCTGCTGAAGCCGCTCGTCGAGAGCGAGGCGTTCCAGGCCTTCGCCAGGGGCAAGGCGTCCCCGCTCGTCCACGGCCCGATGGTGGGAGCGGTGACGGATGCCTCCGCCCGCTTCTGGGCCCGCACGGCTGAGGAGGCGGAGGTAGAGGTGGTCGTCCAGCCGGCCCGGACGAAGGAGCGGGTGGAGCCGGTCCGCGCCAAGGCCCGCACGAGAGCCGCGGACGATTACACCGCCGTCCTCGAGGTCGCGCACCTGGCGCCGGCCACGGCGTATCGGTACAGCGTCTCCGTTGACGGCCGGGAGGCGCCGGCCCCTGCGTCAACGTTCCGCACGTTCCCGAAGGCCGGCTCGCCCGCCCGGTTCAAGGTCGTCTTCGGCGGCGGGGCGGGATATACACCAGAACATGAGTACATATGGAATGCCATCGCCGGGCGGACCCCCCTCGCCCTTTTCATGCTCGGCGACAACGTCTACATCGACACGCCCAAGGTCCGCGAGACGCAGCGGTACTGCTATTACCGCCGGCAGTCGCGGCCCGAGTGGCGGAGGCTGGTCGCCTCGGCCGCCGTCTTCTCCATCTACGACGACCACGACTTCGGCGACAACGACTGCGTGCCCGGGCCGCATATCGAAAAGCCACCTTGGAAACGCGAGGTCTGGCAGGTCTTCCGGCAGAACTGGGCGAACCCGTCCTACGGCGGCGGACCGAAGCAGCCCGGGTGCTGGTATACTTTTTCCATCGGCGACGTCGACTTCTTCATGCTCGACTGCCGCTACTACCGGACCCGCAAGAGCGACCCGCCCACGATGCTCGGCCCGGTGCAGAAGGCGTGGCTGAAGCGGGCCCTGGCGGCCTCGAAGGGCACGTTCAAGGTTCTCGCCTCCGCCGTGCCGTGGGCGTACGGCTCGAAGCCCGGCTCGAAGGACCCCTGGCAGGGCTACAAGGAGGAACGGAAGGAACTGTTCGATTTCCTCGCCCGCCAGAAGGCCGACGGCGTCGTCCTCATCTCCGCCGACCGCCACCGCAGCGACTACTGGAAGATCGAGCGGCCGGGCGCCTACGACCTCTACGAGTTCGAGAGCAGCCGACTGACGAACATCCACCGGCACGCCGTCATCAAGGACGCCATCTATGGTTACAATAAGACGTGTTCCTTCGGGCTGCTGGAGTTCGACACGACGGCGGCCGACCCGACCGTCACGTACACGATCGTGACGATCGACGGCGAGGTGGACCACACGTTCAGCCTCAGGCGGAGCCAGTTGAGCCACGGGCGGTAAGGGCCGTTGCATTCGGCGCGGTCCGTACGGACCGCGCGGGAAACGCCGTTTACGCCCTTGCCCGGGCCGGAACGGGTCCCGGGCGGCCGTGTCACGACGCCTGGCTGAGCATCGCCGAGACCTTTGCCTGGAGTTGGTCGAGGTCCACGGGTTTCTCGAGGAAGTCGTCGACCGGCAGCCAGATGTCGTCGATGTCGTCGGCGCCGAAGCCGAGCGGGAACCGCGTGTTGATGGCCGTCAGCATCAGGATCGGCACCTTCCGCAGGGCGTCCGCTTTCTGGCGCATGGTGCGTGCGAACTCGAACCCCGCCGACTCGTCCTGCGGAAACATGACGTCCAGGATGAGCAGGTCCGGCGGGCGCCGGCGCAGGGGTTCGGCCGCGCTCTCCGGGTCCAGTTCGATGGCCACCTCGTGGCCGGCATGCTCCAGGACCTTGGCGGCCGCGCGGGCGAAATCCTCGTCGTCGTCAATCAGCATCAGGTAGGCCATGGCTTCTCTCCTTGCGTGAGCGTGAGACAGCGGGCGAAGAAGACGGGGGCGGCACCACCACCGTGAACGTGGTGCCGCGGCCGGGGGCGGTCCGGACACGGACCCGCATCCGGTTCAGTTCGGCCACCTGCCGCACGATGGCCAACCCCAGGCCCGTGGAGTCGGGGTTGTGCCGGGCGGCCTCGTTGGTGCGGTAGTACTCGTCGAAGATGCGGGGCAGTTTCTCCGCCGGGATGCCGATGCCCTGGTCCTCGACGGCGATCTCCGCGCCGCCGCCTGCCTGGGGCCGGCACCGGACCGCGACGCGCCCACCCGGCCGCGAGTAACTGACCGCGTTCGAGAGCAGGTTCGCCGCCAGCATTTCCACGTGGTCCTTGACGGCGGAGACGGGGGCGGCGCGGAGGTCCGTCTGGAGGTCCACGTCCCGTCGGTCGGCGGTCTCGCGGACCTGGGCGACCGCCGACCGGAGCACGGCCGCCACGTCCAGGTCGGCCCGGGGCAGCGACTCGGCGCTGGTCGACTGGAGGTTGGCCAACTGGAGCATCTCCTGGATCTCCCGGGCCAGCCGGCGCGAGCGGCCCCCGATTCGCCGGACCACCTCGGCGGCCTCCTCGGGCAGCGCGCCGCAGTGGCCTTTCAGGAGCAGTTGGGTGTTGGCGTCGATGGCGGCGAAGGGGGCCTTCAGTTCGTGCGTGGTTCGCAGCATGTGCTGGGTCCGCTCCTTCAGGACGGCGGCGAGGCGGCGATTGGCCTCCCGTACCTCCCGGTCGCGGCGCTGCACCATCCCCGACAGGTGCGACGCCAGGTACCACACGACCAGCCACACCGCCTGGGCCGAGACGAGATTGACGGCCAGGACGCGCGGCGTCTCGGCGATGTGCTGCCGGAGCGAGTCGTCCGCATAGATACCGCCCGCCGGGATCCAGCCCGCTTGGTCCGCCAACACGCACACCGTGTAAAGCACGCACGCCAGGGCCGTGACCAGGAGGCTGAACGGCGGCGTAAAGAAGATGCACGCCAGCACGATGTGGAACAGGTAGGCGAAGGCGACGTACGTCTCCAGGCTTCCGGTGAAGTGGACCACAGCCGTCAGGACCAGCAGGTCGCCGACGATCTGGGCCCACAGGTTCCGCAGGGCGCCGGCGAGCGACGGTCGCCGCTTCAGCCGGCCCGCGTGCCAGCGGAACGCCGCGTTCAGCCCCACCAGGACGGCGGCGGTGACCAGGGCCCACGGCCCGACGGTCAGCCCGAGGCGTTCCAGGACCCGCGTCCCCACGCCCAGGGTGCCCAGGACGGCAAGCGTGCCGGCTACGATCCAGCGGAACCAGCAGAACCAGAGGACGTTGCGAACGACCAGCACCGTCGAGAACGCGCCCGTGACGGCACTGCCGGCCGACCCGCCCTCCGCGCGGTCCTGATCGCCGAGAGGCAGGTCGTAGGTGACCGCGTTGGCCTCTGCGGCGGCCGCCATCGCGAGGCTCCTCACGGTCCGATTCCGCGGGCGGTCGACGGCCACGTTCACCCGCCGACGCCGGGGCGCCCTCCGAACTCCACCAGTCAAGCATAACGGCGGACCGGATGGTTCGACAAGCACCGAGCGACGTGGGTGCGCGACGAGGGGCGGCGCCCCGCCGCCATGCATCGCGTTGCGCGCGCGACCGGTGCGGCGCGCCGCCGCCCGGACCGGCCTGGTTGCGCTGCGTCACAGCCGCCAGGGGCTTCGCATCGGCCGCGCGAGCCAGCGGTTGGCTTCCGGGTCGTCGGGGAAGATTTCGCGGTCCGGGTCCCACCGCAGTTTGCGGCCCAGGCGGGTGGCGATGTCGGTCAACTGGCACAGGGTGTCGCTTCGGACGGCCACCTCGATGGGCGCGACGGGGTCCTGCCGGCTCTTGACGCACTCCAGGAAGTTCTGCTGGTGGTGGTTCGAGACGGGCAGCCGGACCTCGTCCGGCCGGATGGGGTCCCTGAGGAGCGCCTTGGGGTGGGCGTCGAAGGTGCCGCCCAGGTGCCGTTCCTTCACGAAGACCCAGCCGTCCTCGCCCTCGAATTTGACGCCCAGCGGGTTCTTCTTGCCGTCGGTGAACCGCATCTCGACGCCCTTGGCGAACCGCATGGTCACGTCCCAGCCGGTGGCGCAGTTGCAGAGACCGTCGTCGGGGAACTCGCCGGTGCCCTCGATCTCCACCGGCCCCGTGTGGTCGGTGCCGTTGCCCCACTGGGCCATGTCCACCGTGTGGATACCGCAGCCGGCCATGAACCCCAGGGCGTAATCGCTGATGTGGAACCAGTGGCTGTTCTTGACGCGGTTCTCGGTGTACGGCGCCCACGGGGCGGGACCCAGCCAGAGACGGTAGTCCAGCCAGTCGGGCACCGGCATCGGCGGATAGTTGCCGGACGCCCGGCTGTACCGCGACGAGACCGTCACGGTGTGGACCTTTCCGATGCGGCCGCTCAGGACCATGCCGGCGGCAAACCGCGTGGTCCAACTCGACCGTTCCTGCGTGCCGAACTGCCACACCCGGCCGTAGGCGCGCACCGCCCGGCGAAGGGCCTGCCCCTGCTCGACCGACAGGCCCAGCGGCTTCTCGCAGTAAACGTCTTTGCCGGCCCGAACGGCCTCCAGCGAGTGCAGCACGTGCCAGTGGTCGGTCGAGGCCACGGTGACCGCGTCGATGTCGTTGCGGGCCAGGAGGTCCCGGAAATCGACGTACGTGTCGCAGTCCGCCGTGCCGTAATGCTTGTCGACGCGGGCCTTGGCGGCGTCGCGGCGGGGCTGCTTGACGTCGCAGGCGGCCAGGACGTGGGTGTCCGAGAGGCCCAGGAAATTCCGCAGCAGGGCGGTGCCCCGGCCGCCCGTGCCGATCCAGCCCATCGTCACGCGGTCGCTGGGCGGGGGCCGGTCGCCGGCGCCGAACACCGACGCGGGCACCACCTGCGGGGCCGCGGCCGCGCCGCCGGCCGCCAGGGCGGCCGCCTTCAGGAATCGTCGGCGGGTCCAGGATCGCTTCAGGCCGTTGGCCATCCTCCACCTCCTTCGGGCTTGTGGCGGTGCGGTCCGACCGGCCTGCCCCGGCGGATGAACGCCCCCGGCCGAACGGCGAGCGGCTAACCGAGGAGTTTGGCGTGGACTCTGGCCAGCAGGTCCCGCGTGGCCTTGACGCCGTCGACCTCGGAGAGTTTGCGGCCCTCGTACTCGATGCCCACCCAGCCGCGGAACCCCGAGTCCACCACGATCTTCATCATCCGGTGGTAGTCGGTGTGGACCTCGTTGCCGTCGGCGTCGAATGCGTGCGACTTGGCCGACACGTTCTTCGCGAACGGCATCAGTTCCCGCACGCCCTTGTAGCGGTCGTACTCGTGGAAGTTGCCGAAGTCCGGCAGCGTGCCGACCTCGTCCATGCCGACCCGCTTCATGACGCCGGCCAGCCACTGGCCGTTGCTCGAGTAGCCGCCGTGGTTCTCGACGATGACGGCGATGCCGCGCCCCTTGCCGTACTCGCCCAGGCGGCTGAGGCCGTCGGCCGCCAGTTTCTGCTGTTCCTCGTAACTGCCCTTGGACCGGGCGTTGACGCGGATGGCGTAGCAGCCGAGTTTCCGGGCGGCGTCGATCCACTTGTGATGCCGCTGGACGGCCTGGGTCCGCTTGCCGTCGTCGGGGTCGCCCAGGTTGCCCTCGCCGTCCACGAGGACCACGCCGCCGCCGACGCCCTCGCCGTCGGCCCGCTTCTTCATCTCGGCCAGGTACGCGTCGTCCCTGGCCTTGTCCATGAAGGGGCGGTTCCAGTAATCGACGCCCGCCAGGCCGAACGTCTTCTTCGTGAAGGGGGCGAAGTCCAGCGGGTCCAGTTCCTTCTTGGCGAGCATCCGGTGCAGCGAGTACTCGCACACCGAGACCTTCCACAGCCTCTTGGGCGCGGCCCGTACGGGGGACTCGCCCAGCGTCCAGGCCAGGGCGCCGGCCGCCAGGGCGGTCGACTCCTGCACCATCTGCCGACGGCTCATGCGCATCACGGGCCTCCTTGACCGAAACGGCCATTCTCGCCGGAGTCGCCGGACGCCCGCGACCGTTGCGGGCCGGCACTGCGATTCTACCGCAACCGGCGGCCGTTACAAGGTCTCGTGGCTCCGCGCGGTGGTCTCCGGACCCACCGCGCCGAGCACGGGTCCCGCGCGGTGGGCCTCCCGGCCCACCGCGCCGAAAACGGGCATTCAGGTTCTGCGCGGCGGGCCGGTCCATACGGAGGCGTATGCCGAGCCCCGGCGCGCGGGACCTCAGTCATGCTGGACGCCCGCCGCCTGCGGCTACTCCACCAGTTCCAGCATCTGGTCGTAGAACGCCCGGTAGTGTTCGCGCTGGTCGCTTTTCAGGACGGCCATGGCGCTGCGGGGATGCTGGTTCAGGATGCCCGTGATCATGTACGGCACCATGTAGCCCCAGTCCAGGTCCTTCTCCATGGGCCGGATGACGGCGGCGACGCAGTCGAGGACGGGCCGCAGGTCGAACTTGGGATTCTTCAGGAATCCCAGCAGCAGTTCCAGCGGGCAGTTGCCCGAGGCCCGGCCCAGGCCGTAGATCGTCCCATCCAGGTAGTTCGCGCCTTTGATGATTCCCTCGATCGTGTTCGCGAACGCCAGTTGCTGGTTGTTGTGCATGTGGATGCCGACCTCGCGCGTGGGCAGCAGCCGCTGGTACTTCTCCACCAGGTAGTCCACCTGCTCGCTGTAGAGGGCCCCGAACGAGTCGACCACGTAGCAGGCGACCACGCTCGTCTCCCGCTCGACCTGCTCCAGCGCGGGGTCGAGTTCCCAGTCGGACTCGATCGAGATGGCCATCACGTTGACCGTCGTCTCGTACCCGCGGTCGTGGGCGGTGTTCTCGATGCGGATGGCCTTGTCGATGTCCTTGACGTAGGTGGCGACGCGGATCGTGTCGACGACCGACTCGTCGCACGGGAGGATGTCGCCCGGGTCGGACTTGTGGGCGTCCATCATGACGGCGATCTTCGTGTCGCCCTTCGCGATGCCGTCGGTCGCGGCGCGGAGGTGCTCCTCGTCGCAGAACCGCCACGGGCCGTACGCCTCCGGGTCGAACATCTCCTTGGAGTTGCGGTACCCGAGTTCCACGTAGTCGACGCCGGCCTCGCAGCACGCCTGGTAGACCGCCCGGACGGTCTCCAGCGGGAAGTGCGAATCGTTCGCCAGCCCGCCGTCGCGGATGGTACAGTCCAGGACCTTGATTTGCGGTCGATACACGGCTCACTCCTTCTCTGGTCGGGCGGATCGTTGCCCCGGCCGGACCGCCGACGGAAGCCCCTGGCGGGCACCCGGCCCGTCGCGGCGCGTTCCCGCCGGCATTGTCCGGCAGAAACGGACCGGGGAGTATACACCGAGTCGGCCCCGCGGTAAAGGGCGCGGCGCGCCCCCGCGGCTCGTGCGGGCCCGGCCCGGCGCGCTTTCCGCGCGGCGGGTCCGCCCCCTTTTTCCCGCGCCGCGGGTCTCCCGACCTGTCGCGCCATTGCGCCGCCCTCGCCCCGAGCCGCCCTCGCCCCGAGCCGCCCTCGCCCCGAGCCGCCCTCGTAAGATGGCGGGTCCCTCGACCCGCCCCGCAACCGGAGCATCGAAATCGGTGCCAGAGCACAAGCCCGCGCCGTCGCAACCGACATTTTAGTGTATATCGCCTCCCGTCCATACGGGGTCAAAAAGCGGTCAAAAACGATCAATTCCGATCAAAAAACGAAAAAAGTCGAAAAAAGCCGAAAGTTTCGCCTTACCCATCTTA
Organism: uncultured Anaerolineales bacterium; assembly: GCA_964437855.1. GTDB lineage: Bacteria > Planctomycetota > Phycisphaerae > FEN-1346 > FEN-1346 > BS750m-G62. Next base: position 528 of record CAYTJE010000099.1, on the reverse strand, counting down.
ACATTCGCGCGACAAATCGGCTCTGGCGCTCGACAAACGGCGATTCGGACGCCGAAAGGCGCACAAAACCCGATTCCGCCCAAAGCCATTTTCTCAGAATATATACCGGGTGCGCCGTTTTCGCTAGCCGCGAACGATAGTGAGCGGGGCTCACACCGCCGCTTACTGTCGTGCGCGGCTAGCAGGCGCGCTGGTCGAGCGAGCAGCGCTGTTGGCTAGCCGCGAACGCCAGCGAGCGGTTGTAGTGCCTGCGCCGGGGGGTAAACCCCGCCGTTACGAGTCGGTTTGAACGTCAATAGAACATGTTCTCGCACCCGCCGGTTTCGCGCCTGCCGCGCCGCTTGCTTTGCCGGCCGCTTCTGATATACTGGACCCCCGGACGGGGCGCCGCGACACGCGACCCGTCCCGACGCGCACGCGGAATTCGGATATTGGCCGTGCTAGGCGGGGGGTCAGCGGTCCCCTGTACCTGCAACCCGCTACAGCAGGGCTGAATTCCTCCCGGAGGCTTGCGGCGTGCGCACGGAG
>CAYTJE010000098.1:0-11426 GCA_964437855.1 uncultured Anaerolineales bacterium | reverse complement strand
TCTCGTACAGGCCGGGCGTCTTGAGACGGTAGTCGGCGGAGAAGTCGATGACGCGTGTGCCGGCCTCCAGCAGCGGCCCGGCGTAGGTCATGCTGGCGGTGTGCGGCAGAGCGAGGAAGACGACGTCGCACGCGCTCGCGAGGGCGTCCGTGTCGGCCGGCGCGACCTGGATGTCGAGCCGGCCTGCGAACCGCGGGAACAGGGCCGCCAGGGGACCACACTTCTCGGGCAGGTCGGCCAGAGCCACGACCTGGACCGCCGGATGCCCCAGGAGCAGGCGCATGAGGTCGGCGGCGGCGTAGCCGCTGGCGCCGATGATACCGACACGGGTGGGCATGAGGGACTCCTGCGTTCACGTCCGCGCAGCGGTCAATCCATCTGGAGGCGACTGCCGAGAGCCACCGCGCGGGAAAGCGTTCAATGCGCCGCGGACGTATCGAAAAAGAGCGAGCGGCCCGGCGCCGGACCGCTCGCGGAGCGTCGCGAACCGAACGGCGCTTAGCGCTTGGAGAACTGGAACTTCTTGCGGGCGCCCGGCTGGCCGTACTTCTTCCTCTCCCGCATACGCGGGTCGCGAGTCAGGAACTTGCCGTCGCGCAGCGCCTGTTCGAGCGACGGGTCCACCTTGGCCAGGGCGCGGGCGATGCCGAGTTTGGTGGCGTCGGCCTGGCCGGTCCGGCCGCCGCCCTTCACGTTGACACCCACGTCATAGGCCTTCAAGGCGTCGGTGGCCGTGAGGGGCGCGTAAACGGCCTGGCGGTCCTTCTCTTCCGTGAAGTACTCCTCGACGGTCCGGCCGTTGATGGCGATATGACCCTGGCCCGGCCAAACGCGGACGCGAGCAATGGCGGTCTTACGGCGTCCCACACCCCACACGGGGTTGGCGCGGGTCGGCTGGGCGATGGCCTCGGTCACAGATTACCCTCCTGCCGCGGGCGCGGCCGCGGTCACAGTTCAAGCGGCCGGGGCTGCTGAGCCTGGTGCGGATGCTCGGGCCCGGCGTAAACCTTGAGTTTCGAAAACATCTGCCGGCCGAGCCGGCTCTTGGGCAGCATTCTCCGGACGGCCAGTTCAACCGGCCGCGTCGGATGCTTCTGGAGCATCTGCTCGTAGGTCACTTCCTTCCGGCCGCCGGGATGGTACGTGTACCAGTCGTACGTCTTGCTGGTCCGCTTGCTGCCGGTCACGCGGACCTTCTCGGCGTTGACGACGATCACGTAGTCGCCCGTATCGGCGTTGGGGGTGTACGTGGGGCGATGCTTGCCCTGGAGGACACGGGCGATGCGGGTCGCCAACCGGCCGAGGACCTGGTCCCTGGCGTCGACGAGCCACCAGGCGCGGTCCACCTGGTCGGACTTCAGGAATTGCGTCTTGGCGTTCATCGTCGTTCCGCTTCTCATTCTCGCAGGAGACCCACCCGCCATGGCCGAGAGGCGTATCCGGCCGCTCCACAACGGCCTCCGAGACCACCCTCAGAGTACCACCCCCTGGCTTCATGAAACGGTCAGTATAGAACATGAGACGTCGCAGTCAAGCGTGAAAATGGCGGGGGGTGGGAAGTGTCTCGGGCACGGGCGGTTTTGCTTGACTTCCGGCCCGGGGGGTGGTATGCAACGCGCCCTGCGGGCGACCGGGTGACGACCGCCCGACGACGCGCCCTCGAAGGGAGCGGGGCGTGCCTTCCTGCTTGTCCGTCAAACCCGCCCGATGCGGACAGGCGGGGTTCGAGGCCCCCTGACGGCCGGGGCGGGCCGGCGGCTACGGATGCCGTGTCGGCCGAACCACTCCCGCCTTAAGATTCCCGTGCGCTTGCCCGATAAAGTGTCAATGGCCACCGACCAAGGGAAACGCCATGGCTGATTCCATCGAAGCGTTCGTCAGCAAACTCCAGAGCGAAGGCGTCGAGGCCGGCAAGAAGCAGGCCGAGGCGATCCGGGCCGAGGCCCAGGAGCAGGCCGGCCGCATCGTCAGGGAGGCCGAGCAGAAGGCCGACAAAATCCGCGAGGACGCCAAACGCGAGGCCGACGAGGCCCGCCAGCGGGGCCAGACCGACCTCCAACTGGCCGCACGCGACACCATCCTGCGGCTCCGGGAGACCCTCGGGCGAGCCCTCCAGACGGTGCTCGTCAGGGGCACGGACCAGGCACTCGGCGACGCGGAGTTCCTGAAGGGCCTCATCCACGACGTCGTCATGCAGTACGCCCAGGCCGACCGCGAAGACGAGACGCGCGTCGAGATCCGCGTCAGCGACGAGGTCAAAGACCAACTGACCGAGTGGTGCCGCCATCAACTGGCCCCCGAGGCCGAGCAGGCCGGGGCCGCCGTCAACATCAAGGGGACGCTGGCGGAGGCCGGGTTCGAGTACCAGGTCCGCCGCGCCAACGTGGAGGTCACGCAGACCTCGGTGGTCGAAACGCTCCAGGAAATGGTCAGCCCCCGCCTGCGGGACATGCTGGCGAAGGCGACCGAGCCACCGACCTCGCACAGTTAGCCGCCTTGCTTGTCCCAGTACGGACCCGTATGGGCAGGGCGCGTTCGCAACGCCGCGCGCCGAGTAAACTCGGCGGCTAACTGTGGCAACAGCGCACGAAGGCGCCCATGGCCGTCGGAAACTACTATCGCGTCACCGCGCTGCCGTCGCTCGGCGACCTGGGGTCGCCGCCGCCGATCACGCCGGCGGAGTGGGTGGCGCATCTGTCCGGCGCGAGCGCCCGCGAGGTGGTGGAGGTGTTACTGCTGAGCGACGACCTGCTCCAGCGCGAGGCGTTCCTGGCGGGCGAGTCCGAGCAGGTGGAGCCGGCCGTCCTCTCCGCCGAGCAGGCCCGGGACGAGGCCCCCCTGCCCCCATCCCTCGCCCCCGAGGGCGACGAGCCGTCCGCCCGGCAGGGACCGCCCTCCGACGCCGTCTGGGAAGCCTACTTCCGGCACGTGGCGGACGTGGCCCGGCGGCGCGGCAGCCCCTTCCTGCAGGCCTGGGTCGGCTACGAGGTCGGTCTGCGCAACGCCCTGGCCACGGCCCGGGCCAAGGCCCTGGACCTCGACCCCGAGCCGTACAGGGTGGCGTCCGATCTGGCGGACCCCGACGCGGTCGTCCAGCAGCCCGTCTCGGAATGGGCCGACGCCGAGAACCCGCTCGAGGGCCTCCGCGTCCTCGACCGGGGCCGCTGGCAATGGCTGGCCGACCACGACCCCCACTTCACGTTTGCCGACGATGAACTGGCGGTGTACGCGGCCAGACTCATGCTGCTGGTGCGGTGGTATCGGCTGGAGCGGGCGGAGCGAAAGGAATCGGAGTAGAAGCCCAACAAGAAAAACCTCCGCGTTTGTCATTCTGAGGAGCGGCGAAGCCGCGACGAAGAATCTCGCCTTGACGTCTTTCGCACGGCGAGATTCTTCGGCCCCGCCCATACGGGTCCGTACCGGACAAGCGGGGCCTCAGAATGACAGCCCGGCTCAACGAGGGCAGTTTTCTAGCAAGGGGAACCCGTGCCCCGCACGCCGCGGGCCCTGCACTGCACGCCTCGGGAAGGACGCACGCCTTGAACGGAACAATCGTTGCCGTCTTCGGAAACATGGTCATCGCCGAGACCGCCGGCGACGTGGTCCAGAACTCCGTCGGCTACTGCCACCGCAGCGACGGGGCCCGCCTCCTCTCGGAGGTCATCCGGGTCCGCGGCCGGCTGGCCGACCTCCAGGTCTTCGAGGAAACGCGCGGCCTGCGTGTGGGCGACGAGGTCGAGTTCCGCGACCAGATGCTCTCGGTCACACTCGGCCCCGGGCTGCTGGGCAACGTCTACGACGGTCTCCAGAACCCCCTCCACGACCTCGCCGAGGAAACCGGCTACTTCCTGACGGCCGGCGTCTACCTCGACGGCCTGCGCGGCGACACCCAATGGGCCTTCACCCCAACGGTCGGCCAGGGCGACACCGTCCGTGCGGCCGACACCCTCGGCACGGTGCCCGAGGGGATCTTCGACCATCACGTCATGGCCCCGTTCGACCTCCAGGACGAGTGCACCGTCTCTAAGATCGCCGGCGAGGGCGAGTACCCCGTGGGCCAGGAGGTCGCTGTCCTGGCCGACGGCGACGGCAACGAGCGCCCCGTCACGATGGCCCAGGACTGGCCCGTCAAGCGGGCGCTGAACGTCTCGCGGCGTCGGCTCATGCCCACCGAACCGCTCGTCACCCGCGTGCGGATCATCGACTCGATGTTTCCGATCGTCCGGGGCGGGACGTATTGCATTCCGGGGCCGTTCGGGGCCGGCAAGACGGTGCTCCAACACATCACGGCCAAGCATGCGGAGATCGACATCGTCGTGGTGGCGGCATGCGGCGAACGGGCCGGCGAGGTCGTCGAAGTGCTCCAGACCTTCCCGGAACTGGAGGACCCGCGGACCGGCCGGTCGCTCATGGAGCGGACCATTATCATCTGCAACACCAGCGCCATGCCGGTGGCGGCCCGGGAGGCGTCGGTCTACACGGCCGTCACCCTGGCCGAGTACTACCGCCAGATGGGCCTGCACGTCCTGATGCTGGCCGACTCGACCAGCCGGTGGGCCCAGGCGCTGCGGGAGGTCTCCGGCCGTCTGGAGGAGATCCCCGGCGAAGAGGCGTTCCCGGCCTACCTGGAGAGCCGCATCGCCGGATTCTACGAGCGGGCCGGCGCCATCGAACTGCGCGACGGCCGCGTCGGCTCCGTGACCATCGGCGGCAGCGTAAGCCCCGCCGGGGGCAACTTCGAGGAACCCGTCACCCAGGGCACGCTGAAGGTCGTCGGGGCCTTCGAGGGCCTCAGCCAACAGCGGGCCGACGCCCGCCGATATCCCGCCATCGACCCCCTGGAGTCCTGGAGCCGGTACGCCGGCATTATCGACCCGGAGAAGGTCCGGCGAGTCCGGAACCTCTTGCGGCGCGGCAACGAGGTGCGCCAGATGATGACGGTCGTCGGCGAGGAAGGCATCACCGTCGGCGAGTACACCGAGATGCAGAAGGCCGACTTCTTCGACAACGTCTATCTCCAGCAGAACGCCTTTGACGAGGTCGACGCCGCCACCCGCAAAGAGCGGCAGCAGTTCGTCTTCGACAAGATCCTCGAAGTCGTCAACCTCGACTACGCGTTCGAGGACAACGACCAGGCTCGCCGCACCTTCGTCGAGGTCCAGGACCTGTTCCGCAACCTCAACTACGCGCCGGTCGACGTGGTCCGCCTCCGCGAGTACACGGCCGGCAAGGAGGGCGAGAAGGGCGGGCAGGACGAGTCGGCCGAGGAGAAGCCTCCCCGAGGCAAGGACGACGCAGGCGGGACCGACGCCCCGGAGGCCGCTGAGGGCAACGCGGCCGACCCGCCCGAGGACCGTGACCGCATTGAGACCGAGGACCGCGACCCCGAGGAGTTCTGGCGCATCCTCGAAAAAATTGATGCGTTCATCGAGACGGCGGGCGGAACGGCGGGGCAAAGCGAGACCAAGAAAGCGCAGGAGGACGAAGAACAGGCCCAAGTGGCCAGCGCAGAAAATGAAGAATGAAAAATGATAAATGTCCCCGTCGCGCCAGGCTGTCATTCTGAGGCTCCGCTTGTCCGGTACGGACCTGTATGGGCGGAGCCGAAGAATCTCGCCGTGCAAAAGGCATCAAGGCGAGATTCTTCGTCGCGGCCCGCCTTCGGCGGGTAAACTTCGCCGCTCCTCAGAATGACAACTCCGGGCATTACGTTTACCGCGATCGGTAAACCGCTTCGCCGACTGGTGCAGCCACATTTAGCATTCATCATTTGACATTTAACATTCGGAATCAGGTTCGACATCGGCCGAGAGGTTAAGCCTATGAGAAAGTATTTCGACGAGATCACCCAGATCTCCGGGAACGTCGTCACGGTTCGGGCAACCGGCATCGGGTACGACGAACTCGGCGTCGTGGCCGGCGAGTCGCAATCGTCCCTGGCCAGCGTCATCCGCCTGGAGCAGGACCGCGTCTCGCTCCAGGTCTTCGCCGGCACGCAGGGCGTCTCCACGGGCGACCATATCCGGTTTCTCGGCCGGCCGATGCAGGTGCCCTTCTCCGACGATCTGCTCGGCCGGGTCTTCGACGGCGCCGGCCGGCCCCGCGACGGCCGGCCCGAGGTGGAGGCCGAGCCCGTCGACATCGGCGGCCCGCCCGTCAACCCCACCTGCCGGCGGATGCCCGACCGCATGATCCGCACCGGCATCCCGATGATCGACATCTTCAACTCGCTGGTCGAATCGCAGAAACTGCCGATCTTCTCGGTGCCCGGCGAGCCGTACAACGAACTGCTGGCCCGCGTGGGGCTCCAGGCCGAGGCCGAGGTCATCGTCTTCGGCGGCATGGGCCTCCGGCACGACGACTACCTGACGTTCCGCAACACGTTCGAGGAAGGCGGCGTCCTGGGCCGGACGATCATGTTCATCCACACGGCCGCCGACCCCACCGTCGAGTGCCTGATGGTGCCCGACCTGTGCCTGGCCGTGGGCGAGAGTTTCGCCCTACAGGGCAAGCGGGTGCTGGCGCTGCTGACCGACATGACCGCCTTCTCCGACGCCCTCAAGGAAATTGCCATCACCATGGAACAGATTCCGTCGAACCGCGGCTACCCGGGCGACCTCTACACCCAGCTCGCGCGCCGGTACGAGAAGGCCGCCGACCTGGAGAAGAAAGGCTCCATGACCGTCCTGGCCTGCACCACCATGCCCGGCGACGACGTCACGCATCCCGTGCCCGACAACACCGGGTACATCACCGAAGGGCAGTTCTACCTGCGGAACCAGTGGATTGAACCGTTCGGGAGCCTGTCGCGCCTCAAGCAGCAGGTGAACGACAAGACCCGCGACGACCACCGGGCCATCATGAACGCGTGCATCCAGTTGTACGCCCTCTGCCGCGAGAGCCGCGAGAAACGCGACATGGGCTTCGAGATGTCTACGTGGGACAAGAAACTTCTCAAGTACGGGGACCTCTTTGAGAAGCGGATCATGGACCTCTCGGTCAACATCCCGCTGGAAGAGGCCCTGGACCGCTGCTGGGCGATGCTGGCCGAGTGCTTCGAACCCGCCGAGACCGGCATCCGCCGCGCCGTCATCGACAACCACTGGCCCAAAGACCTCTCCGAGAGGGCGCCGGAGAAGCAGGCCCAGGAAGAACCCGAGGCCGTTGCGGCAGAGGAGTAACGATTTCAGACTCACCCCTTTATTGAGCCCAGTAAAAAAATGGGGCGCGATTGGCAAGTTGTCATTCTGAGGAGCGGCGAAGCCGCGACGAAGAATCTCGCCTTGTCACCGTTGGTAATGACCACAGCCACGGCGAGATTCTTCGTGCCGTACGGCCCTCAGAATGACATCGTGCGACATGCCAATTACCGGCCTCAGTAGCCGCGACGCGACGCGGAGCGCGTGAGACGGCCGGGAATCCAAAATCCGAATTAACGTCATGCCAAAGAAGATCAAATACACCCGGCCACAACTCAAACGCCAGCGCGACATGCTCGCGCGGTTCGAGCGGTACCTCCCCACCCTGAAACTGAAGCAGCAGCAACTTCAGATGACCGTGCGCGACGTCCGCAAGCAACTCCGCCAAGCCGAGACGGACGTCCGCCGGGCCGAAGCGCGCTTCAACGCCTATCGCCGCGTGCTCGCCGACCGCGCCGGCCTCGCCGTGGAGGCGGCGGCCGAGCCGCAGGAGGTCCGCACCTCCACCGCCAACGTCGCCGGCGTACGGGTCCCCGTCTTCGAGGACGTGACGTTCCGCTCGCCCACCTACAGCCTGTTCGCCACGCCCGCGTGGGTCGACCGGGCGCTGGCGGACCTGCGGGACCGTAATCGGCTTCGCGCCAAGGCAGACGTCCTCCGCGAGCAGTACGAGCGGCTCCAGCGGGAACTGACGAAGATCATGCAGCGGGTGAACCTGTTTGAGAAGGTCAAGATTCCCGAGACGCGCGACAACATCCGGCGCATCCGCATCCACCTGGGCGACGCCATGACCGCGGCCGTGTGCCGGGCCAAGATCGCCAAGGAGAAACTGGGCGGCTCCGAGGGTCCCCTCGAGGCCGCCGCGGACGCCAGCGCCCGCCAGGAGGCGCCCACCCCATGATCGTCCACATGGCCAAGACGTTCATCGTCGCCCGCCGGGCCGACCGCCAGGCCGTCCTAAAAGCCCTCCGCCGACTGGGCGTCCTGCACGTGAAGCCTGTCGACGCCCGGCGCGCTGCGCCGGACGCCGACACGACCGACACGCTCGACCGGGTGCGCCGGGCCATCCAGATCCTGGAGGGCACGGAGCCGGAGGGCGCCGCCCCCGACCTCTCGCCCGCCGAGGCCGCCGACGAGGTCCTCCGCATCCAGCGCGCCAGCGCCGAGCGCGTCAGCCGCCTGTCCGCCCTTCACCGGCAGATCGAACGCCTGGCGCCGTGGGGCAACGTGCGCCTCGCGCAGTTCCAGGCCCTCCGCGACGCAGGGCTTCAGCCCCACTTCTTCGCGGTCCCGCGCGACGCCGTCGGACAGGTCCGGGCCGAGTGCGTCGAGGTCCTCGGCCCGTGGGCGGGCAAACGGCTCCTGGTGGCCGTCATCGGGCGCGAGGGCGAGCCGGAGGTGCCCGAGGGCGCCGAGCCGGTGCCCCTGCCCTCCCGCGACCGTCCGTCCCTGGCGGCCGAAGCGAAGGAACTCGACGCCGCCCTGACGGCCGACCAGGCACGCCTTCGCCGCCTCGCCAACCTCACGGGCGCGCTGCGCGAGGAGCAGGCCCGGCTCCGCGCCAAGGCCGAATGGACCACCGCCGTCCGCAGTGCGCTGGAGAACGAGGCCCTCTTCGCGCTCCAGGGGTGGGTGCCCGCCGGCGAAGTGGGCGCCCTCGCCGGCCGCATCGCCGACGAGGGCGTCGAGGCGGCCGTCGAGGCCGTCGAGCCCGACGAGACGGAAGAGCCCCCCACCCTCATCCGCTATCCCCGGTGGGCCGTACCGATGAAGGGGCTGTTCGAGTTTCTCGGCACGGTGCCGGGCTACCGCGAGTTCGACGTGGCGTCGGCCTTCATGGTCGCCCTGCCCCTGTTCTCGGCCATCATCATCTCCGACCTCGGGTACGGGCTGTTGTACCTGGTGCCGGTTCTGATCTTCTACCGGCAGGTTTCCCGCGCGCTCGGGTCGCGGCTGGCCCAGTTGATCATGGTGGTCGGGGTGTGCTCGATCGTCTGGGGGCTGCTGATCGCGAGTTTCTTCGGCCTGAACGTCAGCGAGCAGATGGCGGCCGTCCCCTTCATCGGCCGGTACTATGCCGACGGCCCGCCGATCCAGGTCAGCATGGAGCGTGAGTCGGCCCTTCAGTTTCTGATGTGGTTGAGCGTCACGATCGGGGCCATCCAGTTGAGCCTGGCACACCTGTGGCGGGCCGTGGCCCTGTTCCCCAGCCAGCCGTTCCTCAGCGAAATCGGCTGGACCGCCTTCCTGTGGGGCATGTGGGGGGCGATCAAGTGGCTCCTGATCAATAGCCCGCCGCCCTCGCTCCAGAACGCGTACGGCTGGCTGCTGGTGGGCGGGGGCGCCCTCGTCCTCCTGTTCACCGAACCCAGCCGCAACCCCGCCAGACGGCTGGGCTTCGGCGTGCTGAAGTCGCTGCTGCCGGCCATCAGCACCTTCGGCGATACCATCTCGTACATCCGCCTGATGGTCCTGGGCCTGGCGAGCACCGCCCTGGCCTTGGCGTTCAACAACCTGGCCGGCCGGGTGCCGCTGCCGGCGGCGGTGCCGATCCTGATGGTCGGCCACGGACTGAACGTGGCGCTGAGCGTCGTCTCGCTGCTGGCGCACGGCGTGAGGCTGAACGTGCTCGAGTTCTCGAACAACCTGGGGATGACCTGGAGCGGCTACCCCTACGAACCCTTTTCCGCAACACGCAGTGAGGAGGCCTGATCATGGATGCCAGTACCTTCCTGGGACAGATGGGCGCGGCGTTGGCCGTGGGGATGGCGGCGGTGGGCAGCGCCCTGGGGTGCGGGTCGGCCGGCATGGCCGCCGCCGGCGCATGGGCCAAGGACGCCCGCGCCGGAAACGCACTCCGGTTCACCAACGTGATTCTCGTCAGCATGCCGTTTACGCAGACGCTCTACGGCTTCCTGGTCATGCTCCAGATGGCCGGCAAGATGAACCTGGCGGCCGAGCACGGCGGGGCGCTCTTTGCCATCGGCCTGGCCACCGGCCTCGGCGAGTTGCTCTCGGCGTGGTTCCAGGGGCTCGTGGGCGCCTCCGGCTGCCGCATGCTCACCGAGTCGGAGGGCAAGGGCTTTGCCCTGATCATCATCGCCATGGGCATCGTCGAGAGCGTCGGCCTGTTTACGTTCATCTTCATGTTCCTGCTCCTCGGCCGCATCGGCGGCTGAGGCGGCGGAACGCCGCCATGCCGCGCGGTGGGTCTCCGGATGCACCGCGCGGGAACGCGGCGGGCCGGTCCATACGGAGGCGTATGCCGAGGCCCGCCGCGCGGGAACACGGGTGCCGCGCGGGAACATGGGTGCCGCGCGGGAACATGGGTGCCGCGCGGGAACATGGGTGCCGCGCGGGAACACGGGTGCCGCGCGGCGGGTCTCCGGATGCACCGCGCGAAAACGCGGCGGGCCGGTCCATACGGAGGCGTATGCCGAGGCCCGCCGCGCTTCCCTGATCCACTTCCCCGCCGCCTACCAGTGCGGCTCGATGCGCACCAGGTGCGTGTCCTTCTTGCCCCGGAGCACGAAGAGGACCACCTCCCCGGGTTTCTTCTTGACCTCGGCCTGGAAGACCGTCTTGAACGTCTCCAGGTCGGGCGTCTCCTTGTCCTGAACCTTCTTGATGATGTCACCCACCTGAAGGCCGCCGTCGGCGGCCCAGCCGGCCGGCTTGAGGAACGAAACGACGACGCCCTTCTCCTCCTTGGGCAGTTCCCGCGAGATGAGGTCCCGGACGACCATCTCGCGGACCGTCATGCCGAACGTTTTGGCGGCGTAGCGCTCGGCCTCACCGGGTCCCTTCGGCTCGGGGCCGAGCGTTACGCTGACCGAGCGCGTCTTTCCTTCGCGCCAGATTTCGAGGGTCACCTGCTGGCCGATATCGCGCTCGCGGAGGTCGTTGACGAAGTTCTCGACGAGTTGCCCCTCGGTGCCGGCGATCGGCTCGCCGCCGACCGACAGGACGATGTCCTCGGGCCGGATGCCCGCCTTCTCGGCCGGGCTGCCCTCGATCACCTGGCCCACGACCACGCCGCGGCGGTCACCCAGGTTAAAGTACTCCGCCAGGTCCTTCGTCACCGGGGTCATCGTGTGGACGCCCAGCCAGGCCTGTTTGACGGACGTGCCTTCCGCCGGCGGGTTGCGCAGCCGCTCGATGAACCGCTCGCTCGGCCAGAGCACCTCCGCCAGCGACCACTTCGGCCGGGCGTTCGTCGCCCGGTTG
>CAYTJE010000097.1:0-11450 GCA_964437855.1 uncultured Anaerolineales bacterium | reverse complement strand
TCCTCGAGCGGCCGCTCGAGCCGGTCCTCCTGCCCCACGGGCGTGTAGATGCGCGTGAAGAACCGTTCCACCCGCTCGCGGTCCGGCGGCCGCGACAGCAGGCTGCCCAGCACGCCGAAGACCACGCCCGTGGCGATGGGCAGGCCGAACGTCACGGCCATCGGCACCGGGTCGAGGACCTCCATCCGGACGGCGGCGCGCAGACCCAGAAAGACCGCGCTGGCCGACAGGGCGCTGGCAAAGACGCCCGCCTGGTTCATCCGCCGCCACAGGATGCCCATGGCCGTCGAAATCCCCACCAGCGCCAGGATGTTGAAGTACCCCAGGACCATTGCCACCAGGTCGTTCCGCATGAGGATCGCGAAGCCCAGCGAGACCAGGATCACGATCACGCCCGTCGCCCGCGTGAACCGGTACCGCTGATGGTCGGTCGCCCGGGGGTTGAGGTACTCGGCGTACAGGCTTTGCGTGAACAGGCCCGCCACCGTCACCTGGACGGCATCGCCGGACGACATGGAGGCGGCCATGACGCAGGCGAGCATCAGCCCCTGAAGGACCGGCGGCAGGAGGTGGCGGATGCAGTCGCCGAACGCCGCATCCGGCGACACCGGCGACCCCGTCTCCAACAGGTACGCCAGGTACGCCAGGCCCAGGACACTCCAGCCGATGGTGCAGATGCGCTTCAGCAGGTTGCCGCCCGCAAACCCCATCCGCCCCTCCCATTCGGTCGGGCCGGCCGAGGTCACGGTCATCAGGTGCGGCAGGGCCAGGGCGGTCAGCGGCGCGTTGATGCACAGGACGATGACGGCCGCCAGGTTGAACTCGTCCGGGTGGAACAGGCGGATGTAGTTGGCGTCGGCCGACGCCAGCGTCTCGCGCATGCCGGCCAGGCCGCCCACCCCCGGCAGGCGCAGCGCCAGCGGGATCGCCAGGAACGACAGGGCGATGATCATCAGGCCCTGGACCATGTCGGTCCGGATGGCCGCCACGATACCGCCCCAGTACCCGTAGACGACGAACACGGCCGTCGTCACCAGCAGGATGCCGAAGAACCACCCGTCCACGGCCTGGCCCGGCTCCGGCGTGGCGGCCGGGCCCATCATGCCCTGGACGGTGCGGGTGGTGGCCAGCAGCACGCCACCGAAGAACACCGTCATCCCCAGGCCCGCCACCAAGGTGTACAGGACGGCCGAGCCGCGCCCGAACCGTTCGCGGAAGTAGTCGGCCAGCGTCAGGTACCGCATCCGGCGGACCACCGGCGCAATGAGCCAGTAGAACGGCGTCCCGAACATCCACATCCACGAGACCCAGATGCCCGCCCCGCCGACCGTCATCGTCTTGCTGATCGTCCCGGTGGTGTCCGTGGGATTGGTGCCGGCCCCGAAGGCGTGCATGACCATCATGGCGGTGCCGAAGCGCCGCCCGCCCAGCAGGTAGCCCTCCGAGTCCCCGGCCTGCCGCTTGCTCCACCATCCCAGCAGAAGCATCCCGATGAAGTACAGGACGATGACGATCCAGATGGCGTAATCGAGGCCGAGAATCATCGGGGACTCTCCAGTCGAGAGGTGTCCGGACAGCCGGTTTTCAGCGCAGAGAACGCAGAGCACGCAGAGGCGAATGTCAAATGCTCAATGATAAATGCCAAAGCACGCTGCGCGTAGAGGGTTGTCATTCTGAGGCCTTGCTTGCAAGGCCGAAGAATCTCGCCGTGCGCACGGCATCAAGGCGAGATTCTTCGTCGCGGCTTCGCCGCTCCTCAGAATGACAATGTCCCATATTGTTTGCCTTAGTCTTGAATGCCTTTCTCTGCGTCCTCCGCGCTCTCTGCGCCCTCTGCGTTCCAGACCGATCCCGCGGCGGCGCTCGCCACGCGGGGCTACTTCCAGATCGCGTTCGGCGGCTGGGCGAAATCGCCCCATCGCTCGGCCACGCCGGCCTCGCGCTCGTCGCCACGGTGGAAGGTGACGCGGTACCGCTGCCGCAAAGTCTTGCCCTCATCGAGCGTGTAATCGCCGTTCTCCTTCTTCCGGGTGAAGTGCGACAGGCCGAACGGGTTCGCCGTCAGCAGACCGTACGTCCGCGCGTGCCAGGTCGTCGGGTGCCGCAGGTTCTCCGGATGGTCGAAGATGGCGACGCCGAGCGTCCGGCCGCCGACCGGCCCGCTGGCATCGACCCAGGCGGCCCTTTTGCCCCAGGCCGCCTTCGCGGTCCGGCCCTCGGAGTTGACGAGGCGGCCCTTGGCGCCGCCCTTGCCGTCGGCGCGGAACTCCGGCCGCATCCGCACCGCGCACAGGCCGCCCTCCTTCGTGTCGCCGAACTCGACCTCGCCGTACTTGGCCGCGAAGGCCAGGTCCAGGTCGAGCAGGCGGCGGTCGTCCGGCAGGTTCCAGACGCGGACGGTTCGGGTCTCGGCCATGACGGGCTTCTTGTCCGCGGTGGTCCAGTCGAGCCGCTCGCGGAACCAGCCCACGACCGGCCCGGAGACGACCGCCTCGAACTCACGGTGCACGATCCATCCCGCCTTGTCGCTGATGGACCAGTTGTCCACACCGCTGACGTCGCCGTGGGCCACCCAGAGGCTCGTGTGGTGGGGGTGGTCCTTGGCCACGTTCTCCGGAATCGGCTCGGCGGTCAGCGGGTACGGTCGCGTCATCGTCACCTGGTCCGGCCCGTAGACGGGCCAGAAGTACGGCCGTCGCAACTGGTGGCCGGCCGGCTTCGGGTTCGTGAAGTGGTAGACCGTAAACGGCTTGCCGGCGATGGCGATCTCGACCGTCTTGGCCGTCTCCTTCATCTCAACGCCGCCGGGCGACGGACCACCCTCGCCGAGCGTCACCCGGTACGTGCGGGTCTTGCCGGCGGCCAGGCGGTCCAGGATAAAGCAGAGCCGGCCGTCGGCCACCTGGCAGGGGACCGCCCGGCCGTCGGCGATCAGGCGGGCCCTGGTCACGCCGGCGGGGAGGTCCACGGCCATCGGCACGTGCAGACGGTCCTGGTTGCCGGCCTCCACGACGAGGGCCTTCTCGGCGGCGCGGGCGGCGGGGCCGGTGCAGGCCGGCAGCCAGAGCGGCACGGCGACCAGAAGCGTCAGAACCAGGCGGGACACGCGGCGGGGTTCCATGGCGGTCTCCTGAATGGGTGAAGCCAACCGGGCGAAACGATGGCACGATAGACCCTGCCCTTGGCGCTGTCAAGCAAACCATGTAGCCTGACGGGGTGGTTCGAGGCCGCTGCGTACAATTCCTGCGCGGCGGGGCTCGGCATACGCCTCCGTATGGACCGGCCCGCCGCGCAAGACCGGCCGGCTGCTCTCGGGCGCGGTGGGTCAGGAGACCCACCGCGCGGGAAATGTTGTCGGTGACCATGCCACCCCGCCATCGAATAAGGAGCCAGACGATGTGCCAAACGATCACCCGGCGCCGATTCCTGTGCCGCACCGCACCTCTTCAGCGTGACCATCAACAACGGCGACCGCGACAAGCGGACCCTCTACCCCCTGGACCGGGGTGATTACGACCTCGTCGCCTTTCTGCGGGCCGTCAAGGCCGCCGGCTACACGGGGCAGGTGGGGCTCCAGTGCTGGAGCATCAAGGACCCCGCCGAGAAGCACCTGGCCCGGTCGATGAAACGGTGGCGGGCGATTCGGCCGGAGGTCCTGGGCGAGGGGTAGCGAGCGACGGCAAGGTCATCACGTGTGTGGCCCGGCCGGTCTTGTCCGGCCGGGAATCAGGCCGGGGTGCAAGAGGGTCCAGGAGTCTTCTTCCGTCAGCGTGTGCCACGGGGCAGGTCACGCCGCTACGGAAAAAGACTCCTGGTCCCTTTTCCGTCACCTTCCTATTCTCCCTCGTCCTTCCCCTTCACCTCCCCCGTCGGGTCGACCGGGTGGCGGACGGTGACCGGCCGGGGCGCGACGGCGCCCGCGAGGTCCGGCAGGTCGTACCGCGCGAGGGCCCCCGGCACGATCCCCATCAGTTGCCGCTTGCACAGGGGCGTTGCCACGACGTCCATCCAGGAGGCGATGCTCCGCTCGATGACCACCTCGCCGAATCGGCCGTCCAGCGCCGCCGCGTGCAAGGCCACGGGGCCGGCCTGGCCGATGCCGACGAGCCGGACTCCGCCCGCCTCAACCTCCTCCCGCGCGAGCAGCACCTCCAGGGCCGCCAGCACGTCCTCGGTCCGCTGGCCCGGGAGCGGCCGGCCCAGGTGGATGGCCAGGTACGAGATCGGGTACTCGTTGTGCCAGTACCGCTTGGGCTTGGTGGGCGTGGTCTCGCCGAAGCCGCGGGCGTCGATGGCCAGGACCGCCCGGCCCTGGCGGACGAGCGCCTCGATGGGCCCGCCGGGCGCGGCGCCCGTGGCCTTGCCCCGGCCGTCCACGTAGAGGACGGCGGGGACCTTGCCCTGACGGTCATCGGGCAGGAAGAGGAGGGCGGGGACGGGCGGCTCGCCGGCGCGCTCGATCCGCATCGTCTCAATCGAGTAACCCTCGCGCTCGACCGTGCCGACGGTCCTGGCGGACGGTTTCCCGGCGCCCGCGCGGATGCCGGCGAGGCGACGGACCTCGGCCAGGCATTCCTTCTTCGGGTGGTCGTTCCAGAACGTCTCGCGGCCCTCGGCCAGGGCCTTGGCGCGCGCCAGGTTCAGGTCCCACACGGTCACGCCGCCGAGGTCCTTGACCACCTGGCCGGACTCGGTGACCTGGAGGTCCTTATCCGTCCGGAGGGTCAGTTCCGGCTCGACGGCGTCGTCGTCGATGCCCTGGAGCCAGCGGCGCATCCACCGCAGGGCGGCCTCCCGCCGCGGCCGGCTGAAGCCGTGCTTGTCCGGATACTCGAATATATCCACACGCTTTCCGAACCCGAGGATGGCGTACAGCCGCTTGGCCTCGCGAAAACTGGTCCACGTGCCGTCGATGTCGAAGAAGTCGTGCGTGGCCGCCAGAACCAGCGTCGGTTTCGGCACCCGCATGGTGATATAATCGGCGTGGTCGATGCCGAGGGCGACCTGGGCCGTGAGGTTCTGCTCGCCGTCCTGCGGGCCGATCGTGTGGAACAGCCGACGCAGCGACGTGAGGTAGCACGACGGCGCGGCCGCCAGAATGCGGTCGTCGGTCGCCATCAGGTACGAGGTCATCGTCCCGCCGCCGGAGTTGCCCGTGCACCCGATGCGCTCCGGGTCCACCTCCGGCCGCGAGACGAGGTAGTCGATGGACCGCACCCCGTCCCACGTGCGGTAGGTGGCGGCCGAGGCGCCGGTCAGGCGGGCCCCGATGTCCGTCAGCGTGTGCTCGGTCGTGCCCCAGACCTTCGGTTTGCCCTTCTCATTGAGAAGTTGGCATCGCTCGCCCTGGCCGATGGGGTCGTAGATGAGGACGACAAACCCGTGCCTGGCCAGCAGGACGCTGATGCTCTGGTACGCGCGGGACGCCTTCCCGTTCTTCGAATGGCCGCAGGGCACCAGGACGCCGGGCATGGGCGGCTCGCCGTCGGCCGGCACGTACAGGTTGGCCGTCACGTGGTGGTCGGGCCGGCTCTCGTAGAGGACCTTCTCGATGCGGTAGCCGTCGGCCTCGACCGTGCCGACGGTCTTTGCCTTCAGGGGCGTGCGGTCGGGGAAGGGGCCGACCGCCTCCATCCAGTCCTTGCGGACGCGGTCGATGCGCCGGCGGACGGCGTCGGCGCTCTCGAGGCCGTCCACCTCTTTGCGGCGGGCGTCGAAGCGTTTGTCGCACTCGGCCAGGAGGTAGGCCCGGAGCATCTCGCCGGGCGACTCGTCCGCGCCGAGGACGGTCAGGTCCTCGGCGGGCTTTCCGGCCTCGCCGGCGAGGGCGATTGACGCCAGACAGAGAATCGTAAGGGCCGCCCCGAGCGTTCGCACGATACACCTCCGCTTCTGTGCCCGGCCGTGGCGCAGCAGAACGGCGGGCCAGGGGCCGGGCCGGGTCAGCGGCGGAGTTCCTCGAGGCGCACCTCGGCCCCGCCGCGCTCCTGGCTGACCTGGGCCGCCGTCATGAACGCGATGATCTCCAGCGTCTCGGCCGGGTCGATGGGGGGCTTGCGGGTGTGGAAGAACTCGGCCATCGTCCGCACCAGCCCGCCGTAGGAGAACCCCTTCGTCGTCCGGGCGGTGCCGTCGGTGCCCCAGACCGTGACGACGGGCTTGTAGTCGCCCTTGCGGACGCCGCGGAAGACGCCGACCCGCCCGTCCTTCCACGTGCCGGTCGTCACGTCCGTCTCCTCGCCCGCTTCGCGCCGGACGCTGACACACCCCGGCCCCATGACGGCGTACAGGGCCTCGACCCCGTGGATGCCGTACCAGAACAGGTCCGGATGGTGCGGCTCCAGGTGGAAGGGCGAGGAGCCCCGGACCTTCTTGACCGTGCCGACGCCGGCGCCCTCGGCCAGGGCCTGGACCTCCGGCATGAACCGGCTGCACGAGCAACTGAAAAACGGCGTGCCCGTCTCGCGCGAGAGCCGGACGATTTCCCGCGCATCGGCCAGGCTGGCCGTAAACGGCTTGTCGATGAAGCACGGCTTGCCGGCCTTCAGGACGGGCCGGGCCTGGGCCAGGTGGGGCCGGCCGTCCACGCTCTCGATGAGGACCACGTCCACCTTCTCGAGCAGGGCCGCGATGCTCGGGACGATCTCGACGCCGTGCTCGTCGTGGATCTGTTTGGCGAACTTGTCGACGCGGCCTGCGCTGGACGGCACGTCCGGGCTCCCGCCCTTGAAGGCGGCGACGACCGTCACCCGCCACTCCGGGTGGTTGTGCAGCAGCGCCGTGAACGCGGGCACGTGCGAGGTGTCGGTGCCGATGATGCCGGCCTTCAGGTCCCGGGTGGCCCAGTCGGGCGGCTCGGCGGCAAGGAGGGGCAGGGCGGCGGCGAGGAGAAGCAGCAGGGCGATGACGGTTCGCACGATAGGCCCCCATTCGGGCGATTGAGACCGGCAAAACCAATGTAACACGGAAGGTGCCACGGTTTGCTTGTCAAACCGTGCGCCGCGGCCCCGGCATCACGGATGGCGAGCAATCCGTGGCACCTGCGTATCCTGCCCTTTTACAACAACGGGTCCCACGGAAAGGCTGGGACATTGGTTTTGCCGGTCTCAATAGATGGATTGCCTCGTCCATTGAGCCGTCGCCCGAAGGTCGACGGAGGAGTCACGGCCCCAGCGGGCAGCATGGCTACTCTCCGCGGAACCGCCAGATGTCGGACGGCGTGTGGGCCTGGGCGAAGAGGCGTTTCATCCCCGCGACGATCTCCGGGTGGGCGTCGGCCACGTCGCGGGTCTCGCCCGGGTCCGTCGCCAGGTCGAACAGGTGGACCGGTCCGGGCGTCTTCTTGTTGAGGTTCCGCTGGACGGTCTTCCACCGGCCCCGGCGGACGGCCCGTTTGCCGCCCCGTTCGTGGAACTCCCAGTAGAGGTAGGGGTGCCGGGTCTGTCGGTCGGGCCGGCCGAGGAGTGTCGGCAGGAAGGAGAGACCGTCGATGCCGTCGGGGGCGGCCGTGCCGGCCAGGTCGCACAGCGTCGGCATCACGTCCTGGAAGGCCGAGACGTGGTCGGTCCGGGTGCCGGGGCGGATGCGGCCGGGCCAGCGGGCGAGCATCGGCACGCGGAGGCCGCCCTCGGTCAGGTCGCGCTTCAGGCCCTTCAGCGGGCCGTTCGAGTCGAAGAACGCCGGCTTGTGCCCGCCCTCGTGGTGCGGCCCGTTGTCGCTCGTGAACATCACGACCGTGTTGTCGTCGAGGCCGAGGTCCTCCAGCAGCGCGAGCACCTGCCCGACGCCTTCGTCGAGCGCGGTCATCATGCCCGCGAACGCCGCCACGGGGTTCTTCGTCTGCGTGCCGGCGTACCGGCCGACCACGTCGGAGAACTGCGAGAACTTTTCCCGGAACGGGGCCACGTACTTCTCCGGCGCCTCCATCGCCGCGTGCGGAATCGTGACCGGCATGAAGCAGAAGAACGGGCCGTCCCTGTGGCGGCGGATGAAGTCCAGCGCCCGTTCCACGATAAGTGTATGCGAATACGTCTTTCCGTCCAGGGCCACCCGCTTGTCGTTGTGCCAGAGGAATTTCGGGTAGAAGCGGTGGGCGTTCCTCTGGCAGTTGTAGCCGAAGAACTCGTCGAAGCCCTGGCGGACGGGGTCGCCCTCGGAGCCGGGGTACCCCAGCCCCCATTTGCCGAAGGCGCCGGTGGCGTAGCCGGCCGCCTTCAGGCGCTCGGCCACCGTGACGGTGTCGGCGGGGATGGGTTCCTGGCCGACCGGCTTGTGCTCCTTGTTGCCGCGCACGTAGCAGTGGCCGGTGTGGAGGCCGGTCATCAGGACGCACCGCGACGGGGCGCAGACCGTCGAGCCGGCGTAGTGCTGCGTGAACTTGAGGCCCTCTTCGGCCAGGCGGTCGATGTGCGGCGTCCTGAAATGCGTCTGGCCGTAGCAGCCCAGGTCGCCGTAGCCGAGGTCGTCGGCGACGATGTAGACGATGTTGGGTTTGCCCTCGGCCGCGGCGGCGGCCCTGGCCCAGGCCGGCAGGGCCAGCGACGCCAGGCCCAGGCCCTGGAGAAACGAGCGGCGGTTCATGGGTTGCTCCTGAAACGGCCTGCTCACGATCGTTCGCGTCCAGCCGCGAGCGTTAGCGAGCGGTCGGTCCCTTGTGACTCGCGCCTACTTCCCGCCGTGATGCGGGTTGACGGTAACGCCCTCCAGCGGCTCGCCGTCGCGGCCGACGAGTCGGGCGCAGAACTGCCACGGCCCGCTGCTCTGCACGATCTTCATCATCAGGGTGTTCCATCCCTTCTCCAGGCGGACGTTGACTTTGTGCTCGCCCATCGTGCACACGCCGGCGGCGGGGTCCTTGTGGACGACTTTGCCGTTCAGCCATATCTTGATGCTGTCGTCGGAGCCGGCCTCGAGCCGGGCGTCGGTGGCGTTGTCGGCCCGGAGCCACGTCCGGACGTACGCCGCCCGGTGGTTGCCCGCGCCCAGGATCTCGGTCAACTCGAAGACGGGCGGCGTGCCCGCCATCTTGAGGGGGCAGAGCCGCCACGCGGCTTCCTTGCCCTTCTGCTCCGGCGGGAAGGGCGTATCCAGCAGTTGCGCGAACTTCGTCCGCCGCTTGGTGAACGGGCCGGCCACCTGCCAGCCCACGAGCATGTCGCCGACGGTCTTGGCCTGGTCGAGGACCTTGCGGGCCTGGCTCCGGACTTTCTCGTTGGGCGCCGCCTCGATGAGTTTCCTCATGGCCGAGGCAACCGCCTCCGGGTCGGCGCCCAGGACGGCCCGGCCGATCTTCAGGACCGCCACGGCCGCCTCGCCCCGGACGCCTTGCCGGTCGAGGCAGTCGACGGCCATCGCCAGGGTCTCCGGGTGGGGTACGTCGGCCAGGCCCGCCAGGACGAGTTTCGCATCCTCCGGCCGCGCGACCGCGGCCATCAGATCCTTGTAGGCTGCCAGCGTCTCCGGTGAGGGTGCGCCCCCGCCCTCGGCCAGCAGGCGGGCGGCGCCGCGAAGGGCCACCACCTGGTAGGTCCGGTTGCTGCTTGTCTTGGCCAGGCCGATCAGGGCGGGCACGGCGGAGGCGTCCGGCCAGGCGCCGAGGGCGCGGACCGCGGCGTCGCGGACGGCCTCGTCCTCCGCCTCGAGCGCGTCGGTGACGGCCGCCAGCGCCTTCGCTCCGCCGATCCCGCCCAGCACCCGGAGCAGCGAGGACCGGTCGGCGGCGCCCTTGGCCGTCTCCAGGGCCTCCAGGACGGGCCGGCTGCCGGCGGCCGGGGTCTTGGCCTTCCGGGCGACCTCGACGACGGCCCGCTCGGCCGTCGCCCGGGCCCCCTCGCCTTTCAGGTGCACCAGCCGCTCGAGGAGGGCCGGCAGATGTTTCGGCCCGGCCAGGTGCCCGAGCGCCTTGAAGGCGGCCTTCCGAACCTCGGCCTCGTCGCCGCCGGCCTGGTCCAGCAGGGCGGGCACGGCCGCCTCGGTCCCCCGGCCGTGGAGGACGCCGATCAGGTCCGCCCGGAGCGGCGGGTCGGCCCGTTTCATCTCGGCCACGATCGCCTCGTCCACGCCGGCGCCCTGGACGGCCCGGAGCGACAGGAGGGCGGCCTCGCGCTCCTCGCCGGTCTTGCCCTCGGCGGCGGCCTGGGCGAGCAGCGGGACGGAGGAGGCGTTGCCCACCCGCCCGAGGGCCTTGACGGCGGCCAGGCGGGCCTCCGGGGCCTTGGCGCCGACGGCGTCGGCGACGACCCGGCGGGCGGCCGGGCCGCCGCGGTCGGCCAGGGCGGTCAGCAGCAGGGCCTGGACGTCGGCGGACTGGTCGGGCAACTCGGCCGCCAGACGCTCCACGATGCCCTCGCCCTCCAGCGACGGCACGTTGGCGATGGCGGCCGCCTTCATCATCGGGTCGATGCCCCGGATGGCCGACAGCACGTGCGGAATGGCCTTCTCGCCGGCGTACCGCATCAGCGCCAGCAGCGCCCCGCGGTGATAGCGGAGGGCGACGTCGTCGGCCAGCACCGTCTCGAACATCCGGGCGGCGCGGTCGGTGGCGCCGGCCTCGGCCAGGCGGGTCGCGCACTGGAGGTAGGCGTCGCCCGCCGGGCCGCGGAGGGCCTTCGGGACGGAGGTCCGGAGCCCCGCCAGCATCTCCGCCGCCTTGGGCGTGCCGATCTTGCCGAGGGCGGCGATGGCGGCCCCGGCGACCAGCGGGTCCTCCGCCGTGGCGCGCTCGGCGAGCAGGGGGAGCGCCTGGGTGTCCCGCCGGTGGCCCAGGACCCCGATGATGCAGACGGCGGGCTCGCCCTCGGCCTTTCCGAGGCCGCGGCGGAGGGCCGCCAGGGCCTCGGCGCTCGGGTTCGGCTGGAGGGCCCAGCAGGCGAGGTGCGTGGTCTTCGCCTCGCCGAGCATCGTCTCCAACGCCGGGATGCAGGCCTCGGTGCCGATGCGGCCCAGGGCCTGGCAGGCCTGGAGTTTGGCCTCGTAACCGGCGTCGCCGGCGAGCAGGCCGACCAGTTGCTTCTCCATCCGCCGGGCCGGCGCCTCCTGCCCGTGGAGGCCCTGGAGCAGGTCCTGCATCCGGCGGACCGGCGCGGGGTCGTCGCCCGCCTTGTACGCGGCGAGGGCGGCAACGGCCTGGTCCACCTCCGCCCGGGTGACGGCCGGGGCGGTCCCCGCGGCGGATCCGAGCAGGGCCAGGCAGGCGGCGAGGGCGGCGAATCGAACGAACGAGCGTCTCATGGCTTCTCCCTTCAGCGGCATCGCGTGCAAGAGGCTCCGTTGTGTTTTTCGCGTTATGCGCGGCGGGTCTCCGCACCCGCCGTGCTGTTCCGTCCGGGCGCGGTGGGTACGGAGACCACCGCGCTCAAGCGCGAAACGCGCGCCCCACCGCAGGCTACCCGCCATCTTACGATGGCGGCTCGGTCGGGCAGCGGCTCGGCTCGGTCGGTCAGCGGCTCGGC
>CAYTJE010000096.1:0-11454 GCA_964437855.1 uncultured Anaerolineales bacterium | reverse complement strand
TGCGGCGGTTTGCTAAACCGTTGAGGGGGTATAAAGCCTCCTCCCCGGGTTCGAATCCCGGCCTCTCCGCCAGATGGGCTTATGGCTCTTCCACGGCCGCTACGTTGCAGGGCTGGTGCAGCGCCCGCCTTCCTTCTTTCATCCGATGCCCTGCCGGAACGCATGCCTTCCGAGCGGCGCGAGGGTGTACCCGCCCGGACCGGCACTACCGGTTGCCGCCCCCCTCCAGCGACCGCCGGGCCTCGGCCGCCTCCACGTAACGGCACAGGTCCCGCATGTGGCGAACGAAGGTGCGGGAGCGGATGCGGCCGTCGGGGTCCACCCACCGGCCTTTCGCATCGAGCGCCGCGATTGCCTTGCGGGCCCGGGAGGCAAGCCCCGGCGCCCGCTTGGCCAGTGACGCCGGCGACGGTTTCCGCGTCCGCTCGGCCTCCCGCTGCTTCGCATACGCCTCCAGCCCCGACTCCTTGACCCGCCCGTAGAGGGTCCGCGCGCTCGCGACGCCGTACCCGCCCTGCCAGGAGTAGCCGGTGCGGCGTTCCTCGCTGATCTCCTCCAGCGTGTAGTGGATCTTGCGGTCGCGGTCGCCGTAGATGGGCCGGTTGGTGCCGAGTTCGTACAACCGCGCCCACTGGCCATTATCCAGTTGAGACCGCTGGAGCCACGCCAGGGCCTGGGGAATCGGCTCCAGGTACTTTTTCTCGCGTGTGCAGGCAGCCAAGGCGACGAGGGTGCGTATGTTGCGGGCGGTGACGGCGCTGCACACGGCGGGCGGCTCGAAGGGCCGGGCCCAGGCGGGTTTCAGATCGTGTGTGTACTGCTGGGCCCAGCCGGCCTGCGGCGGGTCGAGCCTGGAGGCGATGACGAAGTCCCCGCCGCGCTTCGCCGCCGACAGGACCTCCGCCCGGCCGTACTGCCGGTGGGCATCGAGCAGCACGCGAATGCAGTCATTTATTGTATTATCATTGAACGTATAATAATCGTGATACCCGCCCCGAAGCGGGTACCACTGCGGCCAGGCGCCGCAGGGGAACTGGCTTTTCAGCATGAACGCCAGGCCCAGCCGGACGCCGTCGTCCAGCCACGGCGCATCGACCGTGCGGTCGAGGTCCATCAGGAAGTCGATCGCGCCCTGGGTAATGTTATCGTCCAGCGTACACGAGCCGCTGCGCCGCTCGGGCTTCGTGGCCTCAGGCGTCAGGTGCGAGACGTCGACGCAATGGCCCCACCCGCCGACGGTCCGCTGGCCCCACACGAGGGCCCGGCCGGCGCGGCGGGCGGCCTCCAGATACCGTTTGTCGCCGGTCACGCGATGGGCGCGAAGAAGAACCTTGCCAACGGTCGGCGTGCCGGGGGGCTGGACCCAGATTTCGCCCGGCGACGCCTTTTCGTACGTGGCCTCGCCCCAGCGCTTGGCCAGGTCCTTGCTGTAGATACCGGCCCACCCGCCGTGGGTGGAAATCGAGGTAAAGAAATCCCTCGCTCGTTCAATAGCCCGCCGGGCCTCGGCCGGCAGGTCGTCTTCCTTCCCCTCCGCCCCGGCAGGGAGAGGGGTAAGCAGAAGACTCAGCGCGAGGACAAGGATCGCAAGGACGGCGGCTCGCATGGGGCATCTCCCCGGCGTCTCCGGGTTCAGCGCGTAGGGTGGGTGCTCCGCACCCACCTTCCTCCGTCAACCGCGTGGGTGCCTTTACGGCCCTCGCGGCGCTCCCACCCTACGAGTTCGCACCGGTGCCCTTCGTCTCCCGGTACATCTCATACGCCTCGTCGGGCTTGCAGTCGTCGTGGACGATGGCGCGGACGGCCTGGGCCATGGCCACGGGGTCTTCGGCGGCAAAGATGTTGCGGCCCATGTCCACACCGCGGGCGCCCTGGTCCACGGCGCGGTAGGCCATGGCGAGGGCGTCCTTCTCGGGAATCTTCTTCCCACCCGCGATGACGATGGGCACCGGGCACCCGGCGACCACCTCGTCGAACTTCTCCTCGCAGAAGTACGTCTTGACGAAGTGGGCGCCGAGTTCGGCGAGCACCCGGCTGGCCATCCCCAGGTACCGGGCGTCGCGGGCCATCTCCTTGCCCACCGCCGTCACGCCGAGCGTCGCGATGCCCAGCCGGTTCCCCGCATTGATGACGCGGGAAAGGTTCTCGAGGGTCTGCCGCTCCCGCGCCCCGCCCACGTAACACTGGACGGCCATGGCGGAGGCGTTGAGGCGGGCGGCCTCCTCGATGTCCACGCCCACGCACTCGTCGCTCATGTCGTCCTTCAGGACGGTGGCGCCCGCGCTGACCCGCAGACAGACGGGTTTGTTGGTCTCCGGCGGGATGCAGGTGCGCAGCGCCCCCCGCGTACACATCAGGCAGTCGACGTGCGGCAGAAGCGGCCGAATGGCGAGGTCCAGCCGTTCCAGCCCCGTCGTCGGCCCCATCAGATACCCGTGGTCGAACGCCAGCATGACGGTCCGGCCGGACTCGGGGTTGAAGATGCGGCTGAGGCGATTCTTCATCCCCCAGTCCAGGTGGGCCGCGCCGCGGACGTAGAAGCCGGGCGTCTCCATCGGCGTGTCGGCGTGGAAATCTTTTTGACTCTTCAGTTCCTCTTTGGAAGGCATGCGACGGGTCTCCTTTCCCTCGGGCGTCAGCGCCGGCGGGCCGCCGGACGCGGTACGTGTCTCTCGCCGCCGGTCAGGGTTCCACGACTTCGAGGAGGGCGGCGTCGAAGACGTCGGGGCCCTTCGCCTTTTGCACGTGGACGGCCAGGGTGTTGTCGCCCCGGGTCAGCCACTTCCGCTCCGCGGGCCGGAGCACGATGGTGCAGACGTCGGCCTGCTGCGGTCCGCGGCCGCGGTTGAAGACGTTGCGGAAGAGGCGCCCGTTGATAAACACGCGGCACCGCTTTGTCAGCAGGAGACGCAGGGCCGGCTTTGCGGGCACGCGATCCAGGGTGAACCTCCGCCGCAGGAAATACGGGGCCGAGGCGCAGGCGGTCCCGACGGGCGGCAGGTCGTCGCCCGTCTGCGTCGCGAACGGCGCCTTGCCGGTCTTCCAGCCGGAGGCGTCGAAGCCGGGCGTCGCCCACCCGGGGACCGTGTCGGAGCCGGCCTTGCGGCCTTTCGCCGCGGGCGGCTGGCCGGTGTACCGCCACTCGCCGCCGGCCGCAACGAGGGGCTTCAGTTCCGGCGGACGGTACAGGCGCCGGATGACCTTGCCCCACCGCGCCGGGTCGGTCTTGGGTACGCGGCGGTCGTAGGTCAGGAAGCCGTTCAGTTCGTGCTCCACGTCGGTAATCTGGGTGTAGACGACGGCGTTGAGCCCCGCGGCCGCGTTCAGGCACCGCAGGGTATCGACCCAGCAGTCGAAGACGTCGTAGATTTCGTCGGCGGTGGTCACGGTGGGGCGACCCCCGTCGTTACGGTAGTCCAGGTTGCTGCCCGGCCGCTTCTTCCCGTGCCAGGTATGCCCCGGCACGACCCTATTGAAGCCGCCGGCCTCGCCCAGGAGGACGGCCCGGCCGCCCGCGTACCGCTGCATGGCGATGCTGGAGTAGAACGAATAGTCGTGGTGGTCCAGGACGTCGCCGACGCCGCGGTCGGTCCATCCGCTGGCGTTGTTGACCAGGCGCGTGGGGTCGCGCTTGGCGACCAGGCGGGCGAACCGTTCGGTGTCGTGCTGGCCCCATCCCTCGTTGAACGGCACCCACATGATGATGGACGGGTGGTTGCGGAGCCAATCCATCATCCGCACGAGTTCCGTCTGCCACTGGGCGGACGCCTCCGGCGTGACGGTCTGGCCGTACTTCGGCAGGCAGACCATGTCCTGCCACACCAGCAGGCCCATCCGGTCGGCCCAGTAGTACCAGCGCTCGGGATGACTCTTGACGTGTACGCGGACCATGTTGCAGCCGATGGTCTTGAGGAACGCCAGGTCGTACCGGATAGCCGCGTCGGTGGGCGGCGTGAGGATGCCGTCCGGCCAGTAGCCCTGGTCGAGCGGGCCGAACTGGAAGATCGGCTCGCCGTTCAGGTGGATGCGGACGAAGCCGTCGGCCGCCTTCTTCACCTCCACCTTCCGCATGCCGACGTAACTGCGGACGCGGTCCACCACCTCGCCGCCCACGCGCAGGCGGACGACCAGGTCGTACAGGTACGGGTCGGCGGGCGACCACAGGCGGGGCTCCTCCAGTTGGACGACGGCGGCGGTCGGATTGGTGCACGGGACCGATTCGCCGCCGGGAATTTCCGCCTCCACGCGGAACGGCCCGCCGTCTGGGTCGCCCGGGATCGCATCCACGAGGACCCGCCCGCGTTCGATGTCCGGCGTGATGCGGAGGCGGCGAATGTCGTTGGGCTTCGGCACGGGTTCGAGCCAGACGGTCCGCCAGATACCGCCGGTCGGCTGGTAGCGGAAGCCCTTGCGGTTTTCGGGCATGATCTGCTTGCCGATGGCCTGGCACTGGGCCTCGGTGGCGTCCCAGCAGGCCACGAGGAGTTCGTTCTCGCCGTCGCGCAGGGCGTCGGTGACGTCGAACGAGAACGGGTCGTACCCGCCGCGGTGCTGACCCAGCCGCCGGCCGTTCACGTAGATGCCGGCCTCCCAGTCGACGGCCCCGAAGTGGAGCAGGATCCGCCGGCCGTCCCAGGCGTCCGGAATGCGGAACGTCCGTCGGTACCAGAGCCGCTCGTCCGGGCGCAGGACGTGCATGACGCCCGAGAGCGGGGCGTCGATGGCGAACGGCACGAGGATGCGGCCCTGCCACTCGGCAGGCGGCTCGGCATCCGTATACGTCTCGGCCGGGGCCAGGCCCTGGACCGGCTTGAAGGCGCCCGCCGGCAACTGCTCCACGGCGTACTGCCACAGGCCGTTCAGGTTCTGCCACTGGGGCCGGCGCATCTGCGGTCGGGGGTACTGCGGCAGGGCGTGGTCCGGCCCGACGTCCTTGGCCATCGGCGTCATGATGTGCCCGCCCGCGGGGGCCCACTCCCCGGCCGGGGCGAGCCCGGCACCCAGCCCCGCTACCGCCGACATCGCAACAGCAAGCCGCAACCATCGTCTCATGGAACCCTCTGATCTTACGTGAAGCAACGGGGTTATGCGCTGACTGAGAACCTACGTTTCGCCGGCCGCCAGGGCATCGGCGAAGCCGCGGAACATCAGCGCCGCCGACACGGCCCCGGGGTCGACCGTCCCGACGCTGGCCTCGCCCAGGGCCTTGGCCCGCCCGATACGAGCCGGCATGGTCTCGGTGGCCTGTGCGCCCCGTTCGGCCGCCTCGGCGGCCTTCGCGATGGCGGCCGGCACGTCCTGCCCGGCGTCGGCGGCCTCGCGGAACGTCTCCACCGCCGGCACGAGGGCATCGAGCAGGGTCTTATCGCCCGGCTCGGCCCCGGTCTGTTTCCGGACCGAGGCGAGGGCGGCCTCAAAGACGTCCGCCAGCGCCGGCGCGTCGAGGGAGGCCTTCTCGGCCACGGCCTCGGCCATCCCCATAAACCACGCGCCGAACAGCGGGACCGCCGCGCCGTCGCCCGCGCTCAGCACCGCCCACGCCACGTCATTGAGCACGCTCGCCATATCCCGCGACCGGCTCTCGCCGACGGCCTTGGCCAGGAGCGCCATGACCTTGCGCATGACCTTGCCGTGGTCGCCGTCGCCGATGGCCGCGTCGAGATCCGTGAGGCGCCGACGATGGGTCGTCACCTTCTCGGCGGCGCCGCGGAGCATGTGGACGAGTTCGTCGTAGCCGATAGCGTCGGCCATGGCCCCCTCCCGCGCCACGCGCCCGGGTTCAAGGCGTCCGCAGCCAGGCCCGTAACACTGCTTCGAGCGCAGGCGTGTCTCCGTCCCACCACGCCGGGTGCCCCTGTTGCGGTGTGGGACTACGGGGCCCGGCAGTCAGAAACCGGCTGCATCAGTTCAACCACCACACCGTCCTTGACGATGAAGGCGGCCCGGAGCCCCTCCATCGGCTCGAACGGCTCGACCAGGACGTTCTCGCCCTCCACCGCCGCGTCCAGGTCGTCCACGGTGTAGGCCACGTGCGGGTTCGTCTGCATCCGCTCGGGCATCGGGCTGTCGGCCTCGAACCGGAGATACTCGAACCGGTACGGGTGGGCGGAGGCGTCGGTAAGGTACACCTTCACCTGCTCCACGTAGGTCTCGCCCGGCTGGGGCTCGGTGACGGGCACGCCAACGTGCTGGAACTCGGCCACGGTTTTCTCCTCACTGACGTGACGGCAAGCCGGCGCCCTTCCGCGGGACGCCTGCGTGCGACATCCGCCCGCCTACTCTGCCAGCCCGGAGGCCGAGCGTCAACATCATTTCGGGCGGGTGACGT
The DNA here is from genome assembly GCA_964437855.1 of uncultured Anaerolineales bacterium. Taxonomy (GTDB): domain Bacteria; phylum Planctomycetota; class Phycisphaerae; order FEN-1346; family FEN-1346; genus BS750m-G62. The sequence goes on along the minus strand of CAYTJE010000096.1, from coordinate 5,126 downwards.
TCGCCCGACACCGCCCCCGACCCGGCCGGTTCAACACGGACGAGGACCGGAGTGGGAATTCGCCGCATGCCCGCCATTCATCCGTCGCCGCGCCTGGCCGCCGTGCTCGCCGTGCTGATATCGGTCGCCGCCGAAGCACCCACGGCGGCCGGACGGACGGAGACCGAGGCCGTCGTCTTCGAGAACGAGCGGTTCCGCGCCGCGCTCGGCCCGGACGCCGTCTGGCGGTCGCTCCGCGACAAAGCGGCCGACCGCGCCTGCCTCGCCGAGTCGCCCCGCCCCGCCTTCGCCGCCGTCGAGGTCGAGGGCACATGGCACGAGGCCGACGCCGCGACGATGGCCGACGGCCGCCTGACCGTCGGCTTCGCCGGCGTCGACACGCACCTCGTCTACCGGGTCGAGACGCGGCCGGCACGGGTGGCGTGGCACATCGAGACGGTCACCGGTTCGCGGCCGACGAACGTCGTCCTCGCGCGCCTCGCCACCTCGGTGACCGGGCACGTCGGCCCGCGACTCTGCGGCGGTTGGGACGGCACGACCGGCGTGTGCCTCGTGACGACCGGCCTCCAGGCTCACGGCCGGGCGCGGCGGCGGGGCAAGGCGGCCGAGTTGACCCTCCGGAGCCAGGACGCCCCCGGCCCGCGCCTGGAGGGCGCCGGGGCGGCGCTGGTCGTCGCACCCATCGCCCGTCTGGACAATACGCTCGCACGGCTTGCCGTCGAACACGGGCTGCCGACCAACGCCGACTCAGACGGCGTGCCGTCGAAGCGCCTGCCGCTGGCCCGCGGCTCGTACTGGTTCCTGCGGTTCGGCGCGGGCGAGGTGGACCGCGTGCTCGCCCTGTGCCGGCAGAGCGGGCTGCGGCAAGTGATGATGCTCTCGCACTCCTGGTGCAGGCACGTGGGGCACTACACGTTCCGCACGGGCGCCTACCCGGACGGCCTCGCGTCGCTCCAGCGCACCGTCGAGCGGCTGCACGAGGCCGGCATCCTGGTGGGCATGCATTGTTATGCGTCGAAGATCTCGAAGACCGACGCCTACGTCACGCCCGTGCCCGACCGGCGATTCTGGGTGGACCGGCGGACGGCCCTGGCCGGCGCCGTCGACGCCGAGGCCACAACCATCCGCACGGCGACCGACCTCCGCGAGTGGCCGGGCAGCCCCGTCGCCCCCCAGAAGACCTGGGAGGGCGGCGTCGCCAAGCACCGGGAGGTCATCCTCGAGGACGAGATCATCCAATACGACGCCATCGGCCCGGAGGGCGAGTGGCACGCATTCCTCGGCTGCACCCGCGGCGCGTGGGGCACGACGCCCGCCGCCCACGCCGCCGGCACCCCCTGCCGACACTACGGCGTGGACGGCTGCATCAACGGATACATCATCGACCAGGAGACCGACCTGCTGCGCGAAGCCACCGGCCGCCTGGCCCACATCTTCAACACGTGCGGGTTCGACATGGTCTACTTCGACGGCGGCGAGGACGTCGACCGCCGGCGCTTTCATCATTATGTCTCGAAATTCCAGGCGGTGACCATGAGCCAGTTCACCAGGCGGCCGCTCGTCCACATGGGCACCATCATGACGCACCCCCTGTGGCACTCCTTCACGCGGAGCGGCACGGTGGACACGTACCCGAACACGATCCGCGGCCGCCTCATCGCCGGCGGCACATGGGAGACCCTGCCGACCGTCCGCGAGCACATCGACAAGTCCGTCGCGTACCTGCTGAAGTGCCGCGAGGACCGCGTGCCCGGCGAACTCGGGTGGTTCGGCATCTGGCCGAGGAGCAAGGACTTCGAGGGGCTCCAGTTGGACGAGGCCGAGTACCTGATGGCCAAGTCGCTGGCCTACGATGCGCCCATCTCGCTGGAGACGAGTTTCCGCCAGATGGACGCCCATCCGCTGACGCCCGGCATCCTGGAAATCGTCCGGGCCTACGAGACGCTGCGGATGGCCCGCCAGGTACCCGCCGAGGTGTGCCGACGACTCCGCGAGAAGGGGACGGACTTTGCCCTCCTCCGCCGCGCGCCGGATGCCGGGCCCGAGTTCGTCCGCGTGGAACCTCTCCGGAACGTGGGGGGCGAGGCCGACCTCCGGGCCTGCGTCGGCCAGACCGGCGGCGGCGCGGTCGTGACCCTCTGGCACGCCACCGGCAAGGCCGGCCGGCTGCTCGTCCAGGCCGGGGCCAACCGGGTTTCCGCGACGGACATCTTCGGCAACCCCATCGCCCTGCCCGCGTCCGAGGAAGGTACCGTGGCGCTGCCGTTCGGCCACCGGCGGACGACGGTACTGCTCGACGGGCGCAGCACGGCGGCGGTGCGCAAGCACCTCGCCGCCGGTCAGGTGCGCAAGCAGTAGGCTACGGAACAATTATTGAGCCCGGCTTGTCCCAGTACGGACCCGTATGGGCCCGGCGCGCTCTGCGCAGCGGGCGGGGAGACCCGCTGCCCGGGAACGCGTCATTCGTCATTCACGGCCCTGCCCTTCCTCGATCATTTCCGCCAGGCGCGCCCGGGCCTTCTCGTAGGCCGCCGGGTCCGTCTCCCAGTCGAACCACGACTCGGCCAGCGGCCGGATGACGGCCTCGGCCTCCTTCGCCCGGCCGGCGCGCTCCAGGATCGAGAAGTATTCATAATCCTCGATAGCGTCGCGGAGGGCCTTCAGGCGAAGGCTCGGGGCGATGCCCTCGTACCCGCACGCCCGACCAGGATAGACAATGCTGCCCTCGCCGTTCCAGAGAGGGCCTTTCCCCTTCTCGTTGCGGCGGTCGTATGTCTCCGGCTGCCTCCAGGGATCATCCACATGGTTCCAGAACGACAGGCCGCCCCAGTACAGGAGGCCGCGGATGCGGTATCGCCACGCGATCCACGCGCCCACACGGTAGTTGAGGAGCGGGAAGTCGATGTGCCACCAGGGCGTCGGTTCCCGCTGGCACAGGGCCGTGTACGTCCATATCGTTTCGCCCTCGGCCCGGCGCTTCACCGCGCTCTCGGGCCGGAATAGTGAGAACAGCGGGCACCAGATGTCGACGGCCCCGTACAGGTCGCCCCACGCCTGGTTTTGCGGCCAGGTCTGCTCGACCACGAGGACCTTGACGGGGGAGCCGGCCTCGCGAATCGCCCGGCCCCACCGCTGGACGAAGCGGTATGCCTCGGCGTCGTTCGGCTCGTCCTTCAGATACGTGTAGAAGAGGATGCCCGGATGGTCGAGCCGCTTCGCCAGGTCGTCGAAGGCCCGCAGCCAGGCGTGCAGTTTGTCCCGTTCCTTGATGGGGTCCTTGACCACGGACGTGGGTCGCGGCACCCGCAGCGCATTGACGTGATACGTATCGACGAACGTCCGCAGCGCCGAGACCTGCTCGTCGGGGATGCGGTACGTGCCGTCGCCCTGCGGCTCGGGCCGGAGCGTCCCGCTCGGCGGCGTGGCGTTGATGCGGTGTCGCGAGAGCATGGCAGCACACTGGCGGTCGACGGCGGCCCAGTCGGCCGGCGCCTTCTCCAGGCCCGCCTTCGCGCGCCGGGCGTAGTAGCCGCGCATCCGGCGGGCGGGCGACCCGAAGGCCGTCCGCAGCGTCGCGACCCGCGGCAGACGGAAGTCCCGGACGGTCAGGGCCACGGCAATCTCGGCCGCCTCCGCGCCCTCGGCCGTCGCGCGAACCGTGCCGCGGTACACGCCCGGCTTCGCCCCGGCCGGCACATGGACGTCGAGGAGGAAGCCGTGCGTCTCGCCGGCCGGCAGGTCGAACGGCGCGGCCCGGAAGGTGGCATCGGCCGGCAGGGCCTTGCGCGAGAGCGGGTGGCGGAACGGAATCAGCGCGTCGGCGTACCAGCCCGGCTCGAACGTCTCGTTACGGTGCGTGGGGAGGGTCAGGTGCAACTGGTGCTGGCGGAATAGGCGGATCTCGGCCGCCGGGATAACGGCCCCGCCGGGACCCGCCAGGGCCCCGGCCTCCAGGCGAATGCCGCGCACCGGGGCATCGGCCCGCAGGAGGACCTGGAAACTCTCGGTCTCGCCCCGTGCGGCCGAGAGGCGGACCGCCCTGCCCTTGCCGGGCGGCGTGTCGCGACGGGCGCGGACCGTCCCGGCGACAGTCCAGACATGCCACCCGGCCCGGGCGAGAGGCGGGCTGGCGAGGAGAGTGACACACGCAGCGATCGCAGCGATTCGTGTGCGCACCGTGCACCTCCTGTGCCGGCCCTCGGGCTGTCATTCTGATGAGCGGCGAAGCCGCAACGAAGAATCTCGCCTTGATGTCTTCCGCACGGCGAGATTCTTCGCTCGCTGCGCTCGCTCAGAATGACATCGCCTACGGGTACGCGACATTCGGTCCTACCGGATCGACTCTTCGGGCAGTTCCTTCTTGATGCCCTCGTAGACGGGCATCTCGTCGTCCGCGGCGCCGGTCTCGGCCTTCAGGCGCGCCAGTTCCCCCTTCAGCCGCTCGACCACGTCCTTACATTGTGGATCATCAATAAGGTTCTTCAGTTCCTTGGGGTCGTCCGCGAGATGATAGAGTTCGGCCTTGTAGGTGCGGGCGTCGGGGCCTCCTGGCGGGTACTCCATATATTTCCACTCGTCGGTCCGCACGCCGCGGACGTTCGGCGTGTACGGGAACTGCTTCTCGTAATTGTACTCGTAGTACCAGGCGGAGCGCCAGCCGTCCGTCTTGCCTGCCAGGAGCGGCTTCCACGAGGCGCCGTGAATGTCGCCGAGCGGCTCGGCCCCGCAGATGTCCAGCACCGAGGGGGCCATGTCGATGTTCAGCACCTGCTCGGTCACCTTCGTGCCGGCCGGAATGACCCCGGGCAGGCGGGCCAGCATCGGCACGCGGATGCTCTCTTCGTGCATCGACCGCTTGTCGGTCATGCCGTGCTCGCCCAGGAACATGCCGTTGTCGCCCGCGAAGACGATGAGCGTGTTGTCGAGATCGCCGCCCGCCTTCAGCGCCTCGTAGATGCGGCCGACCGAGTCGTCCACCGACTTCAGGGTGGCCCAATACGAGCGGACGAACCGCGCGAAGTCCTTCACGCTCTCGGGCCCTGAGTCCGGGAAGTCCTTCCGGAACCCGTAAATCGGCCCGTAAATGCCGTGCCACGTGTCGATCCGTTCCTTGATCCACTCGGGGT
>CAYTJE010000095.1:0-11479 GCA_964437855.1 uncultured Anaerolineales bacterium | reverse complement strand
CCAAAAACCGCGAAGAGCCTTATATCAAGTGCGCGGGTTGTGTCACGCGGCGGGCTATATCAAACGCCCGGGGATGAGCCTCCGCGAAGCGGGGGCGAATCCCGGGGAACGCGTGCCGGCAGAGCGAAACCACGATCATACAGAATCACACGCCGCGCCAGGTCCGCAGCGCCCCGAGCAGGCGCGTCATATCCTCGGGCAGCGGGGCCTCGAGCGTCAGCGGCTCGCCGGTCCGCGGATGCGCGAGGCCCAGCCGCGACGCGTGCAGCGCCTGGCGGGCGATGAGCACCGCGTCGCGGTCCGCCCGGCCGCGGGCGATCTCCTGGAGCGTCACCTTCGACCGGCTGCCGTACTGACGGTCCGCCACCACCCGGTGCCCGATGTGCGCCATGTGCACGCGAATCTGGTGGGTCCGGCCGGTGTGGATGCGAACACGGACCGCGCTGAAGCCGTCGAACCGCTCGTCGACCTCGTACCGGCTGACGGCCCGCCGGCCCGTGCCGTCGAACGTAACGGCATACCGCTCGCGGACGTGGTGGTGCCGGCCCAGCGGCCGGTCGATGACGTCGGCGTCGAGGTCGGGCGTGCCCTCGACCACGGCGAGGTACTCCTTGAGGACAGAGCGCCGTTCCCACTGCCGGGCCAGCCGATGGTGCGCCTCGTCGTGCTTCGCGAAGACGATGACGCCGGAGGTGTCGCGGTCGAGGCGATGGACCACCCCCGGCCGCCAGGGGTCCCCGCCCGTCGAGAGCGACCCCGCGTGATGGGCCACCGCGTTGACCAGCGTGCCGTGCGGGTTCCCCCGGGCCGGGTGGACGATGATGCCGGGCGCCTTGGCCACGGCAAGGAGGTCGTCGTCCTCGTAAATCACATTGATGGGAATCGGTTCGGGCACGATGCCGAGCGGCTCGCGCTTCCGCAGGGTCACCTCCACGCAGTCGCCCCGGTGGAGGTCGGTGGACGGCTTCGTCACGGGCTCGCCGCCCACCGTCACCCGCCCGTCGCGGATGAGTTTCTGGTAAGTGGACCGGCTGTGCTGGGGCCAGTGCTGGGCCAGGAAACGGTCGAGTCGAGTCTCGGCCGGCTCGCGCCCGAGGCGCACGGCAAGGCGCCGGAGGTCGCGCTCCGGCAGCGCCTCGGGGGGCAGGGCGCCGTCGGGCAGGTCGTTCTCGGCCATGGCGGAAATGTGCGTGCGGCGGTGGCTCGGTGGCGCGAGTCGCCTTCGAGCCGGCTGCGTAAGCGCCGGGTACGCTTCATGGGCGGCGCACGTCTGGCACGCCACACGCGCCTTGCACCGCCGAGTACCCGCGAACTCACGTTCGCGGCTCGGCAATCCGCCCTACGCGGCCCCGACGAGGTCGGAGGCCAGGTCCACGGCGCTGCCGGCGTCGGGAGCATACCCGTGGGCGCCGATCTGGTCGGCGAAGTCCTGCGTCACCGGGGCGCCGCCGATGATGACCTTCACGTGGTCCAGGTTCGCCTCCTTCAGGGCCTCGACGACCGCCTTCATGTTAGGCATGGTCGTGGTCAGAAGGGCCGAGAGGGCGACGATCTGCGGCTGGTTCTCCTTCACGGCCTCGACGAACTTCTCCGGATCCGCATCCACGCCGAGGTCCGTGACCCTGAATCCGCCGCCCTTGAGCATCATGGCCACCAGGTTCTTGCCGATATCGTGCAGGTCCTGCTTGACGGTGCCGATGACGACCTTGCCCTTGGGCTCGACGCCGGTCTCGACGAGTTTGGGTTCGAGGATCTCCATGGCCCCGCCCATGGCCCGGGCGGCGATAAGGACCTCGGGAATGAAGACCTCGTTGTTCTTGAACTTGACGCCGATGCTGCTCATGCCGGCAATCAGCCCGTCGTTGAGGATCGTCTCGGGCTCGATCCCTTCATCCAGGGCCGCCTGCGTCGCCTCGACGGCCGCCTTCTGGTCACCGCGTTCGACCACGTCGGCCATTGCCTGGAGGTCTGCCATCTGCCGCTCCTTATAAACGGTTTCCAGTAATCGCAGCGTTGGGAATGACGCTCTTATACCAGATTAACGGCGATGCGCCAAGGTTCAGAAACGCTTCAAGCGCACGGGGGTGCGTGCGCTGCCCGCTCCGCCGAAGAGGCTCGCCGCAACGAGCGACCGGCGCGGACCGCCAAGCCGCCCAGCCGCGGACGGCGTCAGCCGGCGGCCTCGGGCGCCGTCTCGGCCCCCTCGGAAGGGGGTTCCGCGGGGGCGGCGGACGGTTCGGCAGGAGATTCCGCACCGGGCTCGGCGGGAACGGCAGACGGCTCCGTCGGCGGCTCGAGAGGCGGCATGGCCGGGACGTCCGCCTCGGCCTCCCCGGCAGCATCCGGCTGCACATCCTCCGGCGCGGTCGGCCGCTCGAGCGGCTCGTCGGAGAACGCCACGGGTTCGTACCCCGCCAGCCGATCCAGGTGCACTTTGGCCCTGGCGGCGGCGATGGACTGCGGCCAGGTCTCGGCGACGCGGCCCAGGGCCTTCCGCCCCTCGTCCAGCCGGCCGCGCTCGAGCGTCACGAGGGCCAGGCCGACCCGGGCCATCGGTTCCAGGTCGGCGGAGGCGTCGGCGACCTCGGTGTACAGCCGCTCGGCCTCGGCCAGGGTCTGTTCGTCGCGGGTGGGGTCGGCCCCCTCTTGGGGGGTGGGCCCAACCGACACGTCGGCCAGGAGGCGGTCGGCCAGCAGCAGACGGGCCGCACCCGCCTGCTCGGCCTCCGGATACCGCTCCAGGAAGGTCCGGACGGCCTCGGCCTCGCCGGCGCGGACGGCCAGATTGAAGGCGGCGGCGACCGCCTCCGCCGACCGGCTCCGCATCACCGGGACGGCAATCAGGACCACGACGGCCAGGATGACGACGCCGGCCCCCAGGGCGATCGTCCGGCCGTGCGGGCGGGCCCGCTCGACGAGCCGGCCCAGGGCGTCGGCCAGTTCGTTGGTCTGGAGTTCGTGCCGGCGTTGGCTTTTCATGGTCGGCTTTCGGCGGGCAGGCCGCGGGCGGCCGGGCTCGGCGCGGGTTCCACGGCCGGGCCGGCGGCGGGGTTGACCGACGGCCGGCTCCCGCTCGGCAGCACCTGGATCAGCAGCCGGGTGCCCCAGTCCTCCCAGATGCTGACGTGGCAGGTATCGTTGCCCTTCTCGAAGAGCATCCGCTGCCGGCCGGAGACGAGGTTCTCCTCCAGGAGCGTCCAGCCGACGCGCGGCATGATGTCGCGGTAAAATTGCGCCACCTGCCGGACCGTGGCGCCGCCCTTGTAATAGTGGCGGACGAAGCGGAACCCCCGGGCACGCCGTTCCGTGGACTGGTCCTCCTTGAAGGTGAAGCCGGCCGGCACGGGCACGTCCGGCAGGCGGGGGTTCACCGCGGGGGCCGCGGAGGCGGCCTGGCCGCGGTCCTCGTGGCAACCGAGGCTCACGACCATCAGCCCGAGAATGGCCAGGCCGGCCAGCACCGGCAGCCCGATGGCCGGCCGTATCTGCCGCGCGATCCGCTGGAAGGTTCTCATGCCACCCTCTCCTGCCCGACGGCCCGGGCCACCAGGGCGTCGGCGGCCTCGAAGGCGGCGGCGATCTCCTCCGGACCGAGACCCGCCCCCGCCAGGACCCGTTCGGCGTCGGCCCGCGGCCGGAGGTCCGTATCCGCATGGGCATCGGAGCCGAAGATGACCTGGGCCCCGACGGCCCGGGCCATCCGGGCCACGTGTCCGTTGCCGAGGCAGTGTCCCTTGCGGCCGGAGATTTCGAGCAGCACGCCGCCCTCGGCCGCCAGGCGGGCATCCGCCTCGGTGATGAGGCCGGGATGGGCCAGGATATCGCACCCGGCCTCGATGGCCGCCCGGTTCGTCCCCTCGGCCACGGGTTCGGCCGGCGTCTCGCCGTGGACCACCACGATACGGGCGCCGAGCCGGCGGCACCGCTCGACCATACCGGCGATGTGCGCCGGCCGGCAGTGCGTCACCTCGGCGCCCGGCAGGACCCGCATCGTCATGACGGGGGCCAGGTCCTCGCACGTCCGGACCAGGAGCGGCACCACGTGGTCCGCCAGGGCCGTATCCACGTGGTCGGCGAACCCGAGGACGCGGTACCCGCATCCCTCGGCCCGGTGGGCGAGTTCCGTGGGGATCAACTCCCCGTCCGAGAGCAGGGTATGCGTGTGCAGGTCAATCATCTCGGCCTCGCGTCCGGCCGTCGGCGCAGGGCTTTCCCCCCCTCCTGGCCGCCTCTTGCAGGACGCAACTCTAGTCGCCGACGGCGGCCCGGTCAAGGCGAAACCCGGAAGGCGGGTGTGGCAGCCTTCCCCGGCGGGCCACCCGGCCCGTCGCGCCGGGGGTTATCTCCCCGAGCCGCGACCGTGAGGTCGCGGGTATCCACCCGGTCTCTCGCGCCGGGGTTATCCCCGGCAGACGTTACCGCTTCCCTACGGTCGCGGCCCGGGAACGTGTCGCGGCTCTGACAATGCTTGCCTTTCCACCGCCGACGAACGGGCCGACACCCCCGACCGGCCGAAGCGTTGAAACACGCGGGCAGATGGGGTAGAAGCGATTGTCTACCTTGCCGCGCGAGCGTTCATCGGGAGGAACCACGGAATGCCTCGCCCCGCGCTGCTGGTCCTGGCGGTGGCGTGCGGCCTGATTTTGCCGGCGACGGCCGGCCCGCCGCAGGCCGCCGAGACGCCCGGCCCCTACGCCGACCCGCCCATGCCGCCGTACCGCGTCGAGGCCGACGGCTTCGACGGCGCCTCGGCCCGCGACATCCGAGCCGTCTGCGATTCCGCCGGCCGCGAACTCTGGCGCCACTTCCCCGGCTGCACGATTGAACCGTTCGTCGTCACGCGCGGCCGCAAGGGGCCCATCACCCTTTACGGGCGAACCGCGCGCGGCGAGATCGTCGTCCGCCTCGATACCGGCCGGACGTACTGGTGCCAGTACGCCTACCAGTTCGCGCACGAGTTCTGCCACATCCTGTGCGGCTTCGACGAGGACGACCCGGGCAACAAGTGGTTCGAGGAGACGCTCTGCGAGACGGCCTCGCTGTACGCCCTGCGGGCGATGGCCCGGGCCTGGAAGACCGACCCGCCGCACCCCCACTGGCGCGACTACCGCGACGCCCTTCGCGACTACGCCGACGACGTCATCGCCAAGCGCGACAAGGTCATCGAGATTCACCGGGACGGCCTGGCCGGCTTCTACCGCGCCCACCGGTCGGACCTGGCCCGCCGCGCGGGCAACCGCGACCTGAACGGCGCCATGGCCGTCGTCCTCCTACGCCTCTTCGAGCGGGAACCGAGCCGGTGGGAGGCCGTCCGGTGGCTCAACGCGGCACCCGCGCCGGCCGGCCGGACGTTCCGCGAGTATCTGCGGGCGTGGCACGAGGCCGTGCCCGACCGGCACAAGGCGTTCGTCCGGCAGGTGGCCGACCTGTTCGGCGTCCCGCTCCAGGCGGCACGAAGCACCGAAACGCCCACCTCCACACCCGCCGCGAGCACCGGGCCACATCCGGCCGCCGCGGACGCCGACACCTACACCAACCCCGTCATCGCCGACACGCTGGCCGACCCGTCGGTCCTCGCCCACAAGGGCGTCTACTACCTGTACGGCACGGGGCAGGTCAAAGGAGGCCGGGGCTATCGCGCCTACGTCTCGACCGACCTGGTCCACTGGCGCCGGGGGCCGGTCGTCTTTCGCCAGGACCAGCCGCTCGCCTGGGCCCCCGACGTCTGGCGGGACCCGTCCACCGGCCGGTTCTACCTGTACTACACGGTGAACCGGCAGGTGGGCGTGGCGGAGTCGGCCGGGCCGCTCGGACCGTTCACCATCCGCCGCACCTTGTTCCAGAAGGCCATCGACGCCCACCTCTTCCGCGACGACGACGGCCGGCTGTACCTGTACGTGGTCCGGCTGCCGGGCTTTCGCATCACGGTCCAGCCGATGGCCGGCCCCACCGAACCCCGGGGCAAGCCGAAGGTTATCCTCCGGCCGGAATCCGACTGGGAGACCCGCAACGGCCGCGTCACCGAGGGGCCCTGGATGATCAAACACGCCGGCCGGTACTATCTGCTCTACAGCGGCTCGGGGGCCAAGACGCCGGACTACGCCGTCGGCTACGCCACGGCGTCCTCGCCGCTCGGCCCGTTCACCCGGGCCGGGCACAACCCGATTCTGCATCGGTCGAAGGGCGTGTACGGACCGGGGCACGGGTGCGCCGTCCGCGACCGCGCCGGCCAGTGGTGGTTCGTCTACCACCAGAAACGGACCGCGAAGCGCGAGTGGGGACGATTCATCTGCCTGGACCGGCTCCGGTTCGACCAAAAGGGCCGGCTCTTCGGAAAGGCGACGCGCGGCCAGCGGCTGCCCGCGCCGGCGGGGACGAATCGCCGGAACTGACTCCTGACGATCCCGAGTCGCGCGGCGGGTCTCCGTACCCGCCGCGAGCAGAGGCTGAACGCGTGAAGCGCGGCGCCTGCGGAGACCCGCCGCGCAATCGAAATACCCATGATACGCCGTGGCACCCGCCGCGCGCACCGTCTGCCCCGGTCAAGCCTGCCCAACTGCCCCGCCTGGCCGCCGCTATTTCGGGCTTGCCAGGGACCGGGCCCGGCCCAGCAGGCGTTTGGCCCGCTTGGCCAGGTCGCCCGTGGCGACCTCGGAGACCTTCCGGAGCGGCTCGACGACCCTGGCGGCGAGCTTCTTCCCGCCGCCCACCTTCAGCAGGTCCTCCGCCACCGACACCGCCGCGGCACACGCCTCGGTCCGGACGGCCTCGTCGTCCAGGTACGTCAGGGTCAGGTCGAGGACCTGGGGCGCACGGATTTGTCCGAGCGCCCCCAACAGGAGCCGCTTTTCGCCGGGCGTCCGGGCCAGGTCGGCCGCGGTCCGGCACATCCGGATTCGCTCGCGGCCGGGCGGGCCGCCCTTCCTCCTGGACGCCCACCCCAGGTAACCCCGCAGCGCCAGCGTCCGGTCCCTGGCGTTGTCGGCGGCCTTGGCCACCGCCAGCAAGTGGGGGATGGCGTCCGGCGTCTTCCAGGACGAGAGGGTCCGGATGGCGGCGGTGTGGACGTCCTTGTGGGTGTCGCGGACGGCCCCGCGAACGGCCTCCAGGGCCTTCTCGCCGCCCACGGCGCCGAGGACGCGGACCAGGGCGGCCTTCTGGGCGGGTTCCGCCTTCGGCAGCCGGTCCACGATCCGCGACGTGCACGCAGCCGGGTCATCCGCCTTGCCGCAGACGGCCGCCACCGTCCCCTCGGCCGCCGAGAGGAGGCGGCCCCCGGACGCCTGCATCAGCAAATCGAGCAGGGCCGACAGGTGGTCCGGGCCGGCAAGGTCGCCCAGGTGCTTGATGGCGGCGGTGCGGACGTCGGCCTCGCCCTCGGCGGCGGCTTTCAGCAGGTCGGGGACGGCCTCCGTCATACGCCGCCGACCCATCAAGGCCATGGCGGTGATGCGCCGCGGGCCGTCCCCTTCGGCGAACATCGCCGTGACGGCGGCGTCGATCTCCTTGCCGGGCAGCGAGGCCAGGCTCTCCAGGGCGGCCTCGGCGATCTCGCGGTCCGCCTCGTCCAGCAGCGCCATGAGGCCGTCGGACGCGGACGGGGCGCCGACCTGGGCCAGGGTCCGGATGGCGGCGAGCCGGACGGGCTTGGGTCCGTCGCCGGCGGCGGCCGCCAGGGCCGGCACCGCCGCACGGTCGCGCCGCTTCCCCAGCGCATGCATCGCCAGGATTTGATGGTCGGCGGGCGCCGCGTCGAGCACGGCCGTCAGCGCCTCGGTCACGTCGGAGCCGGTCATCTCGTGGGTCGCGCGGCAGGCGGCGGCGAAGGGGATCCAGTCCTTGGAGGCCAGGTACTCCTTCAGCAGCGGCAGTCCGAGGTTGCCGCGCGCCAGGATCGCCCCGCGGACCGCCGCCGTCCGGACCTGGTGCGGGACATCCGTCAGGCCGCGCAGATGATCGTAAAGGGGGAAGGCGTCGCCGGGTTTGCCGGCTTCGCACATCCGTTCGGCGGCGCGGAGAAGCCCTTCGCAGAGGGCGAGGCGCTGCGTGTCGCTCGGGCCCGCGTCGAGCGATTTCCAGAGGGCCTCGGCGGCCTCCGGCGTGCCGATGCTCCCCAGGGCCCGGGCGGCCGCCTGGGACACGTCCGCGCGCCTGTCCCCGAGCAGGCCGACGAGCCGGGGCACGGCCTCGGCGTCGCGCCGGACGCCCAGGCTGCCGATGACGCCGACGAGCGGCCCGCCCTTCACCTCCGCCAGGGCGTCGCGCAGGGCCTTATCGACCGACGGGTACGGCATCGGCTCCAGGGCGTAGCGGGCCATGTGGCCAAGTTGCTCATCGGCCAGGAGGCCGGCCAGGACGGGGACGGCCCTCTCGGTGCCGACCACGGCCAGGCGTCGGCAGGCGGTGGCCTTCTCTTCGCGGGAGGCGTCGGACGATTTCAGGACGGCCAGGAGTTCGGTCTCCGCCTCCTTCGTGGCCGGCGGAAACTCCTGGGCGGAGAGCCTCGCCGCACCGGCGGCGAGGAAGGCGACGGCCAGGGCGACGGTCAGGACGGTTCGGGACATGACGGGGGTTCCTTTGACTCGTTGGTGTCATTCTGAGGTCCCGCTTGCGGGACCGAAGAATCTCGCCGTGCGAACGGCGTCGAGGCGGGATTCTTCGTCGCGGCTGCGCCGCTCCTCAGAATGACAGCAGCACGGACGTTATCTCTATTAGTAGATCCACGGTTCGCGCTGGGCGCGGGAGCGGAGGCGGTTGGCCTCCTCGTCGCCGACGAAGGCGGCCTTCTCGGGGTCGTACCTCATGCCGCGACCCAGCCATACACAGATGTTCGCGCAGTGGACGGTCGTCATCGAGCGGTACATGACCTCGGGGTTCGCCACCGTCCGGCGGCGCGACTTGACACCGTCGAGGAAGTTCCGCATGTGGTTCAGGACGTTGCCGGTGCGGGCCACGTAATCCTTGACGATCCGGTCGTAGTCGGCCAGGAGCCTCGGGTCCGAGACGTCGGGCTTGGCGTAGCCGTCGCCGGCGGCGACCCAGCCTTCCTCGCCCTCGAATCGCATGCCGCAGGAACCGTGGAAGTACTTCCGCCCCTTGTCGCGCTCCAGGATCATCTTCTGGCCGTTGGCGAACTCCGTGACCATGCCGTCGCCGGTGTCGTTGTCCGGGTAGTGGTAGCGGACGGGGGAGGTGTGGGTCAGGCCGAGGCCGTACTGGGCCTGGGCAAAGGTGTGGGCGCCCCACTCGCCGATGCAACTGGTGTGGAAGTCGTAATGGCCGCGCCATCCGCCCTTGATGTAAGCGGCGTTGAACGGCCGCCAGGGGCACGGGCCCAGCCAGAGGTCCCAGTTGACCTCGTCCTTGGGGGGCTGGGGCTGGGCCGGCAGCCACTTCGTCTCCAGCATGGCCGAGTGCCACGGCGCAATGTGGGCCCGGGCGGTGTGCACCTTGCCGAGTCGGCCGGTCCGGACCATCTCGTAACAGTAGACGAAGTTGCCGATGCTCAGCCGCTGCGTGCCCGTCTGGTACACCCGGCCGTAGCGTCGGGCGGTGTCGACCACGGCCTGGCCCTCGGCGATGGTCATGCAGGACGGCTTCTCGGTGTAGACGTCCTTGCCGGCCCGCATGGCCAGGATCGAGACCAGGGCGTGCCAGCGGTCGCCGGTGGCGGTCAGGACGGCGTCGATGTCGGTCCGGGCGGCCAGGAACTCGCGGAGATCGCCGTACATGGCGCAGTCGCCCGTGCCGTAATGGCTGTCGACGATCTGTTTGACCCGCTCGCGGGAGGCCTTCTGGGCGTCGCAGATGGCAACGAACTGGACGTCCTTCTCCGGGAGCATCCACCGCAGGTCGTGGCCGCCGCGGTTCCGGATGCCGATGCCGCCCGCGACGATCCGCTCGCTGGGCGGGACGGCGCCGTCCAGGCCCATGGCGGAAGCCGGCGCGATCCACGGGGCGGCCGCCGCCAGGCCGCCCGCCGCGGCGGCACGCTTCAGAAACCCGCGCCGGCTGACCGGCGATGCCCCCGGGCCGCTCGCGGCCCCGCGACCTTTCCCGACGGAATCCTGAACCTCGCAGCGCGACCGGTCTGTGGACATGGGCGTATCCTATCGCTCTCAGGGTCCTGGCGTAACGGCTCGTCCGAACACGGCCCGGGCGCCGGGCCCGCGGGCGCGGGCCACCATCCTACCGCCCGGCCACGACGGTGTAAACCACCTCGCGCGCCGCGCGGACCGGGAAAAGGGCTACGCGCGGCGGTGTGGCCCGGCCGGCTTGACCGGCCGGGGGCATCGTCGGCACGCTACGCACTGGCGGGCGAGTCGGCCCGCCGGAGGCAGGCCGCCAGTGGCACCCGGCGGCGGAATCCGGCCGGCCTATTCCACGTCGACCAGCAGGGCCATGAACCGCTTCCTGCCGTACGCCCCGCCGCCCAACGATTCGCCGTGCCAGAACCAGTGGTCCTGATGGCCGCGCCGCCGAACGCACCCGTGGTACGCGCCGTGGCTGTGGGGCTCGGCGAACCGCAGCCTGCCCTCTTCGTCCCATTCCCGGCGCAGGCCGTGATCCCTGCCCTCGGCGTCAAACGTCTACTCGTCCCGCAGCCGGCCGTTCCGGTGCCAGGAGCGCCTGCTGCGCAGCACGCCATCCGCATAGACCTCTTCGCTGTACAGCGTCCCGCCGTCGTAGTAACGCCGCTGAAGGCCGTCCTTGACGCCGTTCTTGAACGTCCGCAGCCGCTCGATGCGGCCGCCGTTGTAGAGAATCTCCCTCCCGTGCAACTCCCCGTTGCGGTACGACACGTCGGAGATCATCCGGAAGCCGTTTCGGTCGAGTGCGCGGCCGGTCCACGGCCGTCCGTCGCGGAACACGCAGGACGCGATGGCGTCGCCGTCTTCGGAGAAATACCGGACAGGGCCGTCGAGTTCGTTGTCCCGGTACGTCTCGGTGCGGCTCAGGCGGAGGGGCTCGCCCACCCACACGGCGGCGGTGCCGTTCAGTTTGCCGCCGGAGACCTCGTATTCCCGGACGCGCGTTCGGCCCTTCCATCTCGGGCCTCCTGAGGCGAGAAGGACCTTGGCGGGCCGGCCCCGTTCGTCCCGCAGTACGTGGATGACCGGGCCGTCCATGACCACGAGCCCCGTCTCCGCGATGGACCATTGGGGCGTCACCTCCGCCAGGCCGGCCGCCCTGCGTTTCGGGTTCAGCCGGAGCATGGGCTCCGTGACCGGCCGCGACGGCCGGTCGTCGTGGATATACCGCAGGGCCATGGCGGCAGTCGGCAAGGGGCGGGACCGGTGGACGAAGGCGACGTAGCCCCACGCCGACAGGCCGAGCACCGCGAGGGCGACCGCTGTGGCCGCGAACCACTTCTTCCTGGCCGATCGTCTCATGACACGCTCAAAGCGGTCCGGCATAACTCCTGTCAAGTCCGTGCGCGGCGGGCCCGCCTCCGGCGGGTAACTCTCCGCACCCGCCG
>CAYTJE010000094.1:0-11482 GCA_964437855.1 uncultured Anaerolineales bacterium | reverse complement strand
TCGATGGTCGGCCCTTTGCCCGCTTTCATCTCCTGAAGCCGTTTGCCTGCCAGCGTCTCCTTGCGTTCGGTGACCGGGAAGATGCCCCACTTGTGTGTGATGTCGATGACCGCGTCGCTGCATGCGAACTTGCAGTAGTCGATGGCCTCCTGCGGGGCATCCGGGTGGATCAGGAAACGGACTTTCAGACCCAGAGGATAGACGTCGGCCAACACATTCTCGCGTGTGGGGGGAACGGGCTTTTGTCCGGGTTTTGTGGCGATGGCCAGCGCGTGGACCTGCTGGAGTTCCTTGTCCGGCGGGGCCAGCAGATAACCGATGCCGGCCGGGTCTTTCGCGACGGCAGCAAGGACGCCATTGGCGTCGTCACAGAACGTGACCCCTTCAGCCGACCAACCGATTCCTCCCAGTATCTGGTTTCTCAGGATGATCGTGCTGTTCCGCGTCAGCCCTGGGCCGTAGAGGTGGATCTCGCCCGGCGTGCCTCTTGCAGCGGCCCAGTTCGTTACCTTGCGCGTGAAGATGGCTCGCAGTTGCGGGACGTTCATGCCCTTCAGAGGGTTTCGCGGGTGCACGACAATGAGCAGCGCCGTCTGCGAGAAGATTATCTCGGACGGCTGCCGGTCGGGGTTGGGAAAAGCCTGCCGGAGTTGGCTCTTCCATCGCTCCGCCATCGGGGCGCCGATTACGGCCACATCGGCCTTGCCGGCACAGAGCATCGCAATGCCCAGATAGGACCCACCGCCATGGTATGAAACATCACCACCTTTCTGCGCCTTGTACGCTTTGATGATGGCCGCTTGGCACCCTCGGACCGAATCGGATCCGACGACCCGGACCTCCGCAGCAGCCATGGAAGAGAAACACGCCAGTATGGCACAGGCCATCCCAGCGCCTTTCGCAATGGTTCTCTGAGTCCGCATGCCATCATCCTTTCCGGCTGTTCATGCCGCAGGGGTCAACGTCACGGAAAACTCTGCCATGTCTTGCGGGCCGAAAGAGCTAACACATATCTGAAGCATATCAATGCAAGGCCTAAACAAGCGCTGTCTCGCTCAGCATTGTGTAACAACAGCCCTGTCGGCCCGCTACGGTTTGCTGTTTGATGTCGGCTGCGGCTCGACCTGCTTCTGCTGCTTGAGCCGTGGCCTTATGCGCTCAATGGCTTGGCGAAAATCCGGCCATGAAGCACGGTATTCCTCGTCGCTGACAAGGCGTTCCAGCAGATCAACAGAGGGGCCTGTTCCGTACAGCGACAGAAGATGCGCAACGGACCTATTGCGTTCGGTATCGCCTGGCTTCATTTCGTCACGAATGGCATGCATCGCATCCTCGTAGCCGATGCGGATCAGACTCACCATAGCCAAACGCCGAAGAACCTCATCTTGGCCACTCAAGATGTCCTTCAGGCAGGGCACCAATTCGGCTTCCCTTTGAATCCCGGCGAGGATGATTCCAATCTGGTCTCTGCCTGCCACTTGGCATT
This sequence comes from uncultured Anaerolineales bacterium, assembly GCA_964437855.1. Taxonomy (GTDB): domain Bacteria; phylum Planctomycetota; class Phycisphaerae; order FEN-1346; family FEN-1346; genus BS750m-G62. The sequence continues at coordinate 9,996 of CAYTJE010000094.1, read as the reverse complement.
TCAAGAAAGGCGCCGGGCACCTGACACCTCCCTCGTTCAGCCGATGTGCCGCTATGGAATATCTTTCGTTGTAGAGATGCGTCATAGGAGCTTCCCGTAAGGCGCGCCAGTACTGAAGCCCGCACGCAGTCCACGCCTCCCGATCAGTGGCCGTCTGCTTCAGTTTCGTACGAAGACATCTGAGGGCTTGCGCTACGGCCTCCCGGACACGGGGATTCTCCTCCTTTTCCTGAAGGCCAGACAGTATCTCAATGGTGTCCGCATCCCCGCAATGGGCCAGCAACTCGACCACATCCACTCGAGTCCGCCAGTCTGCACCCCGAACGGCCACGGCCCGTGCCACTTCTTCTCGCGGACCTGCCGGCATGAACGACAGTGCCAGGACCGCACACCTGTCTCCCGCAAGCGCACGTTGCAGGATCAACTGCTTGACCTCCTGGCGGTTGGCGAGATTCGCAAGAACAATCCAACCCAAGTTCATTACCCCTGCCGCGTCCTTATCTGCAATCTTCGCCTCAAGTGACTCCAACCCGACCTCGGGATGCCGTGAGGCAAGGCGGCATCCCGCTGGCTCATACGGCGAAAGGGCGTACCATTCCCATCGGGCATGATACACCTTCTTCTTGGCCTCCTGAAGCGCCTGGGCAAAGTCCTCCTCAAAACCAGCGAGCGAAGGTGTCGAAGATGCGAACAGGCAGAGCCCCAGTGTCAGCAAAGCCCATAGCATGGTTTTCATGGCTGCGCCTCGATTTCCCACCATTGATAGCCTGTTGGAACGGTACGCCGGACGTTTGTGCCGCAATGGATGTTACCAGAACCATTATGATAGTATCGTGAATCGGCCTTTACGGCCGGGAGAGCGTATCCGGCCTTTTTGAAAGCGGCCTCCACGTAATCCATAAGAATATCACTTGCCCCGTCACCGCCCGCAATCGAAACCGTCGGAGGACTCGTATAGCCCGAGCCGCTGTTCGTCACGGTGATGTCTACGACGTAGCCACCCGCCACCGAGGCCGTGGCCGCAGCGCCCGTTCCGCCACCGCCCTCTATTGTAACCGTAGGAGCGGTCGCATAACCTGCGCCACCATCTGTGACCGTGATCTCCTTGACGGCGTCTGTCGTTATATTGGATATGGCGCTGGCACCGCTCCCACTGCCACCCGTTATCGTAACATCAGGCGCAGTCTCGTAGCCGGAACCGCCGTTCGTGACCGTGATTTCTTTGATAACATCCGTTGTTATTGCCGCCGCGGCGCCATCCTGGTTACCTGTGCGATGCTCCATCGCATCGGGCAGCCAACCAGAGTCGAGCAGGCTCGTGCTATCTGGAGTATCCAGGGGAGTGAACCCGTGTGCAAGCACCGTCAAGTGGCCTTCGCTCCTGGCCCTTGCCACAACTTCCCACTTATCCTGGACGTCGAGATAGGATGGATCGTTGGTTCCAAGGACCAGGAGATGGGCAAAATCCGACGTTCCTACGGTGAGTTCAACACCGGGGAACACGCTGATCTCCGGAAAACGCTCTTGTAGTTCGGACAGCGTGTCCTCCGGCCAGACGGTATCGTGCTCCGTCAGGTAGACGGCTCCATACCCTGCCTCGATCAAGGCTTTGAGCATTTCCTCGGGCGCTGCTCGTGCACATCCGCTGTAGCGGCTCGTATGGCAGTGAAGTTCTACCTTCACAGGGCAACCCTCCCGTGACATGCTGCGGGTAGATGCGACGTGCCGCTTACGGTTTTGGCAATGGTGAACCAAGCAGGCCTTGCCGAGCCCGCGCTCAGGCGCAGCGGACCGTCCCCCTTGCCGCTCGCGTGGAAGACCCGCTCGCCGGGCAGCAGGACCAGGCGGTCGCCCCGCCGCTGGCGGCGAAACAGCGCCAGGTACCCCTCGTGGTCGAGCATGACCAGGTCCGGATGCCGGTCGCCCGGTTCGACGGCCGGGCACCGCCCGGCTGACCCGACGGTCACGAGAAGACTGACACACGCCAGCCACAGAGCCAGGGGACGGCGGAAATCCGGCATGGCCTTGCGCCTTAGCCCGGAAAGCAATATAGACATTCTGCGCGGTATGTACGGACCGTCCCGGAGACGCTGTTTGTGGCTCTGCGCGGCCCGTAATAGAAGAACCCGTCCTCGGCGCCGACGAGCAGGTTGCGTCGGCCGTCGCCGTCCCAGTCGACGGTGGTGGGGCTGGTCGTGTGACCGGCCAATCGGCGGTCGCCGAGCCTCCCCATGTCCCGAAACCGCCAGGGCGGCCCGTCGGCCGAGACGTTCCGCAGCAGGTCCGCGTTGCTGGAGTTGACGAGGAGGTCGCGTCGGCCGTCGCCGTCGAAGTCGACGAGGCAGAGTTTTCGCCGCCCGCTCCTGCCGGCCGAGCCCGCGCTCAGGCGCAGCGGACCGTCCCCCTTGCCGCTCGCGTGGAAGACCCGCTCGCCGGGCAGCAGGACCAGGCGGTCGCCCCGCCGCTGGCGGCGAAACAGCGCCAGGTACCCCTCGTGGTCGAGCATGACCAGGTCCGCCAGGCCGTCCGCGTCCCAGTCGACGACGACCGGCGTGGTCCGCCACTGCGTGACCAGGTGCCGGTCCGGCGGGTCCCACCAGTTCCAGGCGGGTTTGGGCGGCTTGCCCGGCCATTGCACGGTCACGGGGGCGGCCTCGGCGAGTTCCGGTGCCGTCCGCGTGCCCACGTTGCGGTACCAGACGACCTTGCCCCAGATGGAGTTGGCCACGAGGTCGGGGAGCCCGTCGCCGTCCCAGTCGGCGGCGCTGAGGGTGGTGTAGCCCCACTTGGCCTCGCAGGGTCCCTGGATGGAACCGTTCGGGCCGGCCATGATCCGCAGCGTTTCGCCGGCGGCCTTGAGGCGGACGGGGGCGGCCCAGCGCGGCGTGTCGCTGCCCGGGGCCGGGCCGAGGTTCTCGATGAACCCGACGTACCCGGCCGTGTTCCCCGCCACGATGTCCTCGTCGCCGTCGCCGTCCCAGTCCACGCCGACCGGCGTCGCGAGGGCGCCGAACTTGACGGCGTCGGCCTGCTGGCGGAAGAACCGGGGCTCGGCAAAGACCGGCAGACCGTCGGCCACCTTGCCGGTATGCTTGACGAGCGCCACCCGGCCGTCCTCCTGCCCCACCACCAGGTCCACGTGGCCGTCGCGGTCCCAGTCGACGGCCACGGGGACGATCATGCAGAGGTCCATGACGAGCGGCTCCCCGCCGCGCGTGAGCCGGCGGCCGGGGGCGTAACGCGGGGCCGTCCGCGTACCCGTGTTCTGGAAATACGTAAACCCATCGATGAATTCGCCGCACAGCAGGTCCAGGTCGCCGTCGCCGTCGAAGTCGGCGAAGTTCGGGCTCGGCATGCCGTAGACGTCCACCGGCTTGCCGCCGGCGGCGAGTTGGAACGGCTTCTCGTAGTCCGGCCGGGCGTTGGTGCCCCCGTTGCGGAAGACGTAAACGTAGCCGTGAAGCGGCCCGCGCGTCCACTCGCCGCGCGCGTTGTAGGCGTCGTCCCAGCCGTAGTCGCCCCAGAACCCGGCGCCGAAGACGAGGTCCAGGGCGCCGTCGCCATCGTAATCCGCGTACTTCCATTGTTTGGCGCGGACGCGGCCCCCGCCGACGTCCGCCTTGGGCGTGCGGATCGGCCGGCTCGACGCGAATCCCTTGCCGGGGAAATGGGTCCATTCCTTCCCGGGCGTCAGGACGCGCGGGCGGCCGGCCACGTAAGAGACCTGGATGTTCCGTTTGCCGGGCCCGACGCGGACGGCCGGCTTGAAGACCGGCATCGCCGCCCCGCCGGGGTTCTCGAACACGTACAGGCCGTTCGAGGGCACGTCGCTGCACGAGACGACCAGGTCCAGGTCGCCGTCGCCGTCCCAATCCATGGGCAGGGGCCAGGCCCAGAGCCCCACGCCCAGGTCCACCACCAGGCCCGGATGGTTGTAGGGGAGGCGCCGGAGCGTCAGCGGCCGGGCCTCCTCCGACCCGCCCCGCGAAGCGGGCGCAAACGCCCCACACACGCACATCGCCAGAGTCATATACAAAACGGTGGAATGGCGCATACACAAACCTCCCTGGACCCGGTTGGTCCTGCGGCGCCGAGGCGCACGGCGCGTGTGACGATGCCGTTCCGGGCTATACCGGGAATCCGGATACGATGCAACCCGATTCGGGGCGGACGAGTGCCGGTTGGCTCGTGCCGGCCGGCGGCGCGGGCCGGTCCCCGGGCGGGCCTGCCGCGGGCGGGGCCGGGTTCGGCCTTGCCGGCGCCGCGGTTTGCCCCGATAATGCCGGCCCGTGACGACCGAGACGAGGGCAGAGACCATGAGTCATACAACACCCCGGCCTGAGCGTTTCGGAGGCGGACACACGGCGGCCCGCGTGCCCGCGGGCCGTGGCGGCGCGGCCGTCGGCCGCGGGCGGCGGGTGGCCACGGCCGTGCTGGTGGCGGCGGCCGCGCTCACGCTCGTCTCGGCGGTTCAGGCGGGTGCCTCCACCGGTCTCATCGCCCCCGAGACCGAGTGGCAGACCCCCTGGTACCTCACGGACAGCGGGACCGCCGGCCCCACCGTCCTGGTCACCGGCGGGGTGCACGGCAACGAGCCGGCCGGGGTGCGGGCGGCGGAGCAGATCCGGCACTGGCCCCTGGCCAAGGGCCGGCTCCTCGTCATCCCCCGCTGCAACGTGCCGGGCCTCGAGGCGGGCAAACGGCGGATGCCGGGCCAGCCCAAGGAGGCGGCCGACCTGAACCGCAACTTCCCCCGCACCGACGAGGCCAACGCCGCACGCGGCCCCGCCGCCAAGGCCCTCTGGGCCTTCATCCAGAAACATCGGCCCGATTATACGGTGGACCTGCACGAAGGGTACGGGTTTCGCTCGGCCGGCTCCAAGAGCGTCGGGTCCAGCATCATCCGCGTGCCCCACCCCGAGACCCGGCGGCTCCAGGACCGGATGCTGGAGGCGGTGAACGCGGCGGACCCGGAACACCCGTTCGCCCGGCTCCGCGGGGGCGCCGACGGGTCGCTGGCCCGGGCGTGCGGCGAGCGGCTCGGGGCACGGGCCTTCATCCTGGAGACGACCTACAAGCACCAGCCGCTGGCCCGGCGCGTCCGGCAGCACCGGATCATGGTCCACACCCTGCTCGACGCCCTCGGCATGGCCGCCGGCGACCGGAACCGCATGGTGCCCGCGGCCCGGCCCACCGCCGACACCGTTTACGCCGCCGTCTACGACGGGCCGGGGACCCGGACCAACAAGGTCCCGCCGCGGTTCGAGCGCATCCTGGACCCGGCGGCGGACGTGCTGCTGCGGCGCGTGGCCCCCGCCGATATCCGCGAGGGGGCGCTGGACCAGTTCGACACGGTCATCTTCCCCGGCGGGAGCGGCAGCGGCCAGGCCAAGGGGCTCCGGGAGGCCGGCCGCCAGGCCGTCCGGCGATTCGTCCGCCGCGGCGGCGGATACGTCGGCGTCTGCGCCGGGGCGTACCTGGCCACCGCCAACTACGACTGGTCGCTGGCCCTCCTGGCCGCCGACAGCATCGACCGGAAGCACTGGCGGCGGGGGAAGGGGACCGTCCGGATGGCCCTGACGCCCGCCGGCCGGACGCGCTTCGGCCGCGAGGATGCCGGTCCCCTGGATATCCACTTCCACAACGGGCCCATCCTGGCCCCCGCCGACCGCGAGGACCTGCCGGACTATACCGTCCTGGCCCGGTATCGGACGGGCATCGGCAAGGGCGAGGCGGACCCGGCGGTGATGGTCGATACGCCGGCCGTCGCCAGCGGGGCGTTCGGCCAAGGGCGGGTCCTCGTCTTCAGCCCGCACCCGGACATGACCGAGGGCCTGCACGACCTGCTCGTGCGGGCCGTCCGGTGGACCGCCGGGCGCCGGCGCGCAGGCCGTGCTTGGCGGGCTCAGTCCTGCGCGCGGCCCGTACGGGCCGCGCTACGACGCGGGGCCGAGCGTGTCGGCGCGCGGCAGGTGCGGAGACCCGCCGCGCTACTATGCGGAACCGAGCGCCCCGCCCGGGTCAGTCGGCGGCCGCCTGGAGCGGGGCGAAGTCGGCCACGGCCCCGTCCACGGCCAGGCCGGCATGCGTGATGGCCTTCAGCGGCCGGGCCAGTTTCGCCTCCACCGTCTTCCCGCACGCGGTCAGGGTCACGTGCCGGCGGTCCAGGTTGACCCGGACGACGAGGTCCGCGGGTTTATCGGCGGGGGGCTGGACGTCGACGGTCTTGGCCTGCCCCTTCTTCGCCAAATTGCCCTGGACGATCTGGATCGACTTGGCCTGGAACCGGACGCCGCACTTGACGAGCCGGTCGTCGGCCGGGCCGTCGCCGAACGCGATGTACCCGTTTTGCAGGAACCCCCGCCGGCCGGGCGCCACCACGCGGGTCTTCAGCGTGACGGTCCCGGTCAGGGGCCGGCGGAGTTTCCGCAGCGCCAGGCCCGTCGTCCGGCCGTTCGGGACGAGTTGGTATCCGAGGCGTCCCTGGACGACGCGGCAGTTGGTGACGGTGTCGAAGTCGCCGCTCTTGTCGACCGGCTCCGGTTTCAGGTAGCCGGGTTCCTCGGGTTCGTCGGAGATGACGTGGATGGGTTCGTCGTCCCCGACGGGTTCCAGGGGCTTGGGGCCGTCGGCGGCGAGGCACACGACGGCGCCGTCGTCGGCGGCGGCGACGAGGCGTCCGCCCGCCGTTGCCAGGCCGTCGAAGACGGGCGGGCTGTCGGTGCGGAAGCGGGCGATGGGCCGACCGTCGGTCTTCGAGACGAGCCAGAGCCGGCCGCCGTGCCGACCCGCCAGGGCCTCCGCCTGCCGCTCCAGCAGCCGCCGGACCTCCGGGTCGTCGGGGAGGCGGAAGGCGCGGCGTTCGTCGATGAGGTCGGGATGGCCGGCCACGACGAGGGCGTTCGCCGCCGCCACGATCGCGCGGACCTGAAGGGCGGGCTGGTCCAGGGTCCACCGGTAGCGGGCGGCGGTGAGGTCGGCCCGCGGGAACGGCCGGCGGACCTTCCAGTCGGAGGCGTTGGCGTTCCGCTTGGTGGACCGGCGGTTGATGGTGCGTTCGGCCTGCTTAACGCGGTCGGCGGCCTTGGCGGGCACCTGCTTCTCGGCGGCAAACAGGTGGTATTCCAGGACGGAGGCGTTGACGTAGTACTGTGGCTTCCGCCCGTAGCCGTAGACGGCCTGGTCGTCGACGGCCAGGATGCGTCCGGCCGGCACGTATCGGGCGGCGCGGAACCACCCGCCGTAGCCGCCCGTCACCCGCCGGCCCCAGGTCCAGTAGGAGCGGTGGAACCAGGAGTCGTCCAGGAAGCCGATCTGGCAGAACAGGTGCGACGCCTCGGCGTGCTGGTCCATGTCGTTGGTGACGGGGATCTCCAGCCGCTTGCCGTCCGGCTCGATCTTCTGCGACCGCATGTACAGGTGGGTGCCGTCGAAGGACAGGACGTCCGAGAGGGCGACCGGCATGTTCAGGTTCTGGACGTGCCTCTGCATGTTCCGGCCGGTGTCGGGGTCGTGCTCGTCCCAGAGGGCCTCGCCGAGTTTGCGGCCGGTGGCGGGGTCCAGCCGGAGGAACCGGATGCCGCCGTCCAGGTACATCGAGCGTCCGGCCGTGCAGTAGAGCACGTCGTCGACGACCAGGACGCTGCCGTGGACCCGCCAGGCCGACTCCACCTGGTTATAGGCGACCATGCGGCGGTCCATGGGGGCGGCCCGGAACCGCCAGGCCAGGACGCCGTCGGCGGCGCGGACGGCGTAGACGGACCCGTCGGCCGAGCCGAACAGCACCAGGCCGCGCCACACGGTGGGCGGGGAATCGACCCGGCCGCCGGCCGTGAACGTCCAGAGTCGCCGGCCGGAGGCCAGGTCCAGGGCGTGGACGGCGTGGGTGTCGACGGTGGCGACGTAGACGCGTCCGCCGGCGATGACGGGGGCGCTGAGCCGGCCGCCGAGCGCCGTCCGCCAGGCCCGCTTCAGGTTGGTCGGGACGGCGGCGGGGGTGGAGCCGGTGCGGGCGGCGTCGTGGCGGTAGGTGGGCCAGTCGGAGGCTGAGGCCTGAGCCGTCGGCTTCGAAGCCTCGGATTTCAGCCCTGCCCCCTCGGCGCCGTAGGCCGGGCCGCGCTGGTGGCGGGCCTCGTCGGCCATGTCGGCCGGCTGCGGCGCCGGGACGGGCCCCGGTGCCAGGGCGTTGAAGCCGTTGAGTTTGGCCTCCAGGTAGCATCCGCACGAGTGCATGGGCGCGTAGACCATGCCGCCCGCCGGCAAAATGCCGTAGATGCACCCGCCGCGGACCCAGTGGTGCGTTTCCCAGTGCTTGGCGGCCGGGTCGATGAACTCGATGCCGGTCCGCGAGGTCAACAGGTACCGGTCGGTGGCCTTGGCCGGGTAGCACCGGTGGTGGAACCAGTAGATCTTGACGTCGGGGGGGAACTCGTTCTCGACGGTGCCGGTATGGGGGTCGCGGCCGGTGAAGACGCCGGAGTGCCTGCCGCTGGCAATCGCGCCGGACCAGACCAGGCCATCCACCACAAAGAGGTCCTTGAGGCTGTGGTGGCCGGACGGCTGCTTCTTGCTCTGCCAGAGGGTCTTGCCGGTCTCGGCCGCCAGGGCCGTCATCCGGCCGTTGTTGCCGGCAAAGAGGACGACGTCCTGATAGAGGAGGGTGCGGACACCGGTGTCGGTGTGGACAGGCAGGTTGGCCTTGAGGGACTCGCTCTTCCACAGGGGGCGGCCGGTTCGGCGGTCGAGGGCGACGACCGTGTCGCCGTCGTAGAAGATGACGCGGTTGTCATCGACGGCCACCGAACACGGGGCGACCGGGGCCTGGACCTGCCAGAGGCGTCGGCCGGTGTCGGCGTCGTAGGCGGCGAGGCGTCGCTTCCGGCCCTTCCAGGCCCACTCGCTGTTGGCCCGGCGGGTGTTGTCCCAGACGTAGGTGTGCCGGCGTCGCCATTCGGGCAGCCGGCTGGGGCCGTCGTCGATGGTCAGGAAGAGGACGCCGTCGGAGGCCACGACCTCGCGGGTGTGCTCCGTGCCCCGGTAGGTGTGCCGGGTCCGGCCGGTGGCGGCGTCGAGGGCGGTCAGGGGCGCCTCCAGCGAGAGGGTGGTAAAGACGCGGTCGCCGACGGCCACGAGGCGGCGCGTCAGGTGGGCGGGGCCGCTCTTCAGGGGCCACTGATGGGTGTTCCACTGGTCGATGGTCCGCTTCCAGAGGAGCGTGCCGTTGAAGGCGTCGCGGGCCGCGAGCCGCCACTGGGCGGGCAGTTGGACCGAGGCCGTGGGGCCCTCGTCCATGATGTAGAAGAGCCGGCCGCCCGACGTCACCAGCGACGTCATGCTGGCCATGTGGTCGTGATGGCGGGCCCACCGCGGCCCGCCGACCCACTGGAGCCGCCGCGGCGGCCCGACCACCGTGTCGTGGGCCACGGGGTTGCCGGTGGCGTCGTGGAGGTAGTGGGTCCACTCGTCGATGGCCTCGGGCCATGGCTTGACGGCCTTCTTGCCGGCCACCATTGCCACGCCGCCGGGCGCCAGGACGCGCATGACTTCGTCCATCGGCACGGCGCCCGGGTCGTCGGCCACGAGGAGGGTCACGAGGTTGTCGGCGTAGGGGAGATGCCGGCCGTCGAACGTATCGACCGACACCGGGCCGTAGGCGCCCTGCTCCCGGATATGGGCCCGGGCCGTCTTGACGGCCGAGGCGTCGGCGTCCAGGCCGTGAACCAGGTAGGCGTCGCCGGCGTGGAGGGCGGCCGTCAGGCGCCCCTCGCCGCAGCCCAGGTGGACCACCAGGCCGCCCCGGACGCCGGCCGCGGCGAGGAGGCGCTCGGCCTGGTCCGCAGGGGAGGCGGCGTCGGCGGGAACGGCGGCACCGGCCGTCGCCGCCAGCACCGCCACCAGTGCCAGCCCCCCCTGTAGCCTACGTTGCAGGGTCATGCGATCCTCCTTTTCTTACGGGTTTCCGGTCCAGCAGGTGACCGTGCCGTCGAGGGCAGCAAG
>CAYTJE010000093.1:0-11642 GCA_964437855.1 uncultured Anaerolineales bacterium | reverse complement strand
CCGAGATCACCGGCCTGGACGAGCGGGCGCTGATCCCCATCCGCCAGCGGTTCGGCATGGTGTTCCAGGGGGCGGCCCTGTTTGACTTCCTGACCGTGTACGAGAACGTGGCCTTCGCCATCCGCGAGCACAAGGACTGGCCCGAGACGCAGATCCGCGAGACGGTCCGGGCGAAACTGGCCACCGTCGGCCTCCAGGGCACCGAGGCCCTCCTGCCGGAGGAACTCTCCGGCGGCATGCGAAAACGCGTCGGCCTCGCCCGCGCCATCGCCATCGACCCGGAGGTCATCCTCTACGACGAGCCCACCACCGGCCTCGACCCCGTGACGGCCGATACGATCAACTCGCTCATCGTCCGGTGCCAGCGGCAACTGCAAACCACCTCCATCGTGGTCACGCACGACATGGCCAGCGCCTACAAGGTGGGCGACCGGCTCGTCATGCTCCACGAGGGGGGCGTCATCGCCGACGGCCCGCCCCCGGCCATCCGCACACACCCGGACCTTCGCGTCCAGCGGTTTATCCACGGCGACGCCGGCCTGACCGCTCCCAAAGGGATCCGAACGGATCCGCCGAAGGAAGGAGAGTGCCCGTGAACGACCGCAAACACGTCGTGGTGGGGCTGTTCGTGCTGGGCGGCATGGTCCTGCTCGGCATCCTCATCATCTGGTTCGAGGGCGTCAGCCACCTGATCCGCGGCGGGTACGAGGTGCGCGGCCATCTGCCCACCGCCAAGGGCGTCCGGACCGGCAAACGCGTCCACATGGACGGCATCGAGGTGGGCGACGTGACCGGCGTCACGAGCAGCCAGCCCGACCGGCCGGGCGTCTGGGTTCACATGCGCATCAACCCGGAGGTCCGCATTCCGCGCGGGGCCGCCTTCGTGGCCCAGCAGAGCACCGTCGGCGACATGTTCCTCGACTTCCACTCGCCCACGCGCGTGACGGGCCACCTCCCGGCCGACGGGACGGCCGCGGTGGACGGCACGATCCGGGCCCCCGCCCTTCTGCCCGACGACCTCATGGCCGACTTCCGCGCCGCCATGAATAAATTCCAACGCCTCGATATGATCCTGGCCAACATCCAGGAACTCACCGAGCCCCGCACCCTCCAGGACGTGGAGGCGGGGAAACGCCGGAACCTCTGGACCACCCTGGCCCAGGTCGAGGTGACCGCCCGCAGCGTCGACCGCCAGTTGACCGGCAAGGACACCGAGGAGGGCCTCGGCCGGCTCCTCGTCCAGGCCGCCGACGTCGCCGAAGACCTCCGCACCACCCTGAAGGCGGCCCGCGGCAGCCTGGCCAAGGCCGACGCCGCCTTCGGCACCCTCGCCGACACCGGCAAGACCTTCCAGGCCACCGGCAAGAAGGCCGAGGCCCTGCTCGCCAAGGGCGACGCGCTGCTCGCGAAACTCGCCAAGACCGCCGACGCCGCCGACGCGCTCCTCGAAAGCCTCAACGCCGCCGTCACCGACGCCCGCGAGGGCAAGGGCACCATGGGCCGACTCATGACCGACGACCAACTCCACCGGGCCCTCGTGGCCCTGGTCCGCAACCTCCAGGACATGACCGACAACGCCAACCGCCTCATCACGATGTGGCGGAAGGAGGGCATCCTCTCGAAGGAAGGCAAGTGAGCGGTGGAGCGTGTTCCCGCGCGGTGTATCTCCTGATGCACCGCGCCCGGCAACGAACAGCGCGGCGGGCCGGTCCATACGGAGGCGTATGCCGAGACCCGCCGCGCGGGAATCTTAAGGCCCCGCGCGGGAAACGCAAACCGGAGGTGGCGACCATGTCCGAGACCCGCCTGGCCTTCCTCGGCGCGGGGAATATGGCCGAGGCCATCGCCCGCGGCCTCGTCTCGGCCGGCGTCCTGGAGGCCCGCCAGATGGTGGCCTGCGACGTGGCCGAGGCCCGCCGACGGCGCTTCGCCCAGGACCTCGGCATCCCGGCGACCGCCGACGCCGCCGAGGCCGTCGACCGCGCGCGGGCGGTCCTGGTGGCCGTCAAGCCCCAGCAGTTCGACGAGGCGCTGGCCCCCGTGGCCGCGCGGTTCGGCCCGGAGAAACTCGTCATCACGATCTGCGCCGGGCTCACGACCGCCCACGCCGAGGCCCTCCTGGCCGCCGGCACCCGCGTCGTCCGGGCCATGCCGAACACGCCGATGCTCGTCGGCCGCGGCATGGCCGCCATCGCCAGGGGCGCCGCCGCCACCGACGACGACCTCGCCGAAGCCGAGCGGCTCCTGGGCGCGGCGGCGGAGGTCCTCCGCGTCCCGGAAGACCTGATGGACGCCGCGACGGCCGTCTCGGGCTCCGGACCCGCCTACTTCTTCCGCCTGGCGGAACTCCTGGCCGAGGCCGGCGCGGCGGTGGGCCTGGCCGAGACGGACGCCCGCCGCCTGGCCCGCGTCACGCTCGAGGGCGCGGCCCGCCTGATGGCCGAGACCGGCGAGGACCCGGCGGCGCTTCGCCGCAAGGTCACCAGCCCCGGCGGCACGACCGAGGCCGCCCTGAAGGTGTTCGATGCGAAGGGATTGGCGCAGACCGTGACGGACGCCGTCCGCGCCGCCCGCGACCGGGGCCGGGAATTGGGGCGGTAAATCCAATGCGGAGCGCTGATTTCGGAATGCGGATTGATCGAAAACGCACGCCGACCTCGGAGGCATGAAATGGCATTATCCGTTCGCGGCGAAGAAGTGGAAGCTGTTCTCAGGGACCGTCTGCCTAAACGAGGCTACGTGCTGAGGAACAAACCCCGACGCCGGGGAGAAACGGGAGCCGACATCCTCGCAGAGAATGGCGGCCAAGTCACTGCAATTGAATGCATCGGCTTCCAAGAGGTGCCCCGCTTCGCTCGAAGCAGTTCTACGAAGCGTTCTTTCGTGCAGTCTCTCGCCTGGAAGACGGGGCACACGCCGTGGTGATGGCCTTGCCTGCAAGGTTTGGCAGGGGCTTGCGTCAGCGTGCGCGACATTACGGAGTGGCTTGGACGCGGATCGGCCAGGCGTTTCCGGAACTGCGAATATGGTTGGTGGACACCGACAAGTGCACGTACGAAGAACGCGCCTGGAATGACTGGCTCAGGCCCGCGCCTTCACGCCGCAATCGATGGTCTCCGCGGGAGGGTACCATCGGCCACCTTGTGCTTCAGGCACTTGTCGACCAGCCCAGTATCTCGTACGAGAGCATGCGCGACTTGGTCCTGAGCCGATTCCCAACCAGCAAGTTCAACAAACAGCACTTGGCCTGGTACAAGTCGCAATTCAGAAAGCGTGAGTAGATTCCCAGGGCGGTGGATTCGCCTCTGTCCCTCTGTCCCTACGCCCCTACGTCCCTCGCCCCCTCGCACAAAAAAACGTCCCGCGGCGGCACAGGCCGCGGGACGCGAGCCCTGGGGTCATGGGCCCTGCGAGGCGGACGGCACGGCTACCGCACGGTCCCGGCAAGGGGTGCGGAGGCACCGCTGCCGACAGGAGTGCGGTCGCGCGGGGTATCGGCGGGCAGAGACGGCGACGCCTCCGGGGCCGCGGCCTCCGCCGAGGGGAACGCTTCGTTCCGCCCGGCACCGGCGACGGCACCTCCGGCGGCGTGGGTGCGACGGCCGACGGCGGCCATGATACCCAGCGTGGCAAGGACGGCAATCTCGGCAAACACGCCGAACCCGTTGCCCGCCTGCTCAATCTCGGCCTCCGAGGCCCCTGATGCGCCCATGGCCATCCCGATCAGGAACCCGGCCGCCAGGGTGATCCCGAAGGGCAGGAGGGCCAGGCTTCCCCATCCCCGCTTCCAGGCTGCAATGACCAGTGCAATCTCGATAATAAACATGACTCGCCTCCTTTGCCTGTGAGGCCGCTTCCGTCTCCGGCCGTCCGGCCTCGCTCCCTCGTAACCGCGTTCGCAAAGGGATACGCCGAGAGGGGAGACATCTTGCGCGGCAAACGCACCTTGCGGGAAACCGCCGGCGAAGGCGAAGGAGGTGGGACGCGGGAACACGTGGATCCAGCCAACGACCGCCGGGCATCAAGCCCGGCGCTACGGCGGCACAACCTACGGGCCCTGGCGTCGCAGCGCCTCGGCCAGGTCGAACGGGTCGGCCGAGACCACGCTCGAGGCGTACAGTTCCATCCCGCCCACGTCCGTGGTGCGGGAGGCCGGGTCGCCCCGGTCCACCAGGTACACCAGCGTCGGGAAGCCCGCCCAGTCCGGGTCCGGCTCGCCGAGCGGCGGCGTGTGGACCGCCAGGTTGAACGAGGTGACGCCGAGCCGCGCGTAGGTCTTCAGGGCCCGCCACACGGCCTGCGGCAAATCCGCGTCGTCGTACGACGGGGCCACGAGCACCAGTTCCCGCTCCTTCACCGGCGTAAGATGCGCGAGGCAGGCCACCCGGCCGCACCGGTCTGCCAGGCCCAGCGACTCGTGCACGCGGACCAGGTCCTCAAAGTAATCGGCATCGTGGTCGCGCCGGTAGCGGCGGGCGTCGCGGCGGAGGCGCTCCGCCTTGGCGTAGTGGAACCGCCGGCCGACGACCATCTGCGCATGGCCGTGGATGATGCTCGCCCCGGCCTTCCACAGGCAGTTCCACATGAGGAGGAAGAAGCGGGCCTCCGGGTCGGCCTCGTGGGCCCGCTCGGCCCAGGCGCGGGCGGTGGCCAGGAGGTCCGCCACCTCCGCCGGACGGAAGGCGTCGGCGCGGAACCGCAGCGGGTCGTGGTCCTCGAAGATCACCAGCCCGTGCCACCCGTCGTACGCGGCGACGTTGGCGGCCGTCTTCTCGCCGATGCGGCCGAAGGCGTTGGCGGGGGTCAGGTCCATCGGCCGGCAGAACGGCCCGCCGCGGCCGGCCTCGACCTCGCCGGCCACGTCCGAGGCGTCGGCGGCGTCCAGCGGCCGGGACGCCCGCACCGCGTTGAAGAGCGTCCCCTGCCCGGTCACCGTGTTCACCACGTGCGTGACGGGCTGGGCCCGGACGGCCTCCAGCACCTCGCCGGGCGTGGCGCCCAGGTACCGGAAGGTCCCGGCGATCCAGTCCTCCATCTTCTCCGGCGGGACGACCCGGGCCGTACTCTGATTACAGGCGTACAGCCGGTCGAAGCGGGTCCGGTCCCGGGGCTCCAGGCCGGCGACACGTTCGTCGAGGTGGGTGATGCGGGGCGACATGCGGACTCCTTGGTGCATGAGTTTTTCGGTTTCACGCCGATGCGGCACATTTAGCCGCCGAGTTTACTCGGCGTGTCTCTGTCCAGCGGCACGCGCCGGGCAAGCCCGGCGGCTAAATGTTCACGCCAAATTCCCGAGCACCGGCAGGAGGTACTCGCCGACCACGACCTCCCACGACATCTGCCGGGCCAGCGCATAGCCGTCGGCGATGAGGCGCTCGCGGTCGGTCCGGCTGCGGGGCAGGCGGTCGAGCACCTCGGCCGAGACCCGCTCCGCCTCCTCCTCTTCGGCGGTGTTGCGCTCGCGGGCCCCGATGGAGAGGGCCGAGTCGAGCGTCACCTCCTCGCCCGGCAGGCGGGTGTAGTCGGCCACCAGGACGTTCGGCACCGCCCGGCCGCCCGTCACCTTCTCCACGAACCCCGCGCACCCGCACACGTTCGTGATGACGCACAGGCCGCCGAACGAGAGCGGCTCCAGTTGGGCGATGCCGAACGGCTCGTAAATCGACTGGCCGAACTCGATGTCCGACCCCTTCCGGATGTCGAGGAAATCCATGTCCGCCGGCATCTTCTGGCCGCAGGCGTCCTGCGTCCACCCGAACTGGTTCACCAGGATCACCTTGATCTGCCGGGCGCAGGCGTTGAACTTCTGCATGTGGACGTAGAAGTCGGCCTCGCCGCCCGACAGGTCCGGGTACCCCTCGCGGTGGGCGACCGGCCAGGCGTACCGGTCCTCCATGTCGAGGACCTCGTGGCCCTTCCGCGGCGCCCCCAGTTCGCTCGACAAGAGGAAGTACACCCCCGTGGCCCCGGTCTCGCGGAACCGCTTCTCCAGGTGCCACAGGACCTTCAGGTCCCGCCACAGCCCCTTCGACAGCGCCATCCGCGTCACGTGCGTGAAGACGTAGTCCGGCCGGTACTCCAGGATCGATTCGGCGTACGCCTGGAGCCGACCCTTCGACTGCGCCACGTCCTCGGCCGACACCTCGTAGGCCGGCACGCCGTTGTAGGCCAGGGCCAGGCGCTTGTCGGCGAAATCGGCCGTCAGGAACGTCACCTCGTCCAGCACCCGGTCGCCCACGCACAGGATGGCATCGCAGAACCGGGCCGCCGAGACCAGCGCGTGCTTGAAGAACGGGGCCTGGAGCCCGAAGACGTCCTCGACGAACTTGCCCCTGGCCATCGCCCGGTCCAGCACGTTGTAGAACATCGTGTCGTGGCCGGGATGGCCCTCCACGATCCGACGCATCGTCGCCACCTCGTGGGCGTAGAAGATCGTCCGGTACGTCTCCGCCTCCGTCGCGATGGCCGCCAGCGCCAGCGGCATCCCCATGAACTCGTGGGCGAGGATGACGGCCGGACCGTCCCCGGCCGCCCCCACCGCCTCCAACGCCGCCAGCCCCGGACCCGCCAGCCGCACGTACTGCTCGTACTCCCACGTCTTGTACAGGTCGCTGCGGATGCCGAACCGCTCGAACAGGACCCGCTTGACCTGGCCCAGGCGGTCGAGGTTGGCTCGCCCCACGTCCAGGAGCAGGACCTCCGGCCGGCTCTCGACACCGGTCGTCTTGTCGCGGAAGCGGCGACGGCCGTAGGCGATCCCCACCCCCCACGCCTCCTGGATGGGCCGAAACGTCTCCGCCCATCCGCCCGTATCCGTCCCGTCGAAACTCGAATACATCACCTCGCCGACCTCGGCCAGCATCCGGGCCGACTCGCCGGTGCCCGGCGAGACCAGGATCGACCGCTCCACCGACTCGGTGTACGCCTTGGCCGTGAAGAAACCCTGGAGGACGGCCCCGATGCCGCCCACCTTCCGGACCGCCTCGTGCGTCACGTGGATCAGCGTCGCCATGGTGTTTCCTCTTTCGTTCGCTGCGTTTGGCCCCCCGACAGCGGAATGCGCCTACTCTATCGACAAGGCGATGGGCGGACTTGCCCGATTCCGCCCGGTTTCGCCCGGCTCGCGCCGTTCGAGCCGCGACCGGGAGGTCGCGGGTACGCCCCGGCGCAGCGCCGCCCTCGCGCGCCAAGAGCGCGCCGCCACTCGAACGTACCCCGCTGCTTACGCAGCGGGCTCGACCAGCGCCGCGCCGGGCGACACGCGTCACGCCTCGCGATGGGCGCGGTGGGCAGTCTTGCCCACCGCGTCGAATTCACGCGCGGTGCCCAAGACTGGGCACCGCGCACGTCAGCGGGCAAGCCGCCGGTGGCACCCGGCGCAAGGCGATGCCCTTTACGCCCCGTGCGCCAGGAGGTCCCCCGCCCCGTCGGCGAGCATCGCCTCGGCGAGTTGGCGGCCGAGCGCCGCCGCCCCGGCCGCCTCGCCCTCGGCCGACCGCCGAAGCCGGTGCCGACCGTCCGGCGAGAGCAGGGACGCCTCCAGGTGCAGCCGCCCCCCCTCGGCCACCCGGCCGAGAACGCCGACGGGCGTCCGGCACCCGGCGCCGAGCCGGGCGAGGACGGCCCGCTCGGCCACGACCGCCAGGTGCGTCGGACCGTGGTCCACCGCCGACACCCAGCCGCGGACCGCCTCGTCGTCGGCCCGATGCTCCAGGCCCAGGGCTCCCTGCCCGGCCGCCGGCAGGACCACGTCCGTCGCCAGCGGCACGGCGCGGGCGTCCATCGCCCCCAGCCGCTCAAGGCCCGCCGCCGCCAGCACCGTGGCGTCGCAGAGGCCGTCGGCCACCTTGCGGAGCCGCGTCTCGACGTTGCCCCGCAGGTCGGTCATCGCCAGGTCGGGCCGGGCCGCCAGGAGCATCGCCCGGCGGCGCGGGCTGCTCGTGCCGACCGCGGCCCCGCGCGGCAGGGCGTCCAGGGCCAGGCCGTCGGACGTCAGCAGACAGTCCCGCGGGTCCGCCCGCTCCGGCACGGCCGAGGCCACCGCCAGGCCGTCGGCCACGCGGGTCGGCACGTCTTTGAGGGAGTGGACGGCCAGGTCGACCCGCGCCTCGGCCAGGGCCTGCTCCAGGTCCTTGACGAAGAACCCCACGCCCGGCAGGCGCGCCAGCGGCGTGGCCCGGTCGCGGTCGCCCGTGGTCCGGACCGTCTCGATCCGGATCGCCAGGTCCGGGTGGGCCGCCCGCAGCGCCCCGGCCACCTGGTCGGTCTGCCGGCGGGCCAGCCGGCTGCCGCGCGTCCCGATACGGAGGAGGTGCCCCATGGGCCGCACACGATACGGGAAATGCCCCCACGCCGCAAGCGCAGGGGCGGCGACCTTCCCGCGCAGGAAGCCCAAACCTTCCCGCGCGGTGTATCTCCCGATGCACCGCGCGTACTGTGCGATGGCGCGGCCCGTACGGGCCGCGCAGGAAGACCAAACCCGCGCGGCAGCGGTCACGGCCCCGCCGGCAGGGTCACCTCGACGGTCGCCGGGCCGCCCCGGGCCACGTGGACCCGGCAGGCGACCTCCCGCCCCTCGGCGCGCGCCACGATCCGGTGCGTGCCGAAGAACACCCGGGCCCGGACGCGGCCGGCGGCGTCGGTCCGCCCGGACGCATCCGTCCGCCACCGGTGATTCAGCAGGTCGTCCAGGACGTCGTAGGCCGGCTTCGGCGAGAGGTCGGCCCGCACCAGGCCGGCCGGGGCGTTCTGCCACGCGAACCGGTCCGACAGGTCCCACCACGTGAGGCTCGCCACCTGCCGGTGCGCAAACGCCGCCGTGTAGAAATGGCGGACGGCCTCGGCCTGCTCGGCCTCGGTCTCCGGGTCGCCGAGAATCGTGACGGCCAAGAGGTGGACGGGGCGGTCGGCGTCGGCGGCCTGGCGGACGGCCCGGCGGATCTGGCGGATCGACCACGCCCCCTCGTGCTGATGGGCCGTCAGGCCCACCCCGTCGAGCCGCGCGCCGGCCTCGGCGGCGCGGCGGGCCAGCCCCGCCACCGCCGACGGGTCGTCGCTCGTCAGGAGCAGGGTCCCGGTCGGGTCGGCCCCGGCCGCCCAACGGAGCACCTCGGCCGGCGCGACCTCGGCCCGGCCGATGCGGACCGTCTCGCCCGGCCCGTGCACCACGTCCCAGACGTCGACGGTCTTCCGGTACCGGCGGACGGTCCGCTCGACGTGGGTCCGCAGGGCCGCCCGGGCCGCCTCGGCGTCCAGGGGCTCGGCCCACCGGGGCACGGCCTCCGCCCACACGAGGGGATGGGCCCACACGCGAATACCGCGCTTCCGGCACCAGCGGACGGCGGCGTCGACCCGGCCGTAGGCCGGCCGGCCACGCCGCGGCTCCAGGACCGACCAGTACACCGGCACGACCGCCATGTTGAACAGGTGCTGGAACCGCCGGCGGTACAGGGCGTCCTTCTCGCCCCACCGCCCGAAGGCGAAGACGTTGCACCCGAACGGGAAATCGTGTTCCTGCTGCACGATCTCGACGTCGGCCCCGGGCACGGGCCGGCCGTCGGCGTCGCGCACCCGCACCACCAGGTCGCGCTGGCGGAAGTTGCGGATGTCGTTCTCGAAGCGGGCGGCCAGGAGCCGCTCCGACTCGATGCGGTCCGCCAGCGACCGGGTCCGCGCCACGAGTCGGCCGACGCGGAGGGCGGCCTCGGCGAGGTCGCGCCGCCTCAGCGCCTCGTCGCTGAGGCGTCGCCACACGCCGTGGGCCAGCAGGAGGTCGGCCGCCAGGTAGGCCGTCTCGCGGGCCAGGACCTCCGAGAAGCCGCGGGCCGCCTCCTCGGCCCGGTGCTCCTGGGCCCGGATCCGTTCGGCGTCCGGGGGCTCGCGGACGGCCTCCCCCCACAGGGCCGAGACCGCCTCGAAGAACCGCCGGCCAAGGTTCCGCGCGCTCTCGTACTCGGCAAAGGCGACGTAACCCTCCGTCGCCGGCGCCAGGGGCGGGACGGCCGCCTCCAGGTCCGCCTGGAGCCGGGCGACCTGGCCGGCCAGGTACCGCGCCACCGCCGCCCGCTCGCCCACCGCCACGGGCTCGTCCAGCCGGCACCGGTCCTCCAGTGGCGGGGGACACGCCGCCTGGTGCTCCACCTCGATGGGGCGATTCCGCGCATCGGCCAGCCGCACCGACACCGCCCACGCGCCCCCGTAGTTGACCACCCGCACCAGCAGCCGGTGCCACCCCGCCGTCAGCCGGACCCGGGCGGTGTCCTGGTCGGCGCGCCACGCCCGGCAGGTATCGTGGCGGTGAATGACCCGGCCGTCGAGGTCCACCCGGACCGCGTCGTCGCTGCCGATCCGAAACCGGTACACGCCCTCGGCCGGCACCTTGACGAACGTGTGCAGGACGGCGGTGCCGCTGTCAACCTCGGGAAAGAGCGTTCGCAAATCAATGCGTCCGCGTGGCTCGGCCCGGACGGGAAGCCAGAGGGCCCCGGCCTCGAACAGGCCGGGGTAGGCGGCGAAGTCCGCCGGCAGGGCGGGCCGGTCCAGCCGCGCTTCGGCCAGCGGGCCGCACACCGTCCAGTCGCGCAGAAAGCCCCCCGTGCCGCGCGCGGCGCACGGCGACCCCGCCGCGAGCACCATGACCGCGGCCAGGGGCGCAAGCAGGCGGCGCAGGGCACGACGACCCATCGCGGACTCCCTCGGCGTGCGAGCGAAGCGTTAAACACCCGCGCGACGGCAAAGTCGCGGTGGTGTTAGCCGAGCCGCCATCATCAGGGAGCGGGGCCGCTTGCCTGCTCGTGCACGCTCGCCCAAAGGCTAGCCGCGAACGATAGCGAGCGGGGCCGTTCGACCGCTCGCTTGCGCTCGCGGCTCGGTACACCCGCCCCGCGGGACGTGGCGTCGGCGTATCAGAGCCGCGCCGCCAGCCGCGCCCTCATGGCCGCCAGCGCCCGGCCTCGGTGGCTCAGGCGGTTCTTCTCGGCGGGCGGCAGTTGGGCCATCGTCCGGCCGCGGTCCGGCAGGTAAAAGAGCGGGTCGTAGCCGAAGCCGTTCGACCCGGCGGGCCGGTCGGTGATGACGCCCTCGCAGGCGCCCTCGGTGACCGCCAGGACGCGCCCCGGCGCCGCCAGGGCCATGACGCAGCGGAACCGGGCGGTCCGGGTCTCGGGCGGATGGTCCGCCAGGGCCGCCAACAGGGCCCGGTTGTTGAGGGCGTCGTTGCCGGCCTCGCCGCCGAACCGGGCCGACCGCACGCCGGGGGCGCCGCCCAGGACGTCCACCTCCAGCCCGGAGTCGTCGGCCAGGACCCACCGGCCGGTGGCGCGGGCGTAGCCGAGGGCCTTGGCCCGGGCGTTCGCCTCCAGGGTCTCACCCGTCTCGGGCACGGGGGGCACGGGGGCGAAGGCGTCGAGCGGCCGGACGTCGAGGTCCAGCGGGGCGAGGAGGGCGGCGATCTCGCGGAACTTCCCCGCGTTCCGCGTGCCGATGACGAGCGTCCGGGGCACGGGGCGCTCCCTGTGTGAGCCGCGACCTTCGGTCGCGGGGACGTTCTCCCAACGTATCACCGCGCAAGGCCTGTGGTGTTCGCCGGCCGCCTTGGCGGCCGCAGCCGCCTCGCGCGGTGCATCGGGAGATACACCGCGCGG
>CAYTJE010000092.1:0-11643 GCA_964437855.1 uncultured Anaerolineales bacterium | reverse complement strand
CGCCGGAGGGCTTCCGCCTGGTGTGCCCGGCGTGCGGGTCGACCGACGCCGACCCGACCGGCGGGACGGACCTGAGGCTGGAGAGCCTCGAGGTGGAGACCGACGATGCCGAAACGCATCCGGCTCGATAAATCAATCGTCACCGAGAACGACCGCCTCGCCGCACGTCTAGCCGACCGCTACGACCGCGCCGGCGTCCTGGTCGTCAACCTGATGAGTTCGCCCGGCGCCGGCAAGACGAGCCTGCTGGAGGCCACCGCCCGCTCCCTGGGCCGGCAGTGCCGCATGGCCGCCATCGAAGGCGACCTCGCCACCGACCGCGACGCCCGCCGCATCACCCGCGCCGGCATGCCCTGTCGGCAGATCAACACCGGCGGCGGATGCCACCTCAGCGCGAAGCAGGTGCAGGGGGCCCTTGACGCCTACCGACTCGAGGACCTCGACGTCCTGTTCATCGAGAACGTGGGGAACCTCGTCTGCCCGGCGGCCTTCGACCTGGGGGAACACCAGCGCGTGGTCGTCTCCAGTACGCCCGAGGGCGACGACAAGCCCGTCAAGTACCCGGTGGCGTTCCGACTGGCCGACCGTGTCGTCCTGAATAAGATCGACCTGCTCGAGGCCGCCGGCTTTTCCCGCGAGGCCTTCCACCGCTACGTGGCAGGGATCAAGGCCGACCTTCCGGTCCTCGAGGTCTCCTGCAAGACCGGCGACGGCCTGGCGGGTTGGTTCCAGTGGGTGACCGAGGCCCGCGACGCCCTCGGCCGCGAAACACCGGCGCCGGCCCAATGATTTCCTTGGACGCCGCCGCTCCCGTGGTATAATAGAGCCGTATTCAGTCAGGAGAGAAACCGTGCATACGCTTGCCTTTTGGATGCCGGGACCCTGGGAACTGGCGATCATCGCCATCATCGCCCTGATCCTGTTCGGGCGCCGGCTGCCCGAGGTGGGAAAGAGTCTCGGCAAGGGAATCGTCGAGTTCAAGAAGGGCCTGAAGGACGTTCAGGACGAGGTCCAGAAGACCGGCGACGCCATCGACCGGGCCGCCGACGACGACACGTCCTCCACCCAGACGCAGGGCTGACCCCGGCCCGCCGCCTCACCGCGCCGAGGTCTCCGGGCCGCTTCGACGGGCAGGGGCGGCCCGTTCCATGCGCCGCCCGCGCCGTGTGCCACGGTCGGCCCGGCCCGGCCGTGAGCCGCAGCGCGGCGGGTCTCCGCACCCGCCGCGCTTAGAGGCTGTTTCAATTCCCTCTCCCCAGGTGGGAGAGGGCTAGGGTGAGGGGGATAGGGGGGCGTTCAAGTCCTTTGTCACCCTCACCTGCTACTCTGCGAAGCGGCGCTTCGCTGCGAAGCACGAGCCATCCCTCTCCCGTCAAGGGAGAGGGGGTTCTGAAACAGCCTCTTGGCGCTGAGGTCACGAGGCGCAATGGCTACGGAGAACCACCGCGCCATTGACCAACGGGTGCGTGCCGCGCCCGTCATGAAAGGGGGGCCATGCACGTGCTCGGCTTCTGGATGCCCGGTCCGTGGGAACTGCTGATCTGCGGGTTCGTCGCGATCGTCTTTCTCGGCGCCGCGGTCGGCGCCGTCGTGGCCGTCGTCGTCCTGGCCGGGCGGAAGGAGAGGTAGGAATCGTCCCCGGCCTCACCGCCGGACGCCGCGCCGACGCCCGCCCGCCGCGCCTGATGCGCGTGGTGCGTTGTCGTCGTGAATCGTTGTGCGAAAGGAGCCCTATGACGCCGGCAGCCATTGTGACCCTCGGCGTCTGGGAAATCATCGTCATCGTCGTGGCGCTGGCGGTCCTGCTCGGCGTGCCGATGGTCGTGGTGGCCGCCTGCATGTGGATCCGCCGGCTCATTCGCGAGGGCCGGAAGGGCCGCCGCCGGAACCCGCCGCCCGCCGAAGCGGATTAGTCAGGTTGCCGCGCGCCGGCTCTCCTGAGCCGCCGGGCTCCACCTATGGCTCCTTTGTCAACTCTTACCAACCGACAACGACTCTAGCGCGGTGGGCCGTCTTGCCCACCGCGCGGTGCCCACGACTGGGCACCGCGCCACGGCCTTTGTGGATGATGGCGAAGTTGACAAAGTAGCCCTATATGGCGCGGTGGCCTGCGGAGCCCCACCGCGCCGAAGCCGGGTTGTTTCCTTGAGCGCGGCGGGCGGGGAGCCCCGCCGCGCGGAATGGATGACGGCAGGGACTACGCCGGCGGGTCGCGCGCCCGGCGTTCGCCTTGTGGGTGCCCGGAGTCATGTCTGCCCGCGCCGCGATGGTTCGAGCCGCGATGGTTCGAGCCGCGATGGTTCGCGCCGCGATGGTTCGAGCCGCGATCGTGAGATCGCGGGTCCTCGACGGCGCATCAACCTCTCCCTCGCCAGACCCACGCCGCCACCCGAACCCATCCCCGACCTTACGGTCGGGGCTCGATGGCGCGGCGTTTCGAGCCGGTGCGATTACGCTTCCAGCCCCATCTCGCCTGTGCCCTACGTCTCCAGCCCCTTGATCCACGCGTGTTGCGGGTCGTCGAACGGGCACATCGTCCGGCTCGTCCCCGCGAGCATCCACAGGTAGTACAGGCGGTAGCCGGGGGCGGCGGCCACGGGGTGATAGCCGCGCGGCAGGACGACCAGGTCGTCGTGCTCCACGGCGTAGGCCTCGTCGAGGTCGCGGGCGTCGGTGTAAACCCGCTGGAAGCCGAAGCCCTGCGGCGGGTTGACCTGGAAGAAGTAAATCTCCTCCAGGTTCGCCTCCACCGCGGGGCGGTCCTCGTCGTGCCGGTGCGGCGGGTACGACGACCAGCACCCGGGCCGGTTGAACGTCTCGCCGACGAGGAGCCGGCCGGCCGGCAGACGCTCGTCCACGATGTCGTGGACCTGCCGCTCCCAGTTCTGTGCCCCGACGGTCTTGGGCCGGACCTCCTCGGGCGGTATGACGGTCGGCTCGGCGCCTTCGTCGGAGAGGGCCTGGGCCACGGCCAGGCGCGCGGGGCTAGCGGCCTCGATGCGCCCCTGGGTGCCGGGCGGCAGGTAGACGGCCGAGGCCTTCCCGTCGAAGACGGTCTGCCGGTCGCCCAGCGGGCCGGTGGTCAGTTCCGCCTCGCCCACGTAGGCGCGGACCGCGCCGGAGAGGACGACGACCGTCCACTCGCATCCTTCCGTGGTGACGGGCATCGCCTCGCCGGCCGCCAGGTGCGCCAGGCCGAACCCCAGCGCCTCCAGCGGGTCCTCGCCCACCGGCACGACCTGTCGGTAGCCGGCTTCCGGCATGCACGATTTCGAGAGCAGGTTGGCCATGAGGCACTCCTTTTCTCAGCGGGCGTAGGGGTAGGGTGGATGCGGAGCACCCACCCTACACTACGGCCAGCGGCGGCGCCGGGCAAGACGGAAGGCAGTTGAGCCGGCGACGGTACGTCGCCGGCCGTTAGCGCTATGGTTGTCATTCTGAGGAGCGGCGGAGCCGCGACGAAGAATCTCGCCTTGTCTCCTTTCGCACGGCGAGATTCTTCGGCTCCGCAAGCGGAGCCTCAGAATGACATCCGCCAAGTCTCTTGCCCGATTCCGTAGGCGGGCTATTCGACAAACGGCGCCAGGTGCCGGCCGATGTGGCGGGCCAGGGCCTCGTCGTACGCGTCCTCGTGAATCCTCAGCGCATCGAGCACCCGGCCGCGGAACCGCTCGCCGGCCTCCGCCGTCAGCACCGACCCGTACGTGACGTGCAGCACCTGGCGGGCATGGAAGTCGTCGAGCAGGGCCGCCAGGGCCTCGTCTGCCGGGGTGTCCGGGGCGGGCACCCGCGCGAGGTCGGCCGAGACGTGGTAGGTGGCCCGGTCGGTCTCGTACCGGTCGCGGGCGAAGCCGAGAATCTCGCGAAACAGGGCCGGTTCCCCCTCGGCGATAACGCGCAGGGCCTCCAGGTAACTGGTGCCGGCCGTCTTGACGTGGACGTGCCGGCCGCCGTGGCGGGCGGCCATCCGGTACACGCTGAACTTGTCGCTGCCGGAGTGGAGGCTGATCTTGTAATCGCCGAATGCCCTCGCGATGGCCAGGTGCGCGAGGAACGTCCGCTCCAGGTTCTCCAGGTCGCCGATGTAATCCACGCCTTTCTCGAACCGGCCGACGAAGCGCGGCGCCAGGCTGACCCACGCCACGCCCAGCCGCGCGAGTTCCGACGCCACGTACAGGTGCTGCCCGGCCGTCGTGGGCGAGTCGGTTTCGTCGACCGAGACCTCCAGTTCGAAGCCGCCCTCGCCCAGCCGGTCCACGAGGTGACGATAGAGCGCCGCCGTGTGCGCCACCGCCCGGCCGTACTTGACGGCGGCCCGGACCAGGGCCGGCTCGTCCAGGGCGAGGCGCCGGCCGCCGGCGAGGTCGACGGCCGTCTTGCCCGCGGCCGCCCGGGCCTCCGAGGGCCTTGATTGCAGGGCGTCCCAGGGGAGGGCGTCGAACGCATCGGCCAGGGCCGAGGCGTCCATCGTGTCGGCCGCGTTCGTCACGTGGTCGCCGGGGTCGATCGTGTAGAACGTGAAGCCGACGTCTGCGCATCGGTCGATGTCATCGGTGGTCTTCAGGTGGTCGGCGTCGGCGCCGAAGCCGTCGCGGAAGCCCGTCTGGAGGACGCCCCAGGTGGCGTCGTCGAGGACGCTGCGGGCCGAGCGGCCGGTGCGGCCCATCTCGCGGATCGACTGCTGGGCGAGCATCGGCACGTAGCCCGTTCCGCGGACGGCCCGCACGTGCCCCGGCGTGGCCAGGCCGAGCCGGTCGCCGAGGCCGATCGACGGCCGGCCGGCCACCGCCTGGGGCGCGGTCCAGGGCAGGAGACGCCGCACGGCGTCGGCATTGGCCGGGCAGCGTGGGGCCAGAACGGCTTCCGCCGGCGCCCCGGCCAGGTCGAGGGACCGGCGCTCGCCCTCCAGGGCGCCGGCGGCGTCGGGCGCCCGGCCCGCGGGCCAGGCGGCCAGGAGGCCCTTCTCGCCGGGGCGGGGAGCCACGGCGTAGAGCACGCCGCCCTCGGCGACGATGGATTCGGCGTAAACCTCGGCCTTAAAAGCGCTTGCAAGGGTGTCGGCCACCCGCCGGGCCTGGTCGGCGTCGGCCGGGGCGGCCGCCTCGCCGCGCGTCACGGTCCGCCAGAATGACTCCATGCGGTGGCTCCCTTCTGCCGATGATACGGGCATGCTACGTCCAACGGGCACCTGGTCCAAGGGGAATCCGTGCGCGTGGGGGCGGGTGTTCGACGGTTTTTTGTCGGCGGCCGGCACGCCGGCGGAATCTTGGGCCGGAACTCGACCGACCCAGGCCGTTGTAAGCCCTTTTTGGGTAAACGCTTATGTGCAGGCTCTGGATTGGGATGTCCGGACGGCTGCGCGCCCTTGACGCCGTGGGTCCGGCAGGCATGCTTACAGGCGGCCCACGGGACCGCCTCTGGGGGGATGATTCGCCCGCGGAGAAAGGTCAGGCGCCGGTCATGCGGTGCACCGCCAGGGCGTTTACGCTCGTCGAAATCCTTATCGTCGTCATCATCCTGGCGATCCTGGCGGGCATTGCCATTCCCGAGATCGCCGGCATGACCGACGTCGCGCGGGAGACCAACCTCAAGGAGAACCTCTCCAAGATCCGCGCCCAGATCCAGGTCTATCGGAACCGGCACGACGACTTCCCCGACGGAGACCGGTTCGCCGACCAGATGACCGGCTACACCGACTACCAGGGCGAGACGGCCGACACCGAGGACGAGGACCATCGCTACGGGCCGTACCTGGAACAGATGCCGCCTAACCCGGTGACCCGGGACGCCTCGATCCGCACCCCCAGCGACCCGGCCCAACGCCGCCCGCCGGGCGACGTCGACGCCGGCTGGTGGTATAACGAGGTGACCGGCGAGTTCTACGCCGACCTGACGGACCAGCACGTGGACGAGTACGGCAACCGGTACAATCGGTTTTGAACGGCAGGTCAAGGTTCAACGTTTCAAGGTTCAACGTTCAAAACGGCAACGCCGTCCGCGCGCCCTACGTTGAACGTTGAACCTTTAACTTCAAACCGTGTACTTTGAATAGTAAAGATCAGCCACTGATTTTTGAACGATACTCTCTCCGCAGGTCTTCCATCCGCTTCGCGCCGTCGGCTGCGGCCGCGGCCAGCACCGAGCGGTAAGGGTCGAGGTCCACGTCGCCGAGGATGGGGGGCAGGGCGCCCGTGTGCTCGAACGTGTCGCGCCTCGCGTCCCACCGCCAGGCCAGGGGGTGTCCGCCCGCGCCGTCGGCGCAGCAGACCGTGGAGACGCGGCGCTTGCGGCCGCGCATGACCATGAAGGCGAGGAGGTCGACCTCGGCCAGGGCGTCGTCGGCCACGTCCAGGCCGGCCAGTTGGCGAACGGCCTCGTCGTACGTCTCGGCGTGGAGGTTGGAGGCCAGGCACCGGCCCCGGGGTCGGGCGGCCTCGAAGTACCGGCCCACGGCGGGGCCCCACAGGTACGCGTAGTACGGTCCGTCGCCGATTTCGTGGACCACCAGGCATTGCGGCGCGTCGGTTGAGGGCGGAGGCAGGCGGTCGAGCGTCCGGGTGGACTCGATCGGCACGATCTCGGTCCCCGGCGGGAGGAAGGCAAGGACGGCGCCCATGAGGGTGGTCTTGCCGACACCGCCCGGCCCGGCGGCGGTCAGGAAACTGCCGCCGCGGGCGGCGACGGCGGCCATCTGGGCAGCCATCTCCAGGTCCACCGTGCCGGCCTCCAGGAGGTCAACAAGGCTGAGCATCCGCCCGCCCCGCTGGTTCAGCCGGTCGATCTCGCGCTGGAGGGATGGGGAATTCAAAGTCGAAAGTCCAAAGGAAGTTTAGAGCAGTTTAACCTCGGGCGGTAGCGCGGTGGTTCTCCGCAGGCCACCGCGCTTCATGCAGCCCACGTTTTGCGCGCGGCCCGTACGGGCCGCGCCACCAGGCGAACTTAAAATGCTACATGATTCAACGTTCAAAGTATCGCGCGGACAGCCATTGACGCCTAGACATTAGGGATTAAACTCTCAGCCCAGCAACCCGGTGGGTGCCGATTCGCCGGTGGAGCGGCGAATGAGCCGGTCGATCCCCAGGTACAGGGGAATCGCGGCCAGCGGCACGGCCACGGGCACAAGGGCGTCGGCCGTCGGGTCCGCCAGTTGGGCCTGGTAGGCCAGGGCCCACGCCAGGTGGCCGAGGCAGGCCAGGGCCACCGCCGAGACCGCCCCCCACCGGCCTCGGAGGATGAATCCGCCCCCGAGGACCGCCGCCGAGACCACCTGCGGATAGGCAAACGGGATCCGCTCGGCCGGGAGGTCCGCGGCCTCCGACAGCGACGCCACCGCGCACGTGACGCCGGCCAGCATCCACGCCAGGACAAGGCCCGTCAGGCCCCGCGCCCCGGTGCGGATGATCGGCGGCACGTTCGGCAGGGAGACCAGCCCCGTGGCGCCGAGCGCCGCCGCACCTCCCGCCGGAATCGCCAGCGCCAGGAGCAGGGCCCACGGCCAGGGCCAGGGGCCCGGCCCCGGCGTCGGCGCCTCCAGCCCCGTCAGCAGCAGCCACAGGCCGGACCCGAGGACGGCGGTCCACAGGGCGCTGGCGATCCGGCCGTACCACGTGACCAGGGCGCCGGCCAGCCCCAGGGCCGCCGCCATGGCGCACGTGGTGAGCATCGGCACGAACGGTTCGCCGACCACGATGTACCGCTTCGTCTGGAACACGAGGGCGAAGGCCAGGATCATCGGCAGCGAGAGATCGAGGCGCCGGCAGGCGAGCAGCAGGCCCATCGCCGCCGACACCGGCAGCAGGCCGAGGGCCAGCGTCTCGGCGCTCGGGTCGGGCAGTTCGCCCCCTTCCAGCAGGCTGAGCACGAAGGCGGCGACGGCCAGCGCCAGGTTGACGGCGACAATCGCCATCAGGCGGATGCCGCGGCCGGCAGCGCCGGCCGGTCGCAGGCGGCGCGACGACGCCTCCTCTCCCCGGCGGTCTTCCATAGTCACGGGCGTTCCCCGGCTCGAGCCGAATGCTGTTTGCCATGGTAGCCTGCTGCGACACGTCACTTTGCCCTTCCGCGCGGTGGGTCTTCTGACCCGCCGCGCGTTGAAGCACATTGTCACCGTCGCGCGGCGAGTCCGGAAACCCGCCGCGCGGGAAATGGCGTATAGCACTATTCTCCGTTGCGAGCCGGGCGGGGACAAGGCAAAATGTGGCGGGCAGGTGGCAGCCCGTGATGACACCGTTTCCGGGGCGGTGGGGTGAGCGGGTTTTGCAGAAACCGCCCGTCGGCCGGCGGGGTTTCAGTTATCGCGTTGAAGCGTGGCCAGGGCAGGGTGTGCGCCGCCTGAAGGGCAGGCCGTCCCGGTCGGGACCCATCGGCGCGCTTCCGGAGAGTAGGGGACGCCCATGCGTCGGGCGCGTGTTTGGCTCGTGGCGATCGGACTGGTGGCCGGTTGGCTCCTGGCGGCGTCGCTGCCGGAGTCGGCCCTGGCCGCCCGGCCGGATGGGCGCCGCCGCCGGCCGCGCCGCCCGCCGCGGGAGCGGGAGGGTCGGGAACCGAAGGCGCAGGAACCGGAGGAAGAGGCGATCCCGGAAATCGACCCCGCCCTCCTCGGCGAAGAGGACGACACCATCGAGCGGAAGACCTGTGTCAGCATCGACCAGCAGGCCTTCCACGTCAATGGGAAACCGACCTACCGCGGCGTGGTCCTGAAGCAGGGCAAGGGCGAGGCGCGCGAGGAGCACAAGATCGAGGGGCTCCTCCTGGGCGCGCGGATGGCCAACGCTGTCTTCGACGACCTCAACCCCACGACCCGCGACCGCTGGGCCTACCCGGACGGCCCGTGGGACCCCGAACGCAACGTCCGGGAGTTCCTGGACGCCATGGGTTACTGGCGCCGCAGCGGCCTGGTGGCCTTCGGGGTGAACCTTCAGGGCGGGTGCCCGGAAGGCGGCGCCAGCCGGGTCCAGCCCTGGCAGAACTCGGCCTACACGCGCGACGGCCGGCTCCGGGCCGATTACATGAGCCGCCTCGAACAGATCATCGACCAGGCCGACACGTACCGGTTGGTGGTGATCCTCGGCCTGTTCGACCACGGGCAGGACCAGCGGGTCTGGGACGAACGTTCGGTCCTCCGCGCGGTCGATGCGGTGACCGACTGGCTGCTGGAGCGCCGGTACACGAACGTACTCGTCGAGGTC
Source organism: uncultured Anaerolineales bacterium (assembly GCA_964437855.1). GTDB lineage: Bacteria > Planctomycetota > Phycisphaerae > FEN-1346 > FEN-1346 > BS750m-G62. Next base: position 2,455 of record CAYTJE010000092.1, on the reverse strand, counting down.
TCCGGCGCGTGCAGCCACCGGCGGTACGATCACGCGATTCTGACCGACGACCGGGTGCACGAACTGGTCAAGCGGGTCCAGGAGCGGTCGGAGGGCAAGGTCAACACGCCCGCCGGCCGGCTGCTCGCGGGCGCCAGCATGGACGGGGGCGCCCTGCCGCCGCGAGCGCTCCTGGACGTGGCCGACTTCGCCCTCCTCCACGGCCGGACGGTGGACGACCCCGGCCGCATCCGACGAATGGTCGAGCACACCCGTCGCCGGATGGGCAGCCCCGCCAAGCCCGTCCTCTTTAACCAGGACGACCACTACGACTTCCAGGCGGACGAGAACAACATGATGGCCGCCGTCCTGGCATACGCGGGGTGGTTCTTCCACGACTACCGTCGGCCGGGGGAGGGCGTCCACCAGGGGTTTGACAGCCCCCCCGTCGATTGGGGCATCAACAGCGTGCGGAAGTACCGGTTCTTCAGTCTCCTGGCCCGGTTGACCCGGAGCGCCCGGCCGTACCTGAGCGGGACGATCCGCAAGGAACTCAAGGCCCTCAAGAAACAGAAGTAGCGGCCCGCCACAGGCCGGGCCGGCGGCCCGGCGCGGGTCGATTTGCCGTTGCATCCGGGTGGGGGGCGCGGTAGGGTTCCCGGTTGCCGGCCGTCTTCAGCGAACGAGAAACCGTCCCTTTTCGGAGGAAGCAAGCCATGTCTAACCGTGTCAGTCGCCGCAGGTTCCTGAGACAAAGCGCCTACGGGGGCGCGTTGATTCTGGCCGGGCCGGGCCTGGCCAGAACCTATGCCGCGAACAACAAACTCGACATCGCGTTCATCGCGTGCGACGGCCGCGGCTTCGCCCACGTGAAGGAGTTCAAAAACGAGAACGGCGTGGCCTTGTGCGAGGTGGACCTGAGGCGCACGGCGAAAGCCAAGAAGATCTTCCCCAAGGCCGAGGTGTTCCAGGACTACCGCCGCATGCTCGACCGGGTGCACAACAAGATCGATGCGGTGGTGGTGGCGACGCCCGACCATCACCACGCCGCCGCCGCCACGCGGGCCATGGCCCTCGGAAAACACGTCTACTGCGAGAAGCCGCTCACGTGGTCCATTTACGAGGCCCGGGTCATGACCGAGTTGACCCGGAAGATGAAGGTCGCGACCCAGATGGGCAACCAGGGCCACGCCCGGCAGGGCAACCGCCGGGTGGTCGAATGGATCCGCGACGGCGCCATCGGCGACGTGAAGGAGGTCCACACCTGGACGAACCGCCCCGTCTGGCCGCAGGGCCTCGACCGGCCCGCCTACACCGACCCGGTGCCCGAACAACTCGACTGGGACCTCTGGCTGGGCCCGGCGCCCAAGCGGCCGTTCACCGACAAGTGGCGCGAAGGCAAACAGAAGGACAAGCACGTCTATCATCCGTTCGTGTGGCGCGGGTGGCTGGACTTCGGCACCGGCACCATCGGCGACATGGGCTGCCATACCTGGGACTGCGTCTGGTGGTCGCTCGACCCAAAGACGGCCCTCTCGTGTGAACTCATCAAGGCCAACGGCCGCAACGACGAGACCCACCCCAAGAACATGATCCTGAAATGGGAGTTCGGCCCGAACGACTGGCGGCCGGGCTTCGTCGCCTACTGGCACGACGGCGGCTGGAAGCCCGACGTGCCGGAGGAAATCCTCAACGACCCCGCCCGAAAAACCAAGACGTTGTGCAAGTCCGGCAACCTCTTCATCGGCACCAAGGGCAAACTCTACGTCGAGGGCGACTACGGCGACGGGCCGCGCCTTATCCCGGAATCGTTCATGCAGTCGTACGAGCAGCCCGAACGCATGCCGAAAAGCCCCGGCCATCACAAAGAGTTCCTCATGGCGGCCAAGGGCGAGAAACCCTGGGATTACCCCAAGAGCAACTTCACCTACGGCGGTCCGCTGGTCGAGGCCATGCTCCTCGGCGTCGTGGCCCTGAGGGCCGGCGGCAAAGTCACCTGGGACCCCGAGAACCTCAAGATCAAGAACAACCCCAAGGCCGACCGCTTCGTCCGCCGCGAGCCTCGCAAGGGCTGGGAACTGGTCACGGCCTGACCCGATCGATGGGCGACTCGGCAAACGCTTGGCGCGCGGCCCATACGGGTCGCGCGCTTCTTTTTGATCCCGGAAGGAGCCTCCCATGCGCTCCGCAGCCGTCTGGATGCTCGTCCTGTCCCTCTGCGCCGCCGCCGGCGGCCAGACGGTCGATGTGCCGAACCCGTCGTTCGAGCGCGGCGACGACGCCCCCGCCGGCTGGACGCTCTCCGGCGGCCAAGGCGAGTGGCTCTCCGGCGGCGCCGCCGACGGCGACCGCGCCCTCGCCGTCAGCGGCAACGGGAAGAACAACAACCAGTGGCTCTCCGACTCCGTGCCGATGGAACCCGGGGCCGTGTACCGCCTCACGTTCCGCGCCCGGCGCAGCGGCACGGGCGGCGGCA
>CAYTJE010000091.1:0-11747 GCA_964437855.1 uncultured Anaerolineales bacterium | reverse complement strand
CCTCCTGGGTCGGACGGTCGGCGGGGGAAACGCCGCGGCGCTGCGCCGGCACGTGGTCCTGGTCCACGAGGAACCCTGGATGTTCGCGGCGAGCGCGTTGGCCAACGTGACGTACGGCCTGTCGGCACGGGGCGTCGGCCGGCGCGAGGCCCGGCGCCGCGCCGAGGCCGTCCTGGACGCCGTTGGCCTGGCGGAGGCGGCAGGGCGGCCCGCGCGGCGCCTGTCGGCCGGTCAGCGGATGCGGGTGGCCGTTGCGCGGGCGCTGGCGGTCGAGCCCGAGGTGCTCCTGCTTGACGAGCCCCTGGCCGGCCTCGACGCCCAGCATGCCGACGTCATCGAGCGGGCCCTGGCCGGTCTGCCCCGGCAGGGGGGGAGCGTGGTGCTGGCCACCCATCACCTTGCAGCGGCCTACCGCCTGGCGGACCGCTGCGTCGGGCTGGTGGCCGGCCGGCTGACCGAGACGCCGCTCGACAATCATTTTGCCGGCACCGTCCTCGAGCGGGCCGGCGAGCCGGCCATGCAGATTGCCCCGTGCTGCGTGGTGCATCTGGCGACGGACCTGCGCGGTCCGGCCCACGTGGTGATTGACCCGCGGACGGTCATCCTGAGCCGCCGGCCCCCTCCCGAAGGGACCCGCGGGGAGCGGGACCCGAACGGCCCCGCGGCCACCAGCGCGCGGAACACCTTCCCGGGGCGCGTGGCGGCCATGGCGGTCCAGGGCGACGCCGTCCGCGTGACCGTCGACGTCGGCGTGCCGGTGGTGGCCCTGGTGACCGAGCGGTCAATGCGCGAGATGGGCCTGGCGCTGGGGCAGCGGGTGGCGGTGGTGTTCAAGACGCTCTCGGTGGCCGTGTATGGAGGCAGACGGACATGATCTCGCCGGACGAAGCCCTTCGGTTGGTCTTGGCGCATACGCCCCGGCTCGAGGCGGTGGAGGCGCCCGTCCCGGAGGCCGTGGGGGCCGTCCTGGCCGAGCCGGTCGCCAGCGACCTGGACCTCCCCCCGTTCGACAAGAGCGCGATGGACGGCTACGCGGCCCGGTCCGCCGACCTGGCCCGCCTGCCGACGGAACTGGCCGTGACAGAGGAGTTGTCTGCCGGCTCGGTGCCGTCGCGGCCGGTCGAGCCGGGCGCCTGCGCCCGCATCATGACCGGGGCGCCCCTGCCGGAGGGCGCCGACCTGGTCGTGCCGGTCGAGGACACCGAGCCGGCCGGCGAGGGGCGGGTCCGCGTCCTGCGGGCCCGCGGGCCGGGGCGGAACGTGTGCGTCCGGGGGGAAGACGTGCGCCGGGGCGAGACGGTCCTGGAGGCCGGCCGCCGGCTCCGCCCGGCCGAGGTCGGCCTGCTTGCCTCCGTGGGGCGGGAGCGGGTCCGCGTGGTCCGCCGGCCGAGGGTGGCCGTCCTCGCCACCGGCGACGAACTCGTGCCGGTCTCCGCCACGCCGGGGCCGGGCCAGATCCGCAACGCCAACTCGTGGAGCCTGGCGGCCTGCTGCGGCCGGGTCGGCATCGAATTCGATGACCTGGGCGTGGCCCGCGACACGGAGTCGGACCTGCACGCGCGGCTCGCCGACGGCCTCGCGCGGGACCTCCTGCTCGTCTCCGGCGGGGTGAGCGTCGGCAAGTGGGATTTCGTGCCCAAGGTGTTCGAGGCCCTGGGCCTGCGTATCCGTTTCGCCACGGTCCGGCAGAAGCCCGGCAAGCCGACCGTCTTCGCCACGGGCGAGGGCGGGGTCGTCTTCGGTCTGCCCGGCAACCCGGTCTCGACGCTCGTCGCGTTCCGGCTGTACGTGGAGGCGGCGATCCGGGCGATGATGGGCGAGGCGTCGCCGGCGCCGGCCACGGTTCCGGCCGCCCTCGCCGAGGCCGTCACCGTCCGGGGCGACCGGCGGCGGTACGTCCCGGCGGTGCTGCGGCGGTCCGGCGACGGGTGGACCGTCCGGCCGGTGCCGACGCACGGCTCGGCGGACCTGGTGGCGTTCTGCCGGGCCGACGCCCTGGCCCCCCTGGAGCCCGGCGGCCATCCGGCGGGCGAGGTCCTCGAGACCGTGCCGATGGACTCACCGCTCACTAACGTTCGCGGCTAGCCATTGCGATGTGTTGCGCGGTGGGTACGTCCATACGGAGGCGTATGCCGAGACCCACCGCGCAAGACGTTCTAAGCCCGCTTACCCTTCCTGCGACCGCCGTCCGGCCAGGTCGGTCGGCGTGTTGACGTCCGCCCAGGCCCGGGCCAGGTGCGGCGGGACCCGGGGCGTGGCCACCTTGGGGTGCTCGGCGGCGGCCGAGGGGGCGAGCCGCCCCCCGGCCGCCAGGGCCTCCAGCACCGCCCGGGCGCGGAAATCGTAGTGGGCCAGCAGCGGTTCGGGCGGCCCGTCCGGTACGGACCCGTATGGGCCGCCCGCCGCGCGGGGCAGCGTGGCCCAGACGCCCGGCCGGCGCCTCGAGAGCAGCCACGCCAGCGCCTCCGGCGCGAGGTCCGGCAGGTCGCACGCCGTCACCAGCCACGTGGCCCAGGGCGCCCACCGCATGCAGGCCAGGATGCCGGCGAGCGGCCCCTGGGCGTCCGGCACGTCCGGCAGGCGGGGCAGGGCGGCCAAGGGGTCCGATATGGGACGTGCGCGGTGGTTCTCCGCAACCACCGCGCTTCCGTCGGGGTCGTCGCGGCCCGTACGAGCCGCGCCTTCACCTGAAGCAACGTTCGCCGGAGCGCTTCGTGTCTCCGGGAGGGCGCCGCCGCCGACCAGGACCACGCGATCCGCGGCGGAGGCCAGCGCGTCGACGGTCCGCTCGAGCCAGGTGGTCCCGCCGTCGCGGAGGAGGTGCTTGGGCCGGCCCATGCGCCGGCTCCGGCCGCCGATGAGGACGCAGCCGAAGACCGGCGGCCGGCGCCACCGCTCGGGGAGCCAGGCGCGGAGGATTTCGAGGACGGCGGCGGTGCGGTCGGCCCCGGGGCCGAGGACGGCCAGCGGCCGGTCCCGAAGGGATCCGACCCGTTCAGGTCCCGCCGGGAACGGACCGGCCACCGGCGGCGGGGCGCCCTCGGCCGGGCCGAGCAGCCAGACCTTGTCGCACGCGAGATCCTTCCGGCCTTCCACGAGGACCAGGTCGTAGGACCGGGCGAGGTCGGCCAGGCGGGCCGGACCGGGCCGGCCGCCGCCACGTTGCCTTGGGGCGCGGCCCGTACGGGCCGCGCTTTCGTCGGGGATGGTGCGCGGCGGGTGCGGAGACCCGCCGGGCGGGATGTGGCGCGGCCAGTCTGCCGGCCGGGTCCGCACCAGCGCTTCGTCCCGTGCCTCCAGGTACACGTCCGCCCCGGCGCGGAAGAGGCGGTCGCTGTCCTTGCCCTCGTGGTCCACGTCCAGGTGGTGGGCCCCGCCCTTGGCGACGGCCACCGCCAGGCCGTCGGCCGAGAGGGCGGGCAGCAGCCGCTCGATGAGGGTGGTCTTGCCGGAGCCGCTGTGGCCGCAGATGCCGAAGACGGGCAGGTCACGCAGCATGGGGGTTGTTTCTCGTTGGAGCCGGTTTTGCAACATCTTGGAGCGCGGCGGCCTTCCGAGGCCGCCGCATAATAGCGCGGCAGGCAGTCTTGCCCGCCGCGCGAGGCGCGGTGGCCTTGGAAGGCCACCGCGCGGCAACACGCACGAGCGTTCGTGCGGCGCTACGTCCCGCAGGGTTCCGGGTCGCCGCGGAGTTTCCGCAGGCCGTGGGCAAGGGCGGGCAGGACGGCCCGGAGGTTCTCGACGGCGGCGGTCTCGGAGCCGGGGAGGTTCAGGATCAGGGTCCGCCCGCGGATGCCGGAGGCCCCGCGGGAGAGGGGGGCGTGGGGCGTCTTGGCGAGCGAGGCCGCCCGCATCGCCTCGTCCAGGCCGGGCGTCGGCCGCTGGACGACCGCGCGGGTGGCCTCGGGCGTCACGTCGCGCGGGGCGAAACCGGTGCCGCCGACCGTCGCCACCAGGTCGATGCCCCGGCCGTCGGCCCAGTGGCGGAGGCGGTCGGCGATCCGGTCCCGGTCGTCCGGAAGAATCTCGGTCCGGTAGAGGTGGGCGTCGAGGCCGGTCCGGAGGACCTCGGCGGCGGCGGGGCCGGCGGTGTCTGCGGCCCGGCCGGCGGCGCAGCGGTCGCTGACCGTCAGGAGGACGGCCTGGAACCGCTCGCGGGGCACGCAGTGGAGGACCTCGACCGGGTCGCCGACCTGGGCCGGCCCGCCCGCCAGGACCCGGGCGAACAGGCCGCGCTCGGGCATGATGCATCGGCCGGTCCGCCGGCCGATCTCGCACGGCGAGTGGCAGACCTTCCCGATCTGGGTCACCTCCAGGCGCACCTCGCGGCCGAGGCGCAGGCGGGTGCCCAGCCCCAGGGCCCCCAGGTCCAGGCCGGAGAGGACGACGTTCTCGGCAAAGGCGCCGGGCGCGATGTCGGGCAGCCCGGCCCGCCGCACGTCCTCGACGTCTTCGTCGGCCAGGAGGCTGACCTGGCGGTGTCCGGGTCCGGCGTGGGCGTCGCCCTCGATGCCGTGGTCCTGGCGGAAGCGGACCGCGGGGACGGCCCGCTTGGGGGTGCCCCGCTCCTCGGCGATGCAGAGGGCCTCAATCCGCGGCATCGGTGTGCTCCTGGCATCTCCAGCGGCCGGAGGCGCCGCCGTCCTTCTCGAGGAGGCGGACGGATTCGATCCGGGCGCCCCGGGCGGCGGCCTTGACCATGTCGTAGACCGTGAGGGCGGCGACGGCGGCGGCGGTCAGGGCCTCCATCTCGACGCCGGTCCGGGCCTCGGCCCGGACCTCGGCCCGGATGCGGACGCCGTCGGCCTCCAGGTCCGCCCGGACCTCGACCGCGTCGAGGGGGAGCGGATGGCACAGGGGGATGAGCGAGGCGGTCCGCTTGGCGGCCATGATGCCGGCCAGGCGGGCGGTCTCCAGGACGTTGCCCTTGGCCAGGCCGCCGTCGCGCTCGATGCGGGCCGCGACGGCCCGGCCCACGGCGACGCGGGCCTCGGCCAGGGCCCGCCGGCGGGTGATGGGTTTGGCGCCCACGTCGATCATGTGGGTTTCGGGCGCCGGGTCCGGCGGTGTGGGCGTTGGGTCGTCAGCCATGGCGGTAAGCCCTCCGCGGCGGGTCCGGAGCCCCGCCGCGCGACACGTGGTGATGTTTCGGCGAAGAGCGTTTCACCCCCCGATACCGACCATGGCGGTCTGCTCGGTGAATCGCCGGCCGGTGTGCTTGACGGCAAGGGCCCGCCGCGCCGCGGCGGCGAGTGGGGCGTCGCCGGCCGGGGCGGGGCCCCGGAGGAGCGGCCGGAGGTCCGGCCCGTCGGGGCGGGCCAGGCACCCGAGGAGCCGGCCGGTGGCCGTCAGCCGGAGCCGTCGGCACCCGTCGCAGAACGGCTCGGTGCACGGCGCGATGAGGCCGAGGAGGCCCTCGCGGCCGTCGGCGTCGCGGGCGGCGAGGTTCCGGCTCGTGGCCCCCGCCCGGTGGGGGAGGGGGGCCAGGTGGAAGGCGGTCCGGAGCCCGGCCCGGACCTCGCCGGCCGGCACGAACCAGGTCCGGTGCCGGTCGGCGGCCACGCCGATGGGCATCAGTTCCAGGAACCGGACCTGGCATCCCCGCTCCAGGCCGTAGCGGGCCAGGTCCGCCACCTCGCGGTCGTTGACGCCCCGCAGGACGGTGACGTTGAGTTTGACCGGCGCGAGGCCGGCCCGGCGAGCGGCGTCGATGCCGTCGAGGGTGGCCTGCAACGAGCCGCCGCGGGTCAGCCAGCGGAACGTGTCGGGCCGGAGGGTGTCGAGGCTGACGTTGACTCGGCGGAGGCCGGCGGCCTTCAGGGCGTCGGCCATGGGGGCCAGGCGCTGGCCGTTGGTCGTCAGGGCCAGGTCGGGCGCGGCCATGGCGGCGAGCAGGCGGACCAGTTCCAGGACGTCGGTGCGCGCGAGCGGGTCGCCGCCGGTCAGGCGGACGCCGGTCAGGCCGAGGTGCCGGTCCAGGGCGCGGGCGGTGCGGGCCATCTCCTCGAACCGGAGGACCTGGCGCCGGGGCGCCAGGGGCACGCCCTCGGCCGGTTTGCAGTAGCGGCATCGGAGGCAGCAGCGGTCGGTGACCGAGAGCCTGAGCGAGACGGGCTGCCGGCGGGATGGGGTCGTCTGCTTCACGGGTCCGGTTATCGGTCCGGGGTGCGTGGGGGGCCCAGACCCTTTTGCCGCACGGGCCCTTGTGCTTCGCGGGTCCGTATGGATCCGTGCGGACGGGCCGCGGTCCATCGCGTGGGGGCGCGGCGGGTGCGGAGCCCCGCCGCGCAGAACGCGAGTTTGCTGCGCGGGGTCAGTCGCCTTCGAAGAGCCGCTTGATGACGCGTTTCAGCGCGCCGGGCTGGACGGGTTTTTCGACGTAGGCGTCGGGCTCGGCGCCGTAGTAGTCGCCCATGTCTTCGGCGGAGAAGCCGATGCCCATTTTCTCTCGGACGCCGGTCAGCATGACGACCTTGCAGCCGCCGAGGTCGGGGTCCTGTTTCAGTTCGTTGAACATGGTGAAGCCGCCCTGTTCGGGCATCTGGACGTCGAGGATGACGAGGTCGGGCTTGAGGGCCCTGGCCTGCTCCAGGCCGGTCTGGCCGTTCTCGGCCTCGGCGACCTCCCATCCGTCGGGTTCCAGGACAGCGCGGACGAACTGGCGCGCGTCGGCTTCGTCGTCGACAATCAGCGCTTTGCCCATATCGGGTCTCCTTGTTGGCGGGTCCGCGGCGCGGGGCCGAGGGTCGGTCCCCGCCGGCCGGTCACCCGTCGGCCGGTTCCGGGGGCGAGGTCGGCAGCACGAGCGTAAAGACCGTCCCCCGGCCGGGAGAGGACTCGACCTCGATGACGCCGCCGTGCTCCTGGACGATTTTCCTGGTGACGGCCAGGCCGAGTCCCGTGCCCTTTCCGCCCTTGGTGGAGAAGAAGGGGTCGAAGATTCGCCGGCGGTCGGCCTCGGCCATGCCGCACCCGTTGTCGGAGACGCGGAGGGCGACGTGGCCGGCCTTCTCGGCGGGTCCGGCCTGGAGTTCGACGAGGCCCCCGCCCTCGCCGCAGGCGTCGATGGCGTTGCCGACGAGGTTCACAAGGCACCGCTTCAGGGCGGCCTCGTCGGCGCACACCTCGTCGGCGCGGGTGCCGGTCGTGAGGGTCACGCCGCGCTCGGCGGCCTGGTCCTGGAGGAGTTCGACGACGTCCTCGTACAGGTCGGCGAGCGGGCATGGCCGGCGCAGGGGCTTGCGCTCCTTGGAGTAACTGAGCATGTCCAGCACGATGTTGCTGAGGAAGCGGATGTTGCGTTTGACGATGCGCCAGCCGGCCGCCGTCTTCGAGCCGGCCTCGGGGTCCACCTCCTGGTCGATCATGTAGGACCCGCCCTGGAGGCCGTTGAGGATGTTCTTGACGCAGTGGGCCATGCCGGCGATGGTCTGGCCGATGGTGGCCAGGCGCTGGGCCTTCATCAGGGCCTCGTGCTGCCTGGCGTTCTGGATGGCGACGGCGATGAGGCCGGCCACCGCCTGGGCGAACGCCAGGTCGTGCTCGGCGAACGGTCGGCCGTCGCGGCGGTTCAGGACCTCGATGACGCCCACCTCTTCGCCCTTGGCCCGCAGCGGGACGCACAGAATGGAGCGGGTCCGGAACCCGGTCCGGGCGTCGTAGTCGGGGTTGAATCGGCTGTCCTGGTAGGCGTCGGCCACGACCAGGGGCGTCTGGTGGTTGGCCACCCAGCCGGCGATGCTGCGGTCGTCAATCGGCAAGGCGGTGCGGGCCAGTCCGTTGCTCTGCGGCCCGTCCACCAGGTGGAACGTCAGTTGGCCCGGGGCGGTATGAAGAAGGATGGAGCAGGCCTCGGCGTTCATGGCGTCGGCGGCGGTGTCCATGGCCGACCGGAGCACGACGTCCAGGGCCAACTCGCCCGCGACCATCTCGCTGACGCGGGTGAGGTCGGCCAGGGCGCGGCGCTGGGGCTCGCCGGCGGCCGGGAGGCGGCTCGTGCGGGCCGGCGCCGCTCGCTGCGACCGTGTTCCGTTGTGTACCATGAGCGGTCCCCCCGACGCATGCGGCCGGGAGCGGGGCCCGGGAGTTGCACCATCGAGATACGCCGGGCGTTCGGCCCAGATGAGTATAGGTGCCCCCGGACCCGTGTCAAATGGGTTTTTGCCCTTCGGGCGGCGGCCGACCGTCCCGGATTCCCGTAAGGGAGGCTTGCGAGCGGGGCCGCAGCGGTGTAGGCTTGGGCCGGGCCGGCGGCCCGCGGCCGCAGCCCGCTACGGCGGGCGAAGGCCCGTCAAGGGTGAGGGGTTAGACCTCCAGCGCGATGTCACCGTTTTGCGCGATGGGTCTCCGTACCCACCGCGGGCGAAAGTGCGTTTTTGCGGCTGCGCGGCCCGTACGGGCCGCGCACGAGATAGCGTTGTAGGGTTGGGCAACAGCCTCTCGCCGGGACGGCTGCGGGGCGCCCGGCGTCGGCAGGTGTGGCGCCCGGCGTCGGCAGGTGTGGCGCCCGGCGTCGGCAGGTGTGGCGCCCGGAAGGGGGCGAACTCCATGGACCCCCGCCTCAGCGAATCGACGATTGCCCAGGTGCCCCACGCCTTTGTCACCAAGCGCGGCGACCCGATCGTGATCACGCCGCTGGACGACGACCGGGGCGACGCCCTGTCGGCGATGTACCTGGCCTACGAGCCCCGCAACGCCTTCTGGGGGTTGCCGCCCATCCGCGACGATGCCTGCCGACGATGGGTCCGCGGCATGATCGCGACGGGTCTGAACCTGGTGGCCCTGTCGATGGACGCGGGCGTGGTGGGCCACGCGGCGCTGTTTCCGATGGGGGACGAGGCGTGCGAGATGCTGGTGGTCGTCTCGCCGCCGTTCCAGAACCGGGGGATCGGCACGCAACTGGCCCGGTGCGCGGTCCAGTTGGCCCACGAGGTCGGCTTCGGCCGCATCTGGCTCTCGGTGGAGGCGACGAACCTTCGGGCCCGGCACGTGTTCCGCAAGTGCGGGTTCGAGGACCTGTCGCGGCACGGGGAGGTGGAGGTGGAGATGGGGCTGGACGTCCGCCGGCTGCACGACCCGTCGCGGGTGCGGGTCCGCGAGTTGATGACCCGGCAGGTGGTGTGCGCCCACGCCGACATGCCGTGCCGGGCGGCCATCGACCTGTTTCTGTCGAACCCGATCGGGGCGATGCCGGTGCTGGACCGCCGGGGACGCGTGGCCGGCATCATCTCGCAGACCGACCTGCTGATGCCGGGCGGCATCTCGAAGAAGGTCGGTCACCTGATGACCCGCCAGGTGGTGACCGCCTGCGACGACTGGCCGCTGGCACGGGTCATCAGCCTCTTTCACGCCCGCCGCATCCGGTGCGTGCCGGTCGTGGATGCGCAGCAGCGGCTGGTGGGCGTGATCGGACGGAAGGACGTCCTCTCGTACTACGCCGGGGGGACGTGAGGCGGGGCGCGCGGCCGGGCGCATCCCGGACGGGTAAGACGGCGTATCCCGGACAGGCAAGACGGAGGTAACTTATGAAGCCATTCGACTATTATCAGCCGACGGAGATCCGGTTCGGCGCCGGCCGGGTGGGCGAGGTCGGCCAGGTGGTGGCCGCACGCGGCTCAACGTGTCTGCTGACGACCGTGCCGGAGTTTCCCGCCCTGGCGCCGGTGTACGCGGCGGTGAAGGAATCGCTGGCGTCGGCGGGGGTGGCGGTCGTCCACTTCGACCAGGTCCGCCCGAACCCGACGCTGGCGAACGTGACGGCCGCCGCCGACATGGGCCGGGACCGCGGCGCCGACGTCGTGCTCGGCCTGGGGGGCGGGTCGGCCATCGACACCGCCAAGGCCGCCGCCGTCGCGCTCACCCACCCCGGCACCGCCTGGGATTACCTCTTCTTCCGCGACACCCAGCCCACCGAAGCCACGCTGCCGATCGTGGCGGTGACGACGACCTCCGGCACGGGCAGCCAGGTGACGAAGGTGAGCGTCATCGCGCGGGAGGCGGAGAAGTGCAAGTCGGCCCTGTGCCATCCGAACCTGTTTCCGGGCGCGTGCATCGTGGACCCGGCCCTGATGCGGACGGTGCCGCCGGCCATCACCGCCTCGACGGGCTGGGACGTCTTCACGCACGCCTTCGAGAGTTACATTAATGTCAATCACTCGGATTACGTGGACCGGCTGGCGCTGGAGGCCATCCGCCTGGTGGCCGCCAACCTGCCCGGGGCCGTCGAGGACGGCTCGGACCTGGCGGCGCGCTCCGCCATGGCCTGGGCCGACACCCTGGCCGGCATGTGCATCGCCAACGTCGGCACCACCCTGCCGCACGCCATGGGCCAGCCGATCAGCGGCCACTGCCCGCAGGTGACGCACGGCCAGTCGCTGGCGGTGGTGTACCCGGCGTTCACGCGGTTCACGTGGGCGTCGGCGGTGGAGCGGTTTGCGGCGGTGGGGCGGGTCCTGGACCCCGCCCTGGCCGGCGAGCCCGAAACGGCCGCCGCCGAGAAGGCCTGCGACGCCATCGACGACCTCCTCAAACGCATCGGCATGTACACCACGCTGGATGACCTGGGCGTGCCGGAGAACGAGATGGACGCCATCCTGGCCCACTGCATGGAGTTCCCGGACGGGGAGGGGAACCCGCGCGTGGCCACCCGCGAGGAGGTCCGCGGCCTGTACGACCGCGTCCGAGGGTAAGCGGGCTATTGAGCCCGGAAAGACAAATGTGACGTGTCTCGCGAGTCGTCATTCTGAGGAGGCCCGAAAGGGCCGACGAAGAATCTCGCCTCCTCGCTTTCGCACGGCGAGATTCTTCGGCCCCGCCCATACAGGTCCGTACCGGACAAGCGGGGCCTCAGAATGACGTCGCCGCACAACGCGGTCATGTACTTTTACCGGTCCTGATAAACCGCATCAAAGGAGCAGCCCAATGGCTACGATGACCGGCGTCATTCTGCCCGGCAACAGCACCGTGGAGTTCGTCGAGAAGGAGGTGCCCGAACCCGGCCCCGGCCAGGTCCTGATCCGGATGAAGGCCTCCGGCATCTGCGGCAGCGACATCCGGGCCATCTACCGCGAGCACGTCGGCAAGGGGCCCGAGGGGTACATCCCCGGCACCGTCGCCGGCCACGAGCCCTGCGGCCAGATCGAGACGGTCGGCCCCGCCTGCAAGGCGCGCCGCGAGGGCGACCGCGTGGTCGTCTACCACATCTCGGGCTGCGGCAACTGCGAGGATTGCCGCCATGGCTACATGATTTCATGTAAGAGCGGCTTCCGCGCCGCCTACGGCTGGCAGCGCGACGGCGGCCACGCCGCCTACCTCCTGGCCGAGGAGAACACCTGCGTCCCCCTGCCCGAGGGCCTGACCTACACCGACGGCGCCCTGTGCGCCTGCGGCTTCGGGACGACGTGGGAGGCCCTGACGCGCATCGGCGTGTGCGGCGCCGACCGCCTGCTCGTCGTGGGCCTGGGGCCGGTGGGGCTGGCCGCCGCCATGCTCGGCCGGGCCCTCGGCGCCGCGATGGTCATCGGCACCGACATCGCCGGCGGGCGCATCAAACTGGCGCGGGACCTGGGCCTGGTGGACCACGCCCTCAAGGCCGACGACGCCGACGCGGCCCTCGCCGCCGTCCGGGACCTGACCGGCGGCCGGGGATGCGAGGCGTCCATCGACTGTTCGGGGGCCGCCGCCGGCCGGCTCCTCGCCCTCAAGGGCACCCGCCAGTGGGGCCGGTGCGCGTTCGTCGGCGAGGGCGG
>CAYTJE010000090.1:0-12150 GCA_964437855.1 uncultured Anaerolineales bacterium | reverse complement strand
CCAGCGGACCATGTCGAACATGTGGATGCCCATGTCGCCGATCGTCCCGTTGCCGTACTCCATGAACGACCGCCAACTGCGCGGGTGCATCTTGGGGATGTACGGCCGGCGGGGCGCCGGGCCGGTCCACATCTCGTAATCGAGATGCTCGGGCGGGTCGGTCGGCTCCGGCCGGCCTCGCATGCCCCCGTGGTAGTAGCAGCACGTGTCGACCCAGGCGACCTTGCCCAGCCGGCCCTTGTCCACGATTTTCTGCTTGGCGTCGATGATGTGCGGCGTGCTGCGGCGCTGCGTGCCCACCTGGACCACGCGCTGATACTTGCGTGCGGCGGCGCGCATGGCCCGGCCCTCGACCACGTCCACCGAGATGGGCTTCTCGACGTAGACGTCGGCGCCGGCCTGCATGGCGGCGATGGCGGCCAGCGGGTGCCAGTGGTCCGGCGTGCCGACGATCACGATGTCGAGGTCCTCCTTGCGGAGCATCTCGCGATAATCGGCGTAGGTCGTCGGCCGCTTCTTCGAGGCCTGGCGCTCGGCCACGCGGTCGGCGGCGTCGGCCAGCATCTGCGAGTCCACGTCGCACAGGGCCTCGACGCGGACCGGGGCGACCTGGATCAGGCGGAACAGGTCGCACTTGCCGAACCAGCCGCACCCGATGACGCCGACGCGTTTGGCGTCGGCGCCGGCTGCCGCCGCGGGGCCGCCGGCCGCCGCCGAGATGGCCAGGCCTGCCGTACCGGCTTTCAGGAACGTTCGACGTTTCATGGTTCTGTCTCCCAAGAAGGTTCTCCACCGTGCGATAGAGCCGCCCGCCCGCTCCCGGCCGGGGACCACCACGCGGGAAACCCTGATGCCTTGATCCCTCGATGTCTAGGTCTTCATCATCTCCAGGCTCAGGATGCTGGGCGGCAGGACGAGAAAGACCGGAATCCAGGCGGCCCAGATGGGCGGCACGTGTCCCGCGTTGCCGAAGAACGTGGCGATGAACCACACCAGAAAGACGCCGATCACCAGGATCACCGCCAGGCCCATGCCGACCAGGTAACGGCGGTCGTCCCGGCCGGCGACGAACGGGAGCCCCAGCAGCAGGATGAGGAGGTTCAGGATCGGCTGGGTCACGTGCTGGTGCATCGCCACCTCCACCTGGAGCCGGTTGCCGACCATCGGGTCCCGGGCCAGGGCCTTCAGTTCTCCGTACGACATGTACCGGTAATAGTCGCTGGTGCGGTGGCGGAGGATTTCCTCCGGCCCGACGTTGGTGTAGTAGAGGTCGCAGGGTTCGCCCTCGGCGTCGTGGGGCACGCGTTCCAGGACGGACGCCCCCTTGAGGGGTGGCAGGCGGACGCCGCCCTTCAGCCGCCAGGCCCCGAGTCGTGGGTCCCAGGTGGCGGCCTCGGCCTCGATGGTGCGGCCGGCCTGGTAGGAGGAGTCGCGCTCGAAGATGCGGACGCGGGCGAGGAACGAGACCCGGCCGTCCTCGAAGACCTTCTTCTTGGCCCGCATGGTCTGCGTCGCCGGGTCGTAAATGGGCGCGTAGAGGATGTTGTTCCGCTCGTCGCGGACGAACTCAACGGGGAACTCCTGCACGGCCTCCAGGTCGTCGGGGTCGCGGGCCAGTTCGGCCGCCATGCCGGGCAGCACGAATTCCTGGTTGACGATGAACAGGCCGTTGACCACCAGGCCGACCGCGATGACCGGCCAGAGGACGCGGTAGAGGCTGACGCCGGCGGCCTTCATGCCGGTCAGTTCGCGGGTCCGGTGCAGTCGGACCATGGCGGCGGCGGCCGCCACCAGCAGGGCCAGCGCCGCCCAGTACTTGAAGAAGAAGAGGGACCGGTGAAAGTGGTAGTCGGCCATGCGGGCCAGCATCGTGCCGAAGCCCGCCGCCTCGCTCTCGGCCTTCAGGTCGAGGAACTTGTTGATGCTCAGGCTCATGTCGAGCAGGACCACGCCGCCCGTCACCGCCGCCGCCACGATCAGCAGCGACACGAGGTAGGTGGTCAGGATGTAGCGGTCCAGGAGTTTCACGGGCGTCGCCTCCGCAGCAGGTCCCGCAGGCGAACGGGCGACGACCACACCCACGACAGGTACGCCAGCAGCGCCAGGCCCAGCAGGACCACCGCCAGGTTCGGCGTCCAGATCAGATAGAGTTCGTCCTGGGGGTTCTCGATGGCGCGGGCGACGGTCTTGACGGCCCCGGTGGTGAGGAACCAGGCCCCCAGCCCCGGCGCCAGCGCCACGCCGAACGCCGTCAGCAGGTTCCCGCTGTGAAAGACCATGCCGAGCCCCGCCCCCAGCAGCACCAGGCCGAAGCAGCCCGCGACCATCGCCAGACGGCCGTGCATCTCCGACATGACCCGGGCCCGGACGATCTGCTTGATACGCCGTTTGGCCGACGGGTCCGCGTCCTCCGCCAGTCGCCGGTACCGGTCGCTGTATTCCGGATGGTGCCGGACCGCCATCAGGTGCCACAGGCTCAACTCGTCCTCGTCACGCGGCAGGCGCGTGGGCAGTTGAACGCTGACCGTATGGGTTCCCCGCAGCGGCACCTTGCGGGCCTCGTCGATGACCACGGCTTCACGCAGGGCCAGGGTCACGCGGTGGTTGTCCCGGTCGAACGTCGCCTTGCCGTACGGGGCGTAGCAGTACGTCTGCCCGCCCTTGTCCCTGTAGCGGAGCGTGGGACCGTGCAGCATGTCGCCGACCACGCGGTCCACGGTCATCTGGAAATCCACGTCCTCCAGTTCAATTTCCTTGGTGCGGGTCAACTCGCTGTAGAAGAGGCTTTCGATGTCGGCCTTGGCCAGCGCCTTGGCGGTGTACTTGCTTTCGGGCAGGGGCCAGGCCGCCAGAAGAAGCGTCAGGGTGCCGACGCCGGTCGCCAGGACGAACGTCGGCCAGAAGAGGCTCCATCGCGGCACGCCGCTGGCCCGGCAGGCCATCAGTTCGTTCTCCGCGGCCAACCGACCGTACACCAGGGACCCGGCCAGCGCCGCCGACAGCGGCAGCGCCAGGTACGCCGCCCGCGGCATGACCAGCCCCATGTACAGGAGCGAGGCGAGCGGCCCAAGCCCGTACTCCTGGAGCGTCGGCAGCACCAGGCCGAAACTGAACAGCCCCGTCACCGCCGCCAGCGCCAGCGCCAGGGCTTTGACCATGTCGCGCAGGATGTAGCGGTGGAGGATTCGCATACCCGGCCTCGCTACGCCCGCCCGGGGCGTTGCCGGAATCATACCAGACCGCCCCGCCGGGGGAAAGGGCCCGTGCCCTCCACGCGCCACCACTACCCGCGACCGTCAGGGAGCAGTCCGTTCGCCCGGATTCCCTTGCCGGCCCGCGCCCCGTCCCGGTACGATGCTGCCATGCTCCGCCGCGTGGCCAGGACGGTCGGGCAACTCCTCCTGCCGGCCCACTGCGCCGCCTGTGGGAGGCCGGCGCCGCCCGACGGCCGCTGGCCGCTGTGCGAGGCCTGTGCCCGGGCCTTGGCGGCCCTGATCCAGTCGTCCTACTGCCCGGCCTGCGGCCGTGGCGCCGGACCGCACACCGCCGGACCCGACGGGTGCGTCTTCTGCCGGCGGTATCCCGTGCCGTTCGATGCGGCCGTACGGGCCGGGGCGTACGAGGGACCGCTCAAGACCCTGATTCTCCGGTGCAAGTACGGTCGGCGCGCCGGGCTGGCGCCGGTGCTGGGCCGGCTGCTGGCCGACCGGCTGGCCCTGGCCCCCTGGGCCGACCGCGTCACGCGCCTGGTGCCGGTGCCGCTGCACTGGAGCCGGCGGGTGCGGCGGGGCTTCAACCAGGCGCTCGCCGTGGCGCGGGAACTGGTCCGCGCCGTGCCGGCGGTCCGGGGGGTGGACCGCTGGACGCTCCGGCGCACGCGCCCCACGGCCCACCAGACCCGCATCCCGGCCCCGAAACGGCGCCGAAACGTCCGCGGGGCCTTCCGGGTCCGGCCCGGCGCGGACCTGAAGGGCCGGACCGTCCTGCTCGTCGACGACGTGATGACCAGCGGCACGACGGCGGCCGAGTGCACCCGCGTCCTGAAGCGGGCCGGGGCGGCCGAGGTGTACGTCGCCGTCGCCGCCACCGCCGACTTCGCCGACCCGGGGCCGTGGTAGGCGCGGCGCGGGCGGACAGGGTCCGGGAGCCTGCGCGGCCCGTACGGGCCTCGCCTCCACCCCGACAAGGTAGGGCGCAGTGGCCTGCGGAGAACCACCGCGCCATCAGCCTGGGTTGCATTGCTCTATTGCGGCAAGGGGGGCGGGCGATATAATCGGGCCGGACCGACATGGGAGTGCGTAGCGATGGCGGGCATCGAGGTTGACGACGCGCAACTGGCTGCCTTCTGCGACCGCTGGAAGGTCAGGGAATTGGCGATCTTCGGGTCGGCGCTGCGGGAAGACTTCGGTCCCGACAGCGACGTGGACCTGCTGGTGACGTTCCAGCCGGAGGCTCGATGGGGCCTGTTCGACCACTTCCGTATGGAACGTGAACTGGTCGAACGCCTCGGCCGGGAGGTAGACCTGGTGACCCTTCGGAGCGTGGAATCCAGCCCGAATTGGATTCGCCGCCGCGAGATTCTCCAGACAGCGAGGACGATCTATGCCGCCTGACCGCGACCGTGCCACCCTACTTGACGTGACGAACGCGGCGCGGCTTGTCGTGGAATTCGTCGAGGGCATGGACTTCGCGGCCTTCCAGGCGGATGCGAAGACGCAGTCGGCCGTCATTAGTTACTGGTTGTCGGCGAGGCTGCCAAGCGGCTTTCCGGCCGCTTCAAGGAGGCTCATCCCTCGTTGCCTTGGCGGGAGATGGGTCGGATGCGCGATAAGATGATCCATCACTATGAGGCGGTTGACCTGGCCGAGGTCTGGCAGGCGGCCCGGCAGGACATCCCCGAGTTGCTGGTGGCCCTTGAGCCTTTCTTCCCGGACCGGGACGGATAACAACGGCACTACCGTGGCCGAGTGCACCCGCGTCCTGAAGCGGGCCGGGGCGGCCGAGGTGTACCTCGCCGTCGCCGCCACCGCCGACTTCGCCGACCCCGGGCCGTGGTAAGGCGTCGGCCGATGCGGGGCGCGGCCTTTTCCATTGCCCGGCTCCGCGCCGGAGGGCTATAATCGCCCGCGACTCCGAGCCCGTCTGGAAGCGTATTGCCCATGAGCCTGATTCCCTTCGGCCGACAGATCCGAAGCCTGGGCCGCCTGGGGCACGTGGTCACGGTGCTGACGCGGCACGGGTTCGGCTGGCTGGTGCTGAGCCTTCGGCTGGAGCGGCTGGTGCCGTTCCGCAAGCGGCTGCTGCACCGGCGTGAGCCGCCCGAGCAGCGTCCGGACCCGTCCACCGCCGCCCGCGTGGCCCGGGTGCTGGAGGAACTCGGGCCCACGTACGTCAAACTGGGCCAGGTGCTCGGCAGCCGGACCGACCTGTTGCCGCCCGCGTTCATCCAGGAGTTCCGCAAACTCCAGGATCGCGTCAAGCCGTTTCCGACGGCCGAGGCGCGCGGGCAGATCCGCGAGCAACTCGGCGGGCCGGTGGAGACGTTCTTCGACGAGTTCGGCGCCGAGCCCTTCGCCGCCGGCAGCATCGCCCAGGCCTACTCGGCCCGGACGAAGGACGGGCAGCCGGTCGTGGTCAAGGTTCGCCGGCCGGGCATCCGCCAGGTCCTGGACGCCGACACCGACATCCTGACCCGCCTGGCCGACCTGGCCGAGCGGTACGTGCCGGAGTATCGCATCTACCGGCCGGTGATGCTGGTGGAGGAGTTCGCCCAGACGGTGCGGCGGGAGATCGACTTCGTCTCCGAGGCGTCCAATACCCAGCGGTTCCGCCGGACGTTCCAGGGGAACCCGCACGTCCGCGTGCCGGACGTCCTGTGGGACCTGACCGCCGCCGGCGTCCTGACGCTGGAGCGCATCGAGGGCGTCCCCATCTACGACGACGAGGCCCTCCAGCGCCTGGGCGTCGACCGCCAGGCCCTCGCCCGCCACATGAGCGAGTGTTTCATGCGGCAATACTTCGAGTTGGGCCTGTTCCACGCCGATCCGCATCCGGGCAACCTCGTGGTCCAGGCGCCGGACGTGCTGGGCATCCTGGACTTCGGCCAGATCGGCCGCCTCAGCGACGCCATGCGGTCCCGGCTCGGCACGGTGCTGGTGGCGGCGCTCCACCACGACTTCGACATCGTGGTCGACGTCTTCGACGACCTGGCCGCCCTGCCCGACGACCTGGAGAGCGAACGGCTCAAGGGCGACCTGGCCGCCATGACCGACAAGTACGCCGGCGTGCCCATCGGCCGCCTGAACCTGAAGGACCTGTTCGACGAGATCACCGCCACGGCCCGGCGGCACCGGGTCGTCCTGCCGCGGGACTTCGTCCTCCTGGGCAAGAGCATGGTGGCGATGGGCGGGGTGGCCCTTGGGCTGGACCCGGAGATCAAGATGGTCGAGGTGGTCCGGCCGAAGGTCCGCCGACTCATGGCCGAGAAGGCCTCGCCCCGCCGCCTCGCCCACCACGGGCTGACGTCCGCCTACCACCTGGCCGCCATGGCCGAGCAGGGACCACGCTCGCTCCGCCAACTGATGCGGAAACTGATTCGCGGGCGGTTCCAGATCCTCTTCCGCCACGAGAACCTCGAGCACCTGATCAACGAACTCGACCGCTCCAGCAACCGCATCGCGTTCGCGATGATCGTGGCATCCATCATCCTGGGGTCGGCCATCCTGCTCCAGGCCCAGATCGGGCCCAACGTGCCGTACACCGAGATTCCCCTGCTCGGCATCCTGGGATTCTTCCTGGCCGGCCTGCTGGGGGTGTGGCTGGTCATCGCGATCCTGCGCTCCGGCCGATTGTGACGCCCGGCGACTCGCCCGTTTATTGGGCCCGGTGAAGGTAACAGGAGGATGTCATTCTGAGGCTCCGCTTGCCCAGTACGGACCTGTATGGGCGGGGCCGAAGAATCTCGCCGTGCGAAAGGCATCGAGGCGAGATGCTTCGTCGCAGCTTCGCCGCTCCTCAGAATGACAAACATGCAGCAGCCGTATCGTTGACACGAGGTGACCCATGAACCGTTTTCGCGCCGTGTCCTGCGCGGCGGCTGTCCTGGCCCTGGCGTCTGCCGCCGCCGCCGTCGCCGGCGTGGCCGGCATCCATACCACGAACGTGCGGCTCGACGTCTTCAGAGGCGACCGATCCGTCGGCCGGATGCGACTGGAGGTCATGACGGTCGGCTCCCTGGCGGTGATCGACGAGGACTTCACCGCCACGTTCCGCACCGCCGGCGAAACCGCCGACGCCGGCTTCAAGAGCCAGATCGTGTACAAGGGCGCCGCGACGCCCAACCCGACCCGCGGCGAGGTGACCACCCACATCGCCGATTTCAAACTCATGACCGGCAAGGTCACCTTCAGCCAGGCCGAGGACACCTGGACCGCCGACGCCGAGGCCACCGGCTTCGCCGACATCCAGCGCCATCCCTTCCCGACCGCCCGGTCCTGGTCCGAGAGCCTCTCGACTACCGGCCGTCTGCTGCTGACGCACGGCGCGTTTCTGTATTTTGCGCCCCGCCTGCTCCCGAAGGCCGGCAAGATCGAGGACGTGACGCTGGTCGAGTTCCCCGACAACATCGCCTTTCCGAAGATGCTGACGTTCCAGACGGGCTGCGTGCTCCAGCGGTCCCCGGCGGGGGCCGACGGCAAGGCCGGGATCGCCCTCCAGCGGGTGTTCCCGGGCGGCAACGTCAGGCCGCTGCTCACGATGACCGTCAATAAGGCCGGCAAGGTGCTGGAGATGAAACTTGGCCGCATGAAGGACGGGACCTTCAAGTATACCCTTCGACCGCCGGCCGCCGACGCGACGGAGTAGCGCGCTTCAGAGCCCTTCGCGGCCGAGTGTGGCGGATTGCCGCGCGGTGGCTCAGGAGAGCCACCGCGCTACAGAACGTTGAAGCGCGGCCCGTACGGACCCGTGCTGTAAAAGGGTACGGGCCGCGCGGGAAGTCGCGTTGTCGGGTTAGGCGAGGGTCGCGTCGGGCGGCGTCGTCAGCGGCCCGGCGGGCGGAGGGGGAGGGAGACGGTGATCCGGAACTCGCCGCCCGCCGTGGAGCGCGCGCGGATGGTCCCGCCCAGGGCCTCCGTGGCCGTCTTGACCAGCGGCAGGCCCAGGCCGCAGTGGACGGCCGCCTCGGTCCGGGCCGCGTCGCCGCGCCAGAATCGCTCGAACGCGCGGTCGGCCTGGTCCTGGGAGAGTCGGCTGCCGCTGTTCGCCACGCGGACCTGCACGCCGTCCCGCACCTCGGTTCCGATGGTTACGGTCCCGCCTTCATCCGCGTGGACGACGGCGTTCTCCAGCACGTTGCGGATGATGAGGCCCAGCAGCACCGGGTCGGTGACGAGCCGGTCCTCCTCGGCCAGGTGCCACGCCACGTCGAGGCCGCGGGCCTGAGCCCGCTCGGCCAACGGCTGCCAGGCGTCCTGGATGACCTGATTCAGAGAAACGGGTTCCGGGCACAGGTCCATCTGGCGGGCGTCCAGGCGCGCCAGGGCCAGCAGATGCTCGATCATGGCCTGCATCTGGATCGCGATCCGGAGACAACCCCGGAGCGAGTCCTCGTACTCGGGCCCCTGGCGCGGCGTGGCCAGCGCCACGTCCATCGTGGACCGCAGGCCGGCCAGCGGCGTCCGGAGTTCGTGGGCCACGTCGGCGCTGAACCGGCGCTGCCGCTCGAAGGCGGCCTCCAGGCGGCCCAGCAGATCGTTCAGCCGGTCCACCACCGGCTGGAGTTCGCTTGGCGCGTCGGGCGCCTGGATGCGGGCGGCCAGGTCGTCTTCGCCCAGCCTGCCGATCTGACGGGCCAGCCCCTCCACCGGCCGAAGGCTCCGCCGAACCACCAGCCACAGGACGCCCGCCGACACCGCCACCGCCAGGGCGCCCACCGCCACCAGGAGCGTCTTTAGTTGGGCCAGCACCGCATCGACGGGCCCGGTGCCCCGGGCCAGGACCAGCGTGACGGCGGGGTCGGCGGCGTCCGGGTCCGCCTTGCCGGGACGGTCGCGCTGCGGTCGGTCCGCCGCGCCGTCGGTCTCGATCCGCGGCGTAAACGTGATGCCGACGGCGCGGGCGGGGCGG
This sequence comes from uncultured Anaerolineales bacterium, assembly GCA_964437855.1. Classification (GTDB taxonomy): domain Bacteria; phylum Planctomycetota; class Phycisphaerae; order FEN-1346; family FEN-1346; genus BS750m-G62. The sequence continues at coordinate 3,024 of CAYTJE010000090.1, read as the reverse complement.
CCGTCGGCCAGGGTCGAACGCCGGAAGGCCGGCGCGCCCCCCGGGCCCGCGGCCCGCTCCAGGTCGGCTTGGCCCAGCGAGGGCGAGCGGTACAGGACCGAGCCGTCGGCCAGCCACAATTCCAGGTACGCCGGCCGGTCGGCCGTCTGAAACTCACGCATGTCGAGTTCGTCGAACTCCAGGTCCACCTCCCCGCGTTCCCACTCCATGGCCGAGGCGAGCAGCCGGGCCTTGTCCAGGAGGGCCCGGTCGAACTGGTCCACCAGGCCGTCGCGCACGAGGGCGTAAAGCAGCGCGCCGGCCCCGACCAGCACCGCGGCCGTGCCGAGAATCGTGCTCAGGATCAGTCGGGTGCGGAGCGACCCCATCACTCGGGTTCTCCGAGAACGTAGCCCAGCCCCCGGCGGGTGTGGATCAGGCGGCCACGCTTGCCTCGCTCCAGCCGCCTCCGCAGCCGGGCGATGTACACGTCGATGACGTTGCTGTCGGGTTCCGCGTCGAAACCGTACAGGTGCTCCCACATCTCGGCGCGCGTCACGACCTGGCCGGCCCGGAGCGCCAGCAACTCCAGGATCGCGTATTCCCGGGCCGTCAGGTCGACGGGCCGGCCGGCGCGGCGCACCGTCCGCGTGCTCGTGTCGATTTCCAGGTCGCCGACGTGCAGCACGGGGGACCGGGCCTCGTACCGCCGCCGGAGCAGCGCCCGCACCCGGGCCAGCAGTTCCTCGAACGCGAACGGTTTGACCAGGTAGTCGTCGGCCCCCAGGTCCAGGCCCTGCACGCGGTCGGCGACGGTGTCCCTGGCCGTCAGAATAAGAATGCGGGCCGGGTTCTCGTGGGCGCGCATCCGCCGCAGGATCGTCAGCCCGTCCACGTTCGGAAGCATCAGGTCGAGCACGACCACGTCGTACTCGCCCGAGCGGGCGTACCAGAGCCCCTCTTCGCCGTCGCCGGTGGCGTCCACGGCAAAGCCGGCCTCGCGGAGCCCCCGGGCCACGGACGTGCGGATGGGCTCGTAATCCTCGACCAGCAGAACCTTCATGCTCGACCGACTCTCGAAGGTACCGGCCGACGCCCGCTTGCCGCGGCGCCGGCCGGCACGGGGAAGGGGCAGCACGCCAGGGCCATGAGGGGAATTGTCCGCCCCGGTCAGGCCCTGTCAAGCCTTCTTAGTTGTCATCGTCCTCGTCGTCATCATCCTCGTCGTCGTCGCCGGCGTCACCCTCGTCATCGTCGTCTTCGATCTCCTTCTCCAGGAGTGTGCCGTCGGCGGCCACCTCGATTTCGACCTCCTTGCCGCCTTCGTGCCACTCGGCCTCGTAGGTCGTGACGCCGTTCTTGGTCTCTTCCTCGATCTCCTCGATCTCGTTGTCTCCGGCCTCCCGGAGGATGGTGGCGCGGACGGCCTCGGGGACCTCGTCGATCGTCACGTCCCTCTCCCGCTCGCCCTGGTCCACCGGCTGCGGGTCCGCGGAGGTCCAGCCCAGGACAAACGGCACCCCCGCGGCCACGACCACGGCAACCAGAACCCCGACAATCGGCCACTGTAGCGATTTCGTCATGGTCCACCTCCTTCTCCATCAGGCTGCCGGCGCCCCGGACCACCCGGAGCGCCTTGGCATCCATCTTTATCCGCCACAGTCTACACCGGCGAACATGAAAGGGGGGTGAACCCCCACGGAAATAATAAAAATTCTTGGGGGGCTGCGATGGATGGCCCAATCGCCCGTAAAAGCCACGGATGGCCGGGGTGTGGCCACAGGTTCTGGCGACCGCGCTGTAGCACCGGGCTTTAGGCCCGACCCAACGGGATCCGTATGGAGCGGCCATGAGCCCGGGGGCCTGCGCCGCGGATAAACCCTGGCGCTACCAGTAGGTTCGAATGTCGCCAGAACATGTGGCCATACCCGATGGCCGTGTCGGCCCAAAAGGCGCGAATGGCCGTCTCGTCCACAGGCCGCGGATCGCCGCGTCGCCCATAAGCGCCGCGCATGACCAGGCATGGCCACAAAAGCCGTTGATTTCGCGCGGGGCGTGCCGATATAATCCCCGTCCTTCCGAGCCACCTTAGCTCAACGGTAGAGCACCGCTTTCGTAAAGCGGTGCCCGATTCGCGCAAGTCTCGCCCTGACGCGGACTTACGCCTCCCGCCTCCACCCCTTTCAGCGCCCTTTCAGCGCGCCGACGAGAGGCCCCAAAACACGCCCGAAACCTGCCCCGAGCGAAGCCGAATGGGCCTGCCGCCCGACCTGGCCCAAGTCGTCGCCGCCTGTCTGTCCGGTCCGCAGAACTCCACGGTGGCCGCCCGGACTGCCCAAGCGCGCTGCTGACCAACCGGGCACCCTATGGGGAAACTTCATGCCCCTTCTTCCGCCTCGGCAACCTGCTCGAGCCAATCCAGGGCGCCCGGCGTCGATTCCCAAGCACCCCGGCACTCCTCCCGGCAGACCAGGGCCTCCTCTTCACTGCCGGGGGCGTAACCGTCGGGCCAACCGGGCGGCGCCTCCTCGTCCAGAAGGTACTCCGGCACGAACGGGTTGGCGTCCATCGCCCCCTCGAGGAGACGGCGGGCCGCGGGGATATCACCCTCCTGGCGGAACGCCAGCAGCGCCCGGCAGTACGGCCAGACGGCGGTGATCTCCTCCTCGTATTGCCCCACCAGGTTGGTGGCGGCCGCGTCGGCATTCTGCTCGATCAGGAGCGGCAGCAGGAGATAGCGCACCCCCTGGTTGTCGCCGGGGTTCAGGCGGAGCAGTTCGCGATAGTTGGCCACGGCCTCGTCGGGCCGGCCCAGCGCCTGCTGGACCTCGGCCAGGCCCATCAAGGCCCGCATGAAGGGGCGGGTCGAGTGCATGCCCCAGAAGTGGCCGGCGTCCTCCTCGAACACCTCCGGGCCGAGGGCCCGCCGCCCGGCCTCCACGCCTTTCCCGTACAGGTCCAGCGCCTTCTCCGGGTTGCCTGCACTTTCGGCCAGGATGACGTAGGCGTCGGCGCAGTCCGGGCAGACCTCCAGGGCCTGGCGGG
>CAYTJE010000089.1:0-12167 GCA_964437855.1 uncultured Anaerolineales bacterium | reverse complement strand
GGCGTGCGTCGTCCGCGGGCAGCGGAGCGCCGGCCTGAAGCCCGGGCAGACGGTGGCGGTCCTGGGGTCGGGCATCTCGGGCGTTCTGCACGTGGCCCTGGCGGTCGCCAGCGGCGCCGGACGCATCGTTGCGACGGACGTGGCGCCCCATCGGATGGCATTCGCGAAGCGCTTCGGCGCAGCCGAGGTGTGCGACGCCCGCGAGGACGTGCCGGCGTTCGTCCGCGACGCGCTCGGCCAACCCGCGGACCTGGTGATCGTGTGCGCGGGGGCCCTGGCGGCGTTCAAGCAGGCCCTGGCCTCGGTCGACCGCGGCGGAACGGTCCTCTGCTTCGCCACGACCGACCCGGGCGTCCAGCTTCCCGTCCCCCTGAACGATTTCTGGCGGAACGACGTGACGCTGAAACCTTCCTACGGCAACTCGCCGTACGATGCGACGGTGGCGCTCGCGCTCATCGCGAACCGGCGGGTGCCGGTGGCGGACATGATCACGCACCGCCTGCCGCTGGCGGAAACGCCGAAGGGGTTCGAACTCATGTCCACGCCCGGCGGCGAGCACCTGAAGGTGGTGATTCTGCCGCAGGCGTGAGTGTGACGGGGGCGAGAGTGCCGGTCGCCCCATCGGGGCGGTTGGACTGTAGCCACGGGCGCCAGCCCGTGGAACTCGGAGCCGACGCGCCCCTCTCCTTTTTCTTTTCAAAGCCCCAGCGGGGCGACTGAGCCCAAAGGATTCAGTCCCACACGTACCGCGGATCGTACTCGATGCCGTGCCGTTCCAGCAGCGCGATGAACTCCTCCTGAAACGTCATCCGCTTGTGGTGTTCCGCCTGCCCCTCGATATAGGTCGCGACTTGGGGGGCGTTCGAATGGCTGACTGTGAAGGCGCCGTAGCCGTTCTGCCAGGCGAAATGCTCTGCCGGCGACAATGTCTCGTTGACCCATTTGGACGAAAGGCTCTTCCACTTGCGCATCGCTTCCGCGATGCAAACGGTCGTGGGCAAGACCAGCAGGCCGTGCACGTGATCCTCCGTGCCGCCGATGGCCAGGGCCTTGCCGAACTCATCTCGAGCGATGCCGGCCATGTACTGATGGAGGCGGTCGGCCCAGGCTTCCCGGATCGTACGCCGGCGTTCCTTCGTGCTGAACGTCACGTGATACAGGAGGTTCGAATAGGTGTGTCCCATGGCCGCCTCCTCAATCGCCCCTGACGGGGCTTGATATGGTGTTGGGGGCATCCTACCACGGGCTGGCGCCCGTGGCTACAGATCAGATGCCCCTACGGGGCATGGCGCAGGCCACGGCGGATGACGATGACCCGCCGCTTCCCCGGCAGGCACAAACGTGGGCGCGCTGCGGAGATGTTTTGCATCGTGTGCCTTGGCCGCCCCATCGGGGCGGTTGGACTGTAGCCACGGGCGCCAGCCCGTGGAACCGAGGGCCCCCGATACCTTTTTCTTTTTTCAAAGCCCCGGCGGGGCGACTGAACCTCCCCGCGCAAGGCCCGTGGCGGGCTCGAACGCCGCGGCGACCGGCCGGGAGAAAGGTGTCAGGCACCTTTCAACAGCACAAAGGTGCCAGACACCGCACGGCTCGCGGCCCGTGGCCCGCGGCTTCCTGCTACATCACCGCCGGCTGGAAGGGGAACTCCTCGGCCAGGGCCAGGGTGTCGGCACGGCTCGCGCACGCCTCCGTGCAGCCGGGGCGGGAGAGGCTCCGGGCGGCCGCGCACACCCCCAGCCGCAGGCCGCGCTGAATCGCCCACCCCTCGTGGAGGCCGAAGAGCAGCCCCGCGCAGAAGGCGTCGCCGGCGCCGGCGGCCCCCTTGATGTAGCCCTCGGGCAGCGCGAGCGACGGCTGCCAGACCTCCTCGCCGTCGGCGGTCCGGACGTACGCCCCCTCCGGCATGTGGATGCACACGAGCCGTCCCACGCCCAGCCCGAGCAGGGCCTCGGCCGAGGCGCGGACGGCCTCGGCGTCGGGCCGGCCGCCGGGTTTCAACTCGTGGCCGGTGGTCCGGCCGGCCTCGAGTTCGTTCAGGATGGCGTAGTCGGTGTGGGCGAGGGCAGGTTTGACGATCTTCGGGAACCGGTCGCTGTCCTCGCTGACCACGTCGATACTGGTCTCGATGCCGGCCTCCCGCAGCCGCGCCAGCAGCCGCGCCGCCACGGTGCCGTATTCGGCGTCCGGCTCGTCCATGCGGTCCAGCAGCAGCAGGTACCCCAGGTGGACGAGGCGGGCCTTGATGGCCTCGACCGGCACGTGCTCGGGGCCGAAGCGGGCGTTCGCCCCGCGGTTGTGGAAGAAGGTCCGGCGGCCGGTGTCCTGGACGACCATCACGTTCGTGTACGAGGTGGGCGCCTCGGCGGTGGCGGCCAGGGCCGAGGCGTCGATGCCGTGGGCGTCGCAGTCGGCCCGGATGGCGGCGCCGTCGGCGTCGTCGCCCGTCAGGCCGATGGCCTCCAGGGGGATCGGCTCGCCGCCCTCGGCGGGGCCGAACTTCGCCAGGTCCAGCAGGGCGTTGTACGGCGCCCCGCCCGTGCCGCGGTCCTCGTCGAGGATGTTGGCGAGGGTTTCCTCCTGCGGCCATCGGTCGCAGATGAAGAGGTGGTCGATGATCCAGTTTCCGGCGGCGGCGATGCCGCGTCGCTCGTTGGCCATGGGTTCTCCTCGGCTGGTGATCGGGGCGTATGATAGCGGGGCGGCCCGGCCGCTGCAAGCCAACGCCGCCGTTCGCCCGTACCGGGCCGTAACCGAGCCAGACCCGAGCCGCGACCGAGCCGCGACCGTAGAGGAGCGGGCCCCCGGCGCTTCAGCGGTGTAGCGCCGGGCTTTACGCCCGTCCCAACGGGATCCGTATGGAGCGGCCGTGAGACCGTGGGGCCTGGGGCATCCGCCGGGGATAAACCCCTGCGCTGCGGGGGGAGAGGGTGCGGGGAAAGAAAACGGGCGGCCGAGATGGCTCGACCGCCCGGAAATACCTATGAAAGGGGAGAAGCGCGCTAGCGCCGACGCCGTCTGGCCGCCAGCACCCCGCCGGCCCCCAGCGCCAGCATCGCCACGGTGGCCGGCTCGGGAACGGTGTTGGCGTTGGCGTCGCTCATGAAGAAGGCGGCGGCGTGGCTTTCCTCGCCGATGGCCTCGATGTAGACGGTCACCTCCTCGCCGGCGTTGCCGTCGATGTGCCAGGTGAGCATCTTGCCGGCGTTGACAGCGGCCTTCTCCAATGTGGCGGTGTTATCGTCGACGTCGGGGTCGCCGTCGGTGGTTTCTCCGATGAGGTAGACGTTGATTTTCTCGCCGTCGAAGTCGGGGTCGAAGATGAGGACCGAGAAGTCCATCTGCCAGGTGCCGCCGAGGTCGTTGCCGAGTTTGAAGGTGTCGAGGCTGCCGGTGGGGCCACCACCTCCCCCGCCACCTCCCCCACCGCCACCATTGGTGATGGTATCGAATGTCAGCCAGGCGGGGTTTCCGCCGCCGGGGCCGTACTGCGGATTGGCGGTGGGATCGAAGTCGTTCGGCGCCAGGTTGCCGCCCGAGTTATCCCACGTCAGGAGATAGCCCGAGAGATTCCACCCGTTGTTGTTGAAATAGTCTTCGAAATCCTCTTGTTGGGGATCGAAGTCGGCCTGCTGGAGCGGCGTGATGACCGCGCCGTTTGCCGTGGCCGCCAACAGCAGGAATCCCAGACCGGCGCACAGTGTACCCATCCATACGTGCTTCATCATGGTCCTCCCCTCGAGTGCTCCACAACCCCCTACAGCCACACGCGGCCCCCGCAACGCTTGGCGGAGCGGCCTTACGGCCGCTCGGCGCGGTTGCGGCTCCCATAGATGGACCGCCTGCTCCATGGTTGGGGTTCTGCGAAAGGCAGGAAGTGCCCTTTGCCGTTACCCAACCCCCTTAACAACCCGGTTAGTATACCCCACTTTTTCGGAAAAGCAAACCGCGGGGGCGGAAAATCCCGCCGGCGCCGGCCCGATACGCGGCTGCCTCCGCCCCGATGCTCGATTGACACTGACCCCCAGGGGCTTTATAATCCCCTTTGTCGTGGCCGATGGACGGGTCCGGCGGCATCGGCTACCCGTATAACCCCTGGTGGGGTGGGCGCGCTCATGGGCGAGGCCAACGGCGCTTCAACCGACCAGCCGGCCTACAAGGGCTCGCAGGCGCCCTGCGTGTATTGTGGTCGGATCCTCGACCGCGGCAGCGACCGGTGTCCCCACTGCCGCACTTCCTACTCCTTTGCGGTCCGCAAGGCCTCCCGCGAGGTCGTCGGCGACTGGTTCTACCTGGATTCGCGGAACCCCAGCGGCCGGGGCGTTACCTTCGAGACCCTCATCAAGATGATCGAGAAGGGCCGCATCAAGCCCGATTCGGTCGTCCGCGGCCCGACGACCCACCAGGACTGGACGTATGCGGCCGAAGCCCCCCGCCTGGCCAAGTACCTGGGTCTGTGCCCGCACTGTTTCGCCGAGGCCAAGCCCGAGGCCACCTACTGTGCCACCTGCCAGTTGAACATGAACGAGCGTCCGGCCGACGCCCGGCCGGGCGCCACGCCCGACGAGATCGGGGACCCGTTCCACAAGCCGACCTACGAGATGGAGGAGCGGCTGGCCGAGGCCGCCAGGGCCGCCCGCGAACCCCAGACCCCGCCGCCCGCCCCGCCGGCCCCCGCCCCGGCGGCGTCCGGTGCCGGCCGGCCGGCGTCCAAGGCGGAGGCCAAGCCGTCGGCGACGGCGGCGGCCGCCGCCGCCCTCCTGGCCGGCTCCGGCTCCGACCGGCCGTCGCGCGTGGCCCCGGTGCCGCAGCGCGGCCGGCCGAAACTCTGGCTCGTCCTCCTTCTGACCTGGGTGACCCTGATTCCGATCCTCCTGGTGCTGGCGTACGCGGTGCCGGGCTTCCCGCTCCACAACACCCTGCATTCGGCGTTCGGGGGAGAGGAGGAGGCGTCGCCGGAGCCGCCGCCCGCGCAGCCGGCGAAGGTCGACCCGCAGTGGATCCAACGGAAACTGGCCCAGGCCGACGCCGCCGAGCAGGAGAAGGATTACGAGGCGGCCATCGCGATCTTTGAGGAAATCATCCGCAAGACCGGCCAGGAGTCGTACCGGTCGCGGATCGAGACCCTCCGCAAGAAGCCCGCCGAGCAGCGCCAGGCCCGCCTGGCCACCCTGGGCAAGCGCCTGGAGATGGCCGAGAAACTCCAATCCCAGGGCCGTTACGAGGACGCCCTGGCGATCCTCCGGAACCTCGGCAAGAACGAGCGGGCGCTGCTCGCCTCGGTGGGTGTAGGGGTCGACAAGATGGAGGAGTCGATCCTCGCCGCCCGCGACAAGGTCCGCCAGCAGCAGAAGCGAAAGCAGGACCTGGCCGACCGCCTCGCCGCCGCCAAGGCCCTCCGGGAGGAAGGTAAACTCAAGGAGGCCCTGTCGGCCTACGTGGCCGTCGGCAACCAGTTCGACGCCAACCTCGTGGCCCAGCAAATCGACCTCGGCCAGACGATCCAGGACCTGGAAGCCCAAATCGCCGCCGCCGAACCGAAACCGACCGAGCCGCCCCCCTCCGAGCCCGAACCCTCGCCCGAAGTGGCCGCCAAGCAGATCGCCGACCGTATGACCCAGGCCGCCGACCTGGAGCAGAAGGAACAGTTCGACGAGGCCCTCGCGCTTCTGGAGGGAATCAAGGACGACTTCCCCCAGAAATTCTGGCCCGACAAACTCGAGCAGCGCATCCGCCAGGTCAAGGCCAAGCAGGAGGCGCTGAAGTTCTTCGGGATGGACGAGGAGAAGTAGCGCTACATCGCAACATCGTGCGCGGCGGGTACGGGCCGCGCGCCGCCGAAAACAGCACATCTCGCGCGGTGGGTCCGGAAACCCACCGCGCTACCCCCCAAGGTTCAACCGCTCTAAGGACCCGCGCGGGCGCCGGGCACCCACCCTACTCCTGCTCGGCGGGAGCGGTCTGCCGCTCTTCGGCCTGCTTGGACGGGGCGGCCTCGGTCTGCCCGGCCTCCGGGATAGCGGCGTGGGGCGGCTCGGCCGAGCCGCGGACCCGCACGATCAGCATCACCTGGTTCGGCGGCACGCGGCCCAGGTAGCGGAAGTGCGGTTGGGCCGCGTCGGCCGGCATCGCCGGTTGGGCCGGGGCCGTCTCGGCCGGCGGGGCCTTCTGCTGCGCGGCCCGGGCCGCGTTGGCGGCGCCGACCTGCCGGGCCGCGGGTTCGGCCTCCCGTGCGGGGGCCTTTGCGATTCGCTCGATGCTTGCCTCGCCCTCGGCCGCGGCGCCCTCCTTGCCCGTGGGCGCGGCGTCGCGGGCTTTCGCCGGGCCAGCCTTGGGCGATGGTTCGGGGGCAGGGGGGCCGGCCGGCTTCTCGACCCTGGCGACCCGCATTCCCATCTCTGCGGGCGGGGCTTCCGTCTCGGCGGCGGCGCGGCGGCCGCGCGACGCCTCTCCCGCGCCCGCCCCGCCCCGGCCGCCGCTCTTGGCGATGCGCCGCTCGGCGCCGCGCTGCTGCTGGGTCTCGAACGCCGCCAGTTGGGTCTGGAGACGCCGGACCGCCTGGAACGGCTGGCTGGAGTCCGCCTCGACCTGCATCGTCCGCGACTGCGCCACCTGCGTGGCGAACCGCGACAGGTCGTCCACGGTGGCCAGGACGACCCAGGTGTCCTCGCCGTTGCGGCGGAGGCGGTAGTAGACGCCGGCCGGGGGCCGGCTCTCGCGGGCGTCGGCCCGGTCGGCCCGCGCCTTTTTGCGGAGGAGGTCTTCCTCGCGGGCCGCCTCGTCCAGGTTCGTCCACCCGTTTTGGGCGAAGGCGTGGACCAGTTCGCGGTTGGCGGCCGCCCGCGAGGTCGTCCGCACGTTCAACTGGTTCGTGGCCTGGTCGAGGTTCGAGGGCGTGGCCACCTGCCGGAGCGCTTTCAGCGGCGCCTGGCCCAGCGCCACCCGGTTCATGGTCATCTGGACCCTCACGGGCTCCGCCGACTCGGCGGTGGTCTGCGGGGCGACGGCTTCGCCCTCGGCGGGGGCCGCCTTGGCGGCCGCGACGGCGCCGGCTTTCGCCTCCGCCTCGGTCGGCGCCGCCTTGGGGGGCTCGGCCACCTCGCCGAGGCCGCGTTCGCCGCCGGCTTCGGCCGGGGCGACGGTGGTCCCGGCCGCCAGGGAGGGCGTCCGGTCCCGCTCAGCCATGCCCTCCCGCGTGGCGGGGTGGCCCTCGGCCGTCTTCGCGTCGCCGGCCGCGGGTTTCCTGATGGTGACGGCGCCGAACCGCGTCCCGCGGCCCATACGGGCCGTCTCGGCGACTTCGTCGCCGGCCGTCTCGGCGTCCCCGGGGGCGGCGTCCTTGGCGGCCGCAGGGGGCAGCCCGGTGGTCAGGGCGTCGCCGTTTCGGAGGACGGCCAGGGGTTCGTCCGTCTCGCCGGCGGCCACGGCGTCGCCCAAGGTCAGGCCGGGGGCCGTCTCTTCCGTCCAGTCCTCCGCCTCCGCGAGGCCGTGGACCTCCAGGCCCTCGGCCGGGCCCCGGCCTTCGGTCTTGGCCGGCCGGGCGCCCTCGCCGGGTTTGCAGGGCAGGGTGGCGATGGCCGACCAGTCTTCGTCGAGAGGCCCCCGCGCTTCCGCGCGGTCCGGCGCGGCGCCGGCGCCTCGCGCGGTCGCGGCATTCGGGTCGAGGCCCAGCGACAGGTCCGGCTCGTCCGGCGGGGTGGCTTTGTCGGCCTCGGCCAGCAGGTCGCCGTAACCGAGGAGGCCGTCGGAGGGCCGAGGGCGCTCGGGAGTCGCGAAGCCCCAGGCCAGGTCGGCGGGGGGGAGGTCCCCGGCCGGGGAGGCCGGTTCCGCGGGGCGGGCGGCTACCTTTCGCCCGGCCTTCTCGACGTAGGCCGCACCGCCGGTGTCCAGCGCCAGGCCGCTCTCCGGCCCCGGCGCCGCGGGCGGATGCCGCGGCTGCCAGCCGATGTACGCCAGCACGCCGATGCCGGTGGCCAGCGCGACGCAGGCGGCGACGGCAAGGACCCTCGGCCAGAGGCGGGCCCGGTGCAGGGCGAGGGTCCGCTCGGGCATGGTCGACCCGGCCCCGTCCGAGGGGGCGAGCACCCGCCGCTCGATCTCCCCCATGACGTCGGCGGGCAGATCGGCGGGCGGCTCGCGGACGGGCAGCCGGCCCAGCAGGTCGGCCGTGGCCCGCAACGCCTCCAACTCCTGCCGGCACGCCGGGCAGGAGGCCAGGTGTCCGCGGACGGCGGCCGCCAACTCCGCCGTCAGTTCACGGTCCAGGTAGGCCGACAGATGGTCGCGTACCTGCTCGCACTGCATGGCGCTGGACTCCATCTCGCGCCGGCCGGTCAGCCGGCCAGCAGCGGTTTCAACCGTTCCCTCAACAGCAGCCGGGCCCGATGCAGCCGCGACTTCACGGTTCCGGTCGGTACCTCCAGAATATCGGCAATTTCGCGGTAGTCGCAGTGCTGAACGTCGCGGAGGACCACCACGGTCCGGTGCTCCTCGTCGAGGCCGTTGATGGCGTTCTGGATGAGGGTCTCGGTCTCGGCCGCCATCAGCGGGTCGCCCGGATCGTCGGAGGCCGGGTCGGCCGGCGGCGGCCGGCCGGTGCCCTCCTCGTCCGCCGCCCCGATTCCCATAGGCACCCATCGGCGTTTGCGTCGATGGCTCAGCGACGTATTGACCGCGATCCGGAACAACCACGTGTACAGGCTGCTTCCGCCGCGGAAGCGCTCCAGGTTTTCAAAGGCCTTGACGAACACGTCCTGGAGGACGTCGCGGGCGTCCTCGGAAGACCCGATCAGGCGGTAGATCGTGTTGTACAGACGGGCCTCATGGCGCTCGACGATCGTCGCGAACGCCTCCCCGTTGCCTGCGACCACCTGGCTGACCAGGTCCTGGTCGGACAGGCTCGCGTTGGGTGCGGCTTCGGCTGTCACGAGTTTCAATCTGCCTGTTTAGACCGCGCGGGGTCGGACGGGTTCCAGAAATCCCGGGCCCGGCTTCCGCTTTGTCCTCGGGGGCTCGCCCCGCCTGATACTATACCCCTGGCCGGCCCCGGCCACAAGGCGCCCGCGCTCCCCTTGTTTGTACGGCCGCCGATGCCGGCCGTTGCGCCGAAAACGGCCCCGCGAACGAGTAATCTACCCCGCGTGCGTGCGGAGCACGCACCCTACGCCTACCCGCCGACACGCAGGGGCGCGCCGGTTCGCCGCGCCGCTTGCGGCGCGCGTGCCGTCGGCCAGGCGCCTTGGCTTTCGCGCCCGCCCCCCGTAGAATACACGACCGCCCGAATACGACTGCGCCCACTTCCCGCGCGGCCCGTACGGGCCGCGCGCAGAGGCAGAAACTGTGTTACCGGCGCGGTGGGTCAGTCCATACGGAGGCGTATGCCGAGTCCCGCCGCGCAGAACGCCTTTGTAGCGTTGTAGGACGAACCGCGGAACCGAACCATGAGCGCACCAGGCGGCAGCCGATCCGAGGCCGGGACGACCGTCCGGCGGCGGGTCCGCGTCCGCGGCATCGTCCAGGGCGTGGGCTTCCGGCCGACGGTCTACCGGCTGGCGACCGAGCGCGGCCTGGGCGGATGGGTCCTGAACGATGCCGAGGGCGTCGTGGTCGAGGCGGAAGGCCCCGCCGCCGCCGTCGACGATTTCCTGCGGGCCCTTTCGGCCGATCCCCCGCCGCTGGCCCGGATCACCGCCATCGAACCCGCCGACGCCGAGCCGCGCGGCGAGACGGCCTTCCGCATCGCCGCCAGCGAGGGCGGACGGCGCCGGGCCCTCATCTCGCCCGACACGGCCGTCTGCCCCGACTGCCTCCGCGAACTCCTCGACCCCGCCGACCGCCGGCACCGGTATCCGTTCATCAACTGCACGAACTGCGGACCCCGGTACTCCATTATCCGCGACATCCCCTACGATCGGCCGAACACCACGATGGCCCGCTTCACGATGTGCCCGGCGTGCCAGGCCGAGTACGACGACCCGGCCGACCGGCGGTTCCACGCCCAGCCGAACGCGTGCCCCGCGTGCGGCCCGCACCTGGATCTGCGCGACGCGGCCGGCCGGCCCGTCGCGGGCGGCGACCCCGTCCGGACGGTCCGCGAGGCGCTGCTCGCCGGCCGCATCGTCGCCATCAAGGGGCTGACGGGGTTCCACCTGGCGTGCGACGCCCGGAGCGATACGGCCGTGGGGGACCTCCGCCGACGCAAAGGCCGCGACCAGAAGCCCTTCGCCATGATGGCCGCCGACATCGGCGCCGTGGCCGACCGCGCACGCGTGGAGGCGCCGGCCCGGGCGCTGCTGGAGTCGCTCGAGCGGCCGATCGTCCTTGTGCCGAAGCGGGCGGCCTGCGACCTTTCACCGCTCGTGGCGCCGGCGAGCCCCTACGTCGGCTTCATGCTGCCCTGCGCCCCGCTGCATTACCTGCTTTTCGAGGACGCCTTCCCGCCCATGGTCATGACGAGCGGGAACCTGTCGGAGGAGCCCATCTGCCGCGAGGACGACGAGGCCCTCGCGCGCCTCCGCGGCATCGCCGACCTGTACCTGCTGCACAACCGGCCCATCCACACCGTGTGCGACGACTCCGTGACGATGGTGCAGCGAGGCCGGCCGCTGATGCTGAGGCGCGGCCGGGGGTACGCGCCCCGTCCGCTGGCCCTGCCGGTGGCGGCGGCCGAGCCGGTCCTGGCCGTCGGGCCGGAACTCAAGAGCGCCCTCTGCCTCGTCCGTGGCCGCGAGGCGTTCGTCAGCCAGCACGTCGGCGACCTCACCGGCGCCCTGGCCGCCGGGTACTTCGAGGCCACCGCCGAGCGGCTCGAGCGGCTCCTGGAGGTCCGGCCGACCGTCATCGCCCACGACCTGCACCCGGCGTACCTCTCGACGCGCTACGCCCGACGCCGGGCACGGGCCGGGGGGCTTCGCCTCGTCGGCGTCCAGCACCATCACGCCCACGTCGCGTCGGTCATGGCCGAGCATGGCCTGGCGGGCGAGGTCCTGGGTCTGGCGATGGACGGCACCGGGTACGGGCCGGACGGCACCGTCTGGGGCGGCGAGGTGCTGCGGGCCTCGGCCGCCGCGTTCGACCGGCTGGGGCACCTGAGGCCGGTGCCGCTGCCGGGCGGCGACGCCGCCGTCCGCCATCCCGTCCGGACGGCCTGGGCCCTGCTGGTGGAGGCGTTCGGCCCCCGGGAGGCCGAGCGCCGCCGCGTGGGCCACCTGGCGGGCGAGGCGGCCGGGGACCGCGCCGTATGGACGCGGAGGATCGCCCGCGCCGCCACGCCGCGCGCGTGCGGCCTGGGCCGGCTCTTCGACGCCGTCAGCGTCCTGGCGGGCGTCTGTGCCGAGAACACCTACGAGGGGCAGGCCGCCATGGAACTGGAGGCCGCCGCACACGCCGCCCGTGACGAGGCCGAGCCGTATCCGTTCCGTATCGTGGAACCGGCCGGCGGCGAGGGCGGGGGCTGGGTCCTCGATACGCTGCCGCTCGTGCGGGCCGTGGTCGCCGACGCCGAGGCGGGCGCGCCGGCGGAGGCGATGGCCGCACGGTTCCATGCGGCGGTCGCGGCGATGCTGCTGGCCGCGGCACGCCGGGCGCGGGACGAGACGAATCTCGCGCGCGTGTGCCTGTCGGGCGGGTGCTTCGCCAACGCGCTGCTCGCGGAGCGCCTGGCGCCCGCGCTTGAATCCGACGGGTTTCAGGTGTACGCTCACCGCGACGTGCCGCCCGGCGACGGCGGCGTGGCGCTGGGGCAGGCCTGCGTGGCCGCGGCGCGAATGCGCGTCGATAACGCTTGACATCGCTTGGGCGCCTCAGTTAGCCGCGTCGCTTGCGACGCGCGTGCCGTTGATAACGCGCAGGCGCGGCGGGTACGGAGACCCGCCGCGCACCGGAGAACGACAGGAGTTGTGACACGCCATGTGCCTGGCCGTACCGGGACAAATCGTCAGCAAAACGGGCGGGATGGGCGAGATCGACATCCGCGGGAACCGGCTCCGCGCCGGGCTCCTGCTCGTGCCGGAGGCGGAGGTCGGCGACTGGGTCCTGGTGCACGCGGGGTTCGCCATCACGCGGGTCTCGCCCGAGGACGCCGCCGAGACGCACGCCCTCTTCGACGAGATGGAGGGCCTGGCCGGGGGCGAGACGTAGGGCATTCTGCGCGGTGGGTCTCCGTACCCACC
>CAYTJE010000088.1:0-12219 GCA_964437855.1 uncultured Anaerolineales bacterium | reverse complement strand
CCGACAGGTCGCCGGAGGCAATCTGGCGTGCCGCCTGCGTAATCCCGCGCAGGGGGGCGTACCAGAGCCAGTTGATCAGCACGCCGATGAGCGCGAAGGCCGCAATCGCCACCAGCGAGCCCCACAGGATGCCCTCGCGGAGGACGGCCCGGCTCTCCAGGATCGCCAGGACCGGCGTGGCGATGCGGGCGACGCCGACCACCTCGCCGTCGTGGTGGATGGGCCGGGCCACGTACCGGAACCGGGCGCCGAGGGTCTCGCTCCGGCGGACGTGGGTGCCGGGCTCCCCGCCCAGGGCCGCCAGGATTTCCGGCCGGTCGTCGGTCCGGTGGTTCTCCATGCGGTCGGGGACGCCCTGGCTGTCGCCGAGGACGCGGCCGTCGCGGGCGACCACGGTCAGCCGGGCGGGCACGGCGTGCTCGAGGGTGGGGGCGGCCCGAGGGGGCCGGCCGGCACCGCCCCGGAGGAAGTCCTTGCAGAGGCGGTCCGCCTGGGGTCGGGGCATCGGCCAGACGTCTTCAAGGTGCTGGGCGGCAATAAGGCACAGATTGTCCTGGTAGGCGTTGCTGATGCGGCGGTGCTGGGCGTTGACGGCCCGGTAGGAGACCGCCGCGGCCACCGCCACGGCCACCACGACGATGACCAGGTTCCCGACGAACAGGCGGACGAAGAAACTATGCCTCTTCATGGTCCTCGGGGTCCTCGGCGTCCTCGACGGCCGCGCGGTAGCCCACGCCCCGGACGGTCTGGATGAGGGATCGGGCGTCGCCGATTTTTCGCCGAAGCGCGGTCAGGTGCACGTCGATCGTTCGATCCGTAACGATGGCGTTGATGCCCATGGCCTGGTCGATGAGTTGATTCCGCGTCAGCACCCGGCCTCGCGCCGCCACCAGGGCCACGAGCAGACGAAACTCCGTCAGGGTCAGGCTGACCGGCTCGCCGTTGACCTCGGCGACGTGGCGGTCGGGGTCGATGACGATGGGGCCGCACTTCAATGGCCCCTTGCCGCCCTCGGGCGGCGCCGCGGCGCGCCGGAGCACGGCCCCAACGCGGGCGACGAGCACCGACATGCTGAACGGCTTGGTGACGTAGTCGTCGGCGCCGAGTTGGAGGCCGACGACGACGTCGCTGTCCTCGCCCTTGGCGGTCATCATGATAACGGGGACGGCGGCCGTCCGGGGGTCCTGGCGCATTTCGGTGACCAGGTCGGTACCGGACAACTTGGGGAGCATGATGTCGATGATGGCGAGGTCGGGCGGGTTGGAGCGGACCTTCTCGATCCCCTCCCGGCCGTCGTAGGCCGCCTCGGCGAGGTAGCCTTCGCGCTTGAGGCGCTGGACGACCAGGTCGGCCATATCCCGTTCGTCCTCAACCACGATGATGCGTTTCTTGGACATCGCACCCGTATCATACGGCCCTGCGTAGCGGCATACAATAGCACATGGCGCGGTTTAGCCAAACCTTAATGGGCTCACAACACGTTCTTAAACGCCCACCTCCATAATATTGTTGTCCATACAGCCCGTGTCGAGCGGGTTGCCGCACAGCATCAGGGGCAACAGGGAAAGGAGCCGGAACCATGGGAAGCAAGACAAGATGGCTCGTGGCATGTCTCCTTGGCGCGACGCTCGTCGCGGGCGGTCACGTGGGACCCGCGGGCGCGGCCGGGAAGGAATCGCTCCTCGTCCAGGGGTCCACCACGGTCGGGCCGATTGCGGACGCCTTTGCCGAGGCGTTTATGCGCAAGGCGCCCAACGTGTCCGTCACGATCAAGAAGACCGGCTCCGGAGACGGCGCCAAGGCGCTGGTGGACGGCCAGTGCGACGTGGCCACCATGAGCCGCTTTATGAAGGAAAAAGAATACAAGATGGCCGTCGAGAAAGGCTTCCTGCCCGTGGCGCACGTGGTGGCCATGGACGGCGTCTCCCTCGTCGTGCACCCCTCGAACCCCGTCAAGGAACTGACGACCGAGCAGGTCCGGGCCATGTACAAGGGCAAGATCACGAACTGGAAAGACGTGGGGGGCGCGGACCAGGAAATCGTCCTCTACAGCCGCGACACCTCCTCCGGCACCTACGAGACGGTCCACAAGTTGGTGATGGCGAAGGAGAAGATGGCTCCCGGCGTCGAGTACGTGGCCTCCAACCCGGACATGCACAAGCACGTCTCGACGACCCGGGGGGCGATCGGCTACGTGGGCCTGGGCTTCGTGGACGGGAAGGTCAAGGCGCTGCGGGTCGACGGCGTGATGCCCACGAGCCGGACGATCGTCTCCGGCACGTATCCCATCGCCCGGCCGCTGTTTATGTGGACGCGGGGGTTTCCGAAACTCGGTTCCCTGACCCACGCCTTCGTGACCTTCCACCTGAGCGAAGAAGGCCAGGAAATCATCGAGGCCAAGGGGTTCATCCCGGTCACGCGTTACTAAGGCTACTTTGTCAACTCTTACCAACCGACAACGACTCTAGCGCGGTGGGCCGTCTTGCCCACCGCGCTACGTGGCCTCCATCGCGTTGGGCAGAGCCAAAGGAACCGCAGCGCATGAGCCGCACGCCCCCCGGTGCATCCCGGGAAGCCTCGTCGGCAGCGTCCGGTTTCGACCGGCCGCTGCTCTTGACGGCGCGCGAGGACCTGTTCGGCTACGCCGGCAGCCTGACCGGCCGCGCCGTCCTGTTCCTCGTGGCGGCCTCCAGCGTGCTGGCGGTCCTGCTGATCTTCGTGTTCATCGCGCGGGAGGCCTTCCTGTTCTTTGTCCGGGGCGAGACGCTTGCCGAACAACTCGGCTTCCTCTGGGACCGGGCGTGCGAGGTGTTCGGCAGCACGGCCTGGTATCCCGAACAGGAGCCGGCGGAGTACGGGATGCTGGCCCTCATCGCCGGCTCGTTTTACGTGACATTCGGGTCGGTGCTGGTGGCGGTTCCGCTGGGCCTGCTGACGGCCGTGTGCCTGAGCGACATCTTCCCGTTCACCCTGCGCCAGGTCGCCAAGCCGGTGGTGGAACTGCTGGCGGCGATCCCGTCGGTGGCGTACGGGTTCTTCGCCGTGATGGTCGTTAAGCCGTGGCTTCAGGAGACCTTCGGTATTCCGAGCGGTGCAAACGTGCTGAACGCCTCGCTCATCCTGGCCGTCATGGCCGTGCCCACGATCGTCAGCGTGTCGGAGGATGCGCTGACGGCGGTGGGCCGGCCGCTGCGCGAGGCCTCCTACGCCCTGGGGGCGACGCGGGCCGAGACGATGATCCGGGTCGTCCTCCCCGCAGCGCATAACGGCATCATCGCCGCCGTCATCCTGGGCATGATGCGGGCCGTCGGCGAAACCATGGTGGTCTGGATGGCCGCCGGAAACGCCACCCAGATCCCCCACCCCTGGTGGGACCTGACCGAGTCGGTGCGAACCATGACGGCGACCATCGCGCAGGAGATGGGGGAGACGGCCTACGGCTCCACGCATTACCATTCGCTGTTCACGATCGGCCTTATCCTGCTTGTCTTCACGTTCGCGCTGAACACGCTGACGGAGTTCCTCCTCGGCCGCATGAAGTTCCGTGGAGCAAGGGTATGAACGTCCGTCTTCGGCGCCTCGCGAACCGGGGGTTTACCGGGGCCAGCATCCTCTCGGTCGTTCTGCTGACCGCGGCGCTGCTGGTGATCCTGGGTCCGATGCTTCTGGAAGGGGGCACGGCCGTCTTCTTCCACGGGACGGTCGAGTTCCGGAAGGTGCAACTGCGCCGGTTCGGCCGCGGCGACCCGGTGGCGCTGGAGAAGGAGATCACGGCAACCGAGAAGGCCCGCGAGCCGATCTACGCGCTCCTGGAGGCGTTCAGGCAGGGCATCGACACCGGGCGGATCGAGGACGAAGCCACCCGCGTCTACCGCGAACTCGGCAAGCAACTGAAGCATCGCGAGGACGTGAGCGCGGAGGAGCGGCTCCGGGTCCGCCGCTTCTTCCGCGGGCGGCGCAACACGCTCGTCGAGGCCTACGAGAGCACCGACAAGGCCGAGGCGCGGCGGCTCCTGGCGGAGGTCCTCGCGCACGAGCAGGACCCGCGCCTCGCCGGCACCGTGGCCGAGCAACTCTTCCGGATGGCCCGCGATTACCGGGAACTGCTCGAGACGTTCGACCTGAAGAAGCGCGAGGCGTACGCCGAGGCGCTGGAGGAGGTGCAGGCGGCGATCCGCAAGTTGTTCGGCCCGCCGCCCGACCAGCCCGCAGGGGCGCTGCCGGCGGAGTCCCGTTACGGCGCCCACCGCATGGACCTGGTCGAGCGGTACGCCGACGACCTGTTCTACGCCGAGAGGTGGGTGGCGGTGGAGGAGGGGCAGCCGCTCGTCAAGAAGCGCCTCCCCCGGCGGGAGCAGTTCGCCGGGACGACGCTGGAACCGCTGTTCCCCCTGTTCCGCGAGAACCTCGACGCCATGTTCCGCCCGCGCTTCACGGTGTACTGGCAGTACTTCGTGGACGACGCCGTACCCGGCCATTACTTCGGCGGGGTGGGGGAGGAGATCCTGGGCACGCTGACGGTCACGGTGATGGCCATCGTCTTTGCCTTCCCGCTGGGGGTGATTTCGGCGGCCTACCTGGTCGAGGTGGCCGGCGACAACGTGGCCGTACGTTTCATCCGCATGTGTATCAATACCCTGGCGGGGGTTCCGAGCATCGTGTTCGGGCTGTTCGGGCTGGCGTTCTTCGTCCTGGTGATCCAGAAGGCCTCCGGCGGCGCGCACAAGGGGCCGAGCGTCCTGGCCTGCGCGCTGACGGTGTCGGTGCTGGTCCTGCCGGTCATCATCCGGGCCAGCGAGGAGGCGATCCGGTCCGTCCCACCATCGTACAAGGAGGCGGCGCTGGCGCTGGGGGCCAGCCGGTTCCGGTGTTTCGTGACGGTCCAACTGCCGGCCGCCCTGCCGGGCATTCTGACCGGCGCGATCCTCAGCCTGGGCCGGGCCGCCGGCGAAACCGCCCCGTTCCTGTTCGTGGGGGCGGCGGCAACCACCGATCCCCTCTGGGATTACCCCATCTGGGAGTGGCCCTGGCAGCAGACCCAGATGCTCTCCTACGGCGCCTACGACCTGGCAATGAACGACCGCATCGCCTCCATGGTACCCCACCAGCAGTGGGGCATGGTGATGACCCTGATCGGGCTCGTCCTCCTCCTCAACATCCTCGCCATCGTCGTGCGATCCCGTGTCAGCAGGAAACTGCGCGGCTGAGAATACGCTTGAAGGCACGCCGATGCCTGGAGTAGAAGGCACACGAGGTTCCGCCATGAATGATCCCGCCGAAACACGCGCCTCGACCGAGGACGCGCCGGTCCCGGCGCCCGGGCCCGAGCGGCCCCGGACGCCGGCCGTTTTCGTCGGCGAACGCGCCCCCCGTGAGGACGGCGAGGCCATCGTCCGCTCGCTCAACTTCTGCCTGTATTACGGCCGGAAAACGGGCGTCAAAGACATCACGATGGATATCTACCCGCAGTCGGTCACCGCCATCATCGGACCAAGCGGGTGCGGCAAGAGCACGTTCCTGCGCAGCATCAACCGCATGAACGACCTCATTCCCACCGCCCGGGCCGAGGGGCAACTGCTCGTGGGCGGCATCAACGTTTACGATAAGGCGGTCAACCTCGTCAACCTGCGGCAGCAGGTGGGGATGGTCTTTCAGCAGCCGAACCCGTTTCCGAAGAGCATCTACGACAATATCGCGTACGGCCCGCGGCTCCAGGGACACCGGGGCCGGGGCCGCCTGGACGCCGTGGTCGAGCGATGCCTGCGCAGCGCGGCCCTGTGGGACGAGGTCAAGGACGACCTGAAGAAGAGCGCCCTCGGCCTGTCGGGCGGGCAGCAGCAGCGGCTGTGCATCGCGCGGGCGCTGGCCACCGAACCCAGGATCCTCCTGATGGACGAGCCGTGCTCGGCCCTGGACCCGATCGCCACCGGCCGCATCGAGGACCTCATCGCACGACTCAAGGACACCTACACAATCGTCATCGTCACCCATAACATGCAGCAGGCGGCTCGCGTCAGCGACCGGACGGCGTTCTTCTGCCTGGGGGAACTCATCGAGTACGGCCTGACCACCGACATCTTCACCAAACCCCAGGCGAAGCGGACCGAGGACTACATTACCGGCCGTTTCGGATAAACAAGTCTCCTAGATACGGGAATACAGCGATGTCAGAATTGCAGCGGAGCGTGGACGCCCTGATGCGCCGGTTGGACCGGATGGGCCTGCGCGTCCAGCAGGCGGTCCTCGACGCGCTCGACGCCCTCGAGGCGCGCGACATCGACACCGGCCGGACCATCAGCGACCAGGACAACCTGATCGACGCCGAGGAGGTGGCCATCGAAAAGGAATGCGTCCGGCTCCTGGCCCTCTACCAGCCGGCCGCCATCGACCTGCGAAGGCTGTGCTTCGTCATCAAGGCCAACAACGACCTGGAACGCATCGCCGACAAGGCCGCCAGCATCGGCCGACGCATCAAGCACGTTGTAGGCGACGGCATCGACCTGGGGCGGTACCCCGAATGGCCGACACTCCTCCGCCTCGTCACCGACCGGTTCGACAAGACACTCCGTGCGATCACCAGCCCCGATCTTGAGTTGGCCGATGCGCTGATCGCCTCCGACGCCCAGGTCGAGGAGGCGTACAGCCGACTGGCCCGCCACATTATCGCGGAGATCCGCCAGGGACCCGCCGACGTGGACGCGACGGTTACCCTTATCCTGCTGGTCCGGGCGGTCCACCGCATCGGCGAACTCTGCACGAACATCGCCGAGGACCTCGTCTTCGTGTGCACGGGCGACATCGTGCGGCACCCCGAGGCGCAGGAGCCCGACGCCTGAGCGGCTATTGAGGACGGTATTACCAATGTCGCGATCGGCGAGAAACGGGCCGACCGGGAAATGGCCCGGATTGGGCCAAAAACTGCCAATTTGGCGGTCTGCGGTCGCACGCCACCTGTGACATTGGTTTTACAGTCCTCAATAGCGGCACGATTCACCCTGACTTGCGCGCAAAGCGGCTCCGCACACCCAACACGTCTGTTACGCGCATGCATCCTACCGCAACGCGGGCCTCAATACCCCCGACGAACTTAACGAAACATCAGCACGAAGCCTATGCGCCCTTAACCGGGCCATGGCACAAACGGGACACGTGCAGGGTCGCAGGCGCGAGCGGCCGTCGCTCGGCCCGACCGCGAATCGGCTCGATGTCGGGAAAGGAATCGCCATGTCAAAGGTCAGCGGTGCCGTGGCCGTACTCCTCGGAACCCTGATAGCGGGTTCCACACTCGCGCGAGCGGCGGAGCCCTCGGCGAGCGATCTCCAGCGGACGGTCGAGGCACTGAAAACGCGAATCCGCGACCAGGAACGCCGCATCGCCGAACTCGAGGACAACCAGAGCGACCAGAACCGCCGCGAAGACATTCGCAAACTGGTCGCCGAGGCCGTCGGCGACGTCGGACCCAACGACTTCCGCCTCTACTGGGACCACGGCGTGCGGGCCAAGACCGGCGACGGCCGCCTGAAGATGAAGTTCGGCGGCCGCCTCATGTACGACTGGACCTGGATGGAGGGCAACGACATCGAGAACGACTTCGCCGGCAGCGGCACCGACTTCGAGAACCTCGAAGACGGCAAAGAGGTCCGCCGGGCACGCCTGTACTGGCAGGGCGAGTGGAACAAGAAGATCAAGTTCAAGTGGCAATACGACTGGGCCGATTCCCCCGTCGTCAAGGACCTGTACCTCGAACTCAAGGCATTGCCCGTCGTCGGCAACCTGCGGATGGGCCATTTCAAGGAACCGTTCAGCCTGAACGAACTGACCTCCTCCAAGTACATCACCTTCATCGAGCGGGCCTCGCCCAACCTGTTCGCCCCCGGCCGCAACGCCGGCTTCATGCTGCACGACGCCGTCCTGGGCGACCGCGTGACCTGGGCGGCCGGCCTCTTCCAGGACACCTCCGACGACCCCGGCAACGACCAGTACGACGACGGCCAGGCCGTCCGCGACGGCGACGAGCAGTTCACGATGCGCGTCACGGGCCTGCCCTGGTACGCCGACGACGGCCGGCAAATGATCCACGCGGGCTTCGCCTACAGTTACCGCTCGCGGGAGCAGAACCTGCGATTCCGCCAGCGCCCCGAGGCGCACCTGTCGCCCCGCTTCGTCAACACCGGCCGTTTGGGCATGATCGACCACGAGAGCCGGCTGGGCGCGGAACTCGCCGGCGTCTTCGGGCCGCTGCACTTCCAGAGCGAGTACATGACCTCGCTCGTCCAGATGTCACAGGACCTGAACCAGGACGACCCGTCGTTCGACGGCTGGTACGTCCAGGTGGGCTACTTTCTGACCGGCGAGCATCGGCCCTACAAGAAATCGGGCGGGCACTTCGACCGTGTCAAACCCAAATCGAACTGGGACGAGGGCGGCACCGGCGCCTGGGAAATCGCCGGCCGCTACTCCCAACTCGACCTCACGGACAGCGGTATCAACGGCGGCGTCATGGAGAACTACACCCTGGGCCTCAACTGGTACCTCAACCAGAACGTCCGCATCATGTGGAACTATATCCACACACAGGTGGAGGACCTGGGCGGCCTGGGCGTGCCCGTGGCCTGGCGCGGCACGAGCGACGACGCGGACCTGTTCCTGATGCGGCTCCAGGTGGACTTCTAAGTTGTTTGCTGGCAACAACTTCGGGCGCAGCCCGTACGCGCGGCGCGGCACACCTTGACGTGACGAGGGCGCGGTGCCCAAGACTGGGCACCGCGCGGTGGGCAGGACTGCCCACCGCGCAGCCGTTTATGCCGGGAGTCCTAGACCTGAAATCTGAAACCTCAAATTCGGAATCCCGCATTCGACTACCCGCGGCGGCCGCAGCAGTGCTTGTACTTCTTCCCGGAGCCGCACGGACAAGGGTCGTTGCGGCCAATCTTGCCCCCGGCGGGCGGCGCGCCCGCCCCTGCGAGGCCGGGTGGCGCGGCCTGGGCGGCGGGCACCCTGCCCGGCGGCGCGGCAGACGACTGCCGGCCCGCCTCTCGGGGGGCCTCGCCCCGCAGGGGGGGCACATCCCCCCGCCGGATGTACTCGGCGATTCGCCGGAGTTCCGGCAGCGCGCGGGAGAAGAACATCTTGTACCCCTCGCAGAAATGGTTCACCCGCTCCGGGTCCCTGCCGATCGGCCGATGGTGCTTCGGGCACCCTCCCCAGCAGAACTCCAGGTACTCACAGTCGCGGCACGCGGCGGGCAGGTCGGTCTTGAGCCGGGCGAATTCCTCCAGCCGCGGATTCCCAAGCACCTCCACCAGCGGCGTCTCCATCAGGTTCCCCAGCAGCCACTCCTTGAACACGAAGTGGTCGCACGCGTACACGTCGCCGTTCCACTCCACGATGTGGGCCGCGGCGCACCGCTTCGAGTGCACGCACGTGGACGCCCGGCCGTACAGGATAACGTGCAGCGCGTCGTCGATGAACCGGACGGAAACGCGGCCGACGTCGCGTGCGGCCCACTGCTCGAAGACCTCCAGCATCCACCGGCCGTACTGCTCCGCCGTGGGCGAGAAGTCGGCCGGCTCGTCCGTGCCGGCCGCCCGTTCCAGAATGGGGATGAACTGGAGGTAGTTGATGCCGCGATTGACGAAGTATCGGTAAATGTTTCCGGCGTGTGGCGCGTTCGTGCTGTTGATGGTCACCAGGACGTTGAACTCGGCCTGGTGCTTCCTGAGCAACTCCACCCCGGCCCACACGCGCCGGGAGGTGGGCCAGCCCCGGCGGTCCAGGCGGTTGGCGTCGTGCACCTTGGGCGGGCCGTCGATGCTGACCCCCACGAGGAACTTGTGCTCGGCCAGGAAGGCCGCCCACTCGTCGTCGACCAGCGTGGCGTTCGTCTGGAGACCGTTCGAGACGGTCTGCCCGCTCCGGCCGAACTCCTTCTGGCAGGCCACGGCACGGCGGAAGAAGTCCTTGCCGGCCATCAGCGGCTCGCCGCCCTGCCAGCCGAACTCGCACCGGACGGGCATCGCCTCCAGGTACTGCCGCGTGTACTCGCGCAGGACCTCGTCGGCCATCTGGAACCGCTGGACGCCGGGGTACAATTCGTCCGGCTTCATGGTGTAATAGCAGTACCGGCAGTCGAGGTTGCACACGCCGCACACCGGCTTGCACATGATGTGAAACGGTCGGACGGTGTCGCTCACGTCTTCTTCCTGCAAACAGCGCGGTGTCCAGTCCTGGGCACCGCGCGGTGGGCAAGACTGCCCACCGCGCTACGCGCCGGCGCCCTGGCGGACGACCAGGCTGCCGACCTCGCACCCGATATCGCCGGCAATCACCGGACATTTCACCATGAGAACGAACCACACGGGGCGGGGGGCCTCGCTGAGCGTCTCGTAATTGCCCTGCCCTTTCGCGATAACGAGGTCCGCCCCCTCGAAACGCGCCCGGAACGCCGCCGAGCACGCCTCGAGCAGCGTACCGGGGGCGTCGGAGCCGTTCGCGACGACCTCCCACCGTCCGGCCAGGCCGGCCGTCTCGGCGTCCTCGGCCGTGGCGTCGTTGATGACCGGCTCGCCCTTGACGCCGACCGCCAGGTTGTCCGCGTCGAGCGTTTCAATCAGCAGCCGGTCGAAGACGATCTCGCCGGCGTTGTCGGCCAGGTAGAGGACCTCGCCGGCATCGGCCGCGGCCTGCCGCAGGTCGTCCACGCTGCCGACGAGCGGGTCGTGCAGGGCGCGATCGATCGTCTCCTCCACGGCCCCCTCGTCGATTGCCGCGCTGACGCCGAAGTCGATGATGTTGCCGGCGATGGCCAGCCGGACCGCCGCTTCGAGCGGGTCGTCCGCCGCCTCCACACGCCGCTTCAGGTCCGGATACATCCCCAGGGCCAGCCGGTTGAACCGCTCTTTGACCTGGCGATACGGGTCGGCGTTGCCGGTGACCTCGCGGATGAGCCGGTGGATGCGCTGGCCCATGACCGGCGGCGCCGTGTGCAGGTCCATCTCACCCGCCTCCCGGAGGATCCGGCGAAGGACCTCGGCATGCACCGCCTCGTCGTCGGTCACGAAGCGGACGGCTTCCAGCGTCTGGCGGACGAAGCACGGCAGGCAGTCCAGGTAGGTTCGCATGGGCGTCCTTCAGAAGGCAGCAGGGAACCCCGTAGAGCATTCCGCGCGGCGCTGGGAACGTTGATGTTGGCCTTGCGCGGCGGGTCGGGGGACCCGCCGCGCGGGAACCTTCGTACCAAGGTTAGTCCTGGAGGAGCCGGCCGTCGGCCATTCGTACGACGCGGCCGGCGTAATCGGCGGCCCGCACATCGTGCGTCACGAGCAGCACCGCCCCGCCGTCCGAGGCGAAGTCCGACAGGTACTGGAGCACCGTGTCGCCGCTGGCCGGGTCGAGGTTTCCGGTCGGCTCGTCGGCCAGGAGGACGCGGGGCTCGTTGAGCATCGCCCGCGCCAGCGCCACCCGCTGCCGCTCGCCGGTGCTGAGTTCCGACGGCACGTGATCCAGGCGCGGCGCGAGGCCCACGTGTTCAAGCAGTTCCTCGGCCCGCTCGCGTGCCCCATCCGACGGCCGGGCCAGCGACGCCGAAAGCACGTTGTCCAGCACCGTGAGGTACGGCATGAGGTGGAACCGCTGGAAGACGAAGCCGATGGCGTCGGCCCGCATACGGGCCCGCTGCTCGGGCGGGAGGGCGTACGGGTCGTGACCGTCGAGCGTTACGCTGCCCGTGTCCGGACGGAGCAGCCCGCCGGCGACGAGCAGCAGCGTCGTCTTGCCGCACCCGCTCGGGCCCTGCACGGACACGAACTCGCCCGGTTCGACGGCAAGCGTGACGCCGCAAAGGGCGGCGACGGTCGTGGCCTTGCCGCGGTAGGTCTTGCTGACGTTCTCGAGTCGGACCACGGCCGGGTTACTCCTCACTGAGGATCAGGGCGGGATCTTCCTGCGCCGCCAGCAGCGCGGGCGCCAGGCTCGCCGCCGCCGACAGCAGCGGCGCGAGCAGGAGCGCCCCGGCGAGCAGGCCCGGACCGAACAGGGCCGCGACCCCCGCCGGACCGCCCGCGACGAGGCCGTCGCCGGCCTCACGGGCGTCCCACTGGACCGCCAGGACGAACCCCGCCGCGTAACCGACGACGGCGCCGAGGAGCCCGACCAGAACGGCCCGGCCGAGGAAGATGCCGACGACCTGCCTGCCGCGGACGCCCATCGCGCGCAGGATGC
>CAYTJE010000087.1:0-12306 GCA_964437855.1 uncultured Anaerolineales bacterium | reverse complement strand
AGGTGGGCGAGCCACTGCGGGACGTGTCGATCTCGAGCCTGACGCTCGACGTCCTGAGGAACATCGACGCCGTGGGCGATGATTTCGAGATGAAGATGCCGGGGATGTGCGGTAAGCAGGGGCAGTCGGCCCCGACCGACTGCGGCGGGCCGCACGTCCGGGTCAGGGACGTCGTCGTGGGAGGCCAGCACACGCTATGACCACCGATCCGATTCACTACCTCGACCTTGCCCAGGCGTGCGTGGAGCGGGCCACCGCCGCCGGCGCCGAGTGGTGCGACGTCGCCGCCGGCACCGCCCGCGACATCACCGTCAGCATCGAGAAGAGCGGCATCAAGAGCGCCGACGCCGGCCGGGGCGAAGAGATCGCCATCCGCGCCTACGTCCAGGGCGGCATGGGGTACGCCGTGGTCACCGGCCGGGACCGCCAGACCATCGACGAAACGGTCGACCGGGCCGTGGCGCTGGCCAGGGAGGCCACGCCGGACCCGGACTTCCGTCGTCTGCCCTCGCCCCAGCCGAAGCCGGAGGTGGAGGGCATCTTTGACGACCAGGTGGCGGGCCTCAGCGTGGCGCAGGTCGTGCGGATCGCCGCCTTGAACATCGAGGCCGCCCGTGCCCTGGAGCCCGACGCCCGTCTCTCGGGCGGCGTCTCGCTGTCGGTCGGGCGGGGGGCGCTGGCCTCCTCGACGGGCGTGGCGCTTCAGTCGCAGGCGACCGAGGTCTCGGCTCGCATCTCGGCCCTCTTGCGCCGCGACGGCGACACGGGGTACTTCTACGAATTCGACTTCGGCCGGAACCTGGCCGACTGCCGCCTGGAAACGGTGTCGGTCGGGGCCGTCGAGGGCGCCCGGCGGTTCCTGGGGGCCAGGCGTATCGCCTCCGGCCGGCGGACGCTCGTCCTCGGACCCCTGGCCGCCTATGGGTTCCTCGGACGCCTCGTGACGGCCGCAAACGCCGAGAGCATCCAGCGCGGGCGGAGTTTCCTGTGCGGCAAGGAGGGAGAGCACATCGCCGACCCCTGCCTCACGGTCGTTGACGACGGCCTGGTGCCCCGCGGCGTGCAGTCCGGCGCCCACGACGGCGAGGGGACCGCCCGGCGGCCGCTGACCGTCATCCAGGAGGGCAGGCTGGCCAGCCTCCTCCACAACTCGTACACGGCCGGCAAGGCGGGGACCGAGAGCACCGGCCACGGCACCCACGCGTGCGGCATCAGCCCGACGAACCTGCGGCCGGCCCTCGGCGACCGGCCTGCCGCCGACCTCCTGGCCGACGTCGAGGACGGTATCTACCTGGAGAGCGGCGAGATCCGGCCGGACCCGGCCAGCGGCGACATCTCGGCGTCCATCGACTTCGGCTTTCTCGTCCGCGGCGGCGAGCGGGTCCACCCGGTCGAAAGCGCCATGCTGGGCGCGGGCGTCTTCGACCTCTTGGAGCGGCTGGACGCGGTCTCGGCCGACGCCCGCCAGGAGCCGGGCATCCTCATGCCGACCCTCCGCATCCGCGACGTCCAGATCGCCGGCTCGGAGTAGTTATAGACGGCGTCCGGTCCCACACGCGACCCGCGCGGTGGGTCTCCGTACCCACCGCGCCGCACGGCACCACATTTCGGCGAGGCAGGCCAGGAGACCTGCTGTGCCACTCGCCCGCCGCGCCCGCTCGGCCATTGAAAAGCCGCCGCCCGCCGCGTACACTCTACGGCCCGGTTCGGAAGGAGATGCTGCGCCGCCATGCCCGGTATCGCCATCCTGGGTTCCACCGGTTCGATCGGCCGGATGACGCTGGAGGTTCTCGCCTCGCTGGGGCCGGAGTACGAGGTCGTGGCCCTGGCGGCGGGCCGGCGGGTCGAGGCCCTGGCCGCCCAGGCCGTCGAGACGGGCGCGCGGGCGCTCGGCGCGGTCGACGAGACGGCCGCCGAGGCCCTCCGCCAAGCCTTCTCCGCTCGGATCCCTTCGGGCCCCAAAGGCCCAGCGCCCGAGATCGTCGTCGGCCCGGAGGGCCTGGCGTCCCTGGCCTCGCGCGACGACGTGGACGTGGTCGTCTCGGCGGTCGTGGGCGGGGCGGGACTGCCGGCGGCCCTGGCGGCCGCCCGGGCCGGGAAGCGCCTCGCCCTGGCGAACAAGGAGGCGCTCGTCATGGCCGGCCGGCTCCTCATGGCCGAGGCCGAGGCCGGCGGCGCCAAGGTTCTGCCCGTCGACAGCGAGCACTCGGCCGTGTACCAGGCCGCCGCGGCGGGCCGGCGGGGCGAGGTCCGGACCGTCACGCTGACGGCGAGCGGCGGCCCGTTCTACCGCCGGCCGGATGCCGACCGCCACGCCGTGACCCCAGAGGAGGCCCTGGACCACCCGACCTGGTCGATGGGCCGCAAGATCACCATCGACTCGGCCACCCTGATGAACAAGGCCCTGGAGGTGATCGAGGCGCATCACCTGTTCGGGCTGGAGGCGGACCGCATCCGGGTGCTGATTCACCCGGAATCAACGGTGCACGCACTGGTGGAGTTCGTGGACGGGTCGGTCGTGGCCCAGTTGGGGCCGCCGGACATGCGGATGCCCATCCAGTACGCGCTCTGCTGGCCGGAGCGCCGGCCGGCGCCCTGGCCGCGGCTCGACCTGACGGCCCTCGGGGCCCTGCGCTTCGAGGCGCCGGACACCGAGCGGTTCCCGGCGCTTGGGCTGGGCTTTGAGGTGGTGCGCCGCGGCGGGACGGCGGGGGCGGTGCTCTCGGCCGCCGACGAGGTGGCTGTCGAGGCGTTCCTCGCCGGCCGCATCCGCTTCAGCGATATCGTCCCGCTCATCGAGCGGGTTCTGTACACGCACCTGGATGCCAAGGCCAAGTCGGACTGGTCGGGCAAGCCCGACCTGGACGCCATCCTGGCCGCCGACGCCTGGGCCAGAGAGGAAATGCAGACGTGTCTGACGTCCTATACATTATCGAGGTAGTCGTCGCCTTCGGGCTGGTCGTGTTCATCCACGAACTGGGCCACTTTCTGGCGGCCAAGTGGTGCGGCGTGCACGTGCGGAAGTTCGCCATCGGCTTCGGACCCCCGGTGGTGAAGTGGCAGCCGGGCGAGACGGAGTATTCGCTGCGCCCCTTTCCGCTGGGCGGATTCGTGGACCTGGCGGGCGAGCATCCCGACGTGGACGAAGAGGACAACCCGCGGGCCCTGTGGCGCCGGCCGGCCTGGCAGCGGGTCATCGTCTTCAGCGCGGGCGTCGGGATGAACGCCGTCCTGGCGCTCGCGCTCTTCACGATCGCCCCCATGGTGGGGATGAAGGTGCCCTCGCCGGTGATCGGCACGGTGCAGCCGGGCCGCCCCGCCGCCCAGGCCGGGCTCCAGCCCGGTGACCGCATCCTGCGGGTCGACGGCGAGCCGGTGCAATCCTTTAACGACCTCCAGTTCAAGGTGGCCCTGTCGAAGCCCGGGACGACCTTCTCGCTCCTGGTCCAGAAACCGGCCCCGGACGGGGGCGAGCCGGTGCGCAAAACCATTCACGTCGCGAGCGAGAAACTGGAAGCCGACATTATCCCCGTCATCGGCGTCGCCCCGGAGGCCGAGCCGGTCATCGACGCCATCACCGCACGGTCGGTCCCCGCTCAGGCCGGACTGGAAAAAGGGGACCGGATTCTGGCCGTCAACGGCAAACCCGTCGGGAACGGCCATGACCTCCTGGAGCGGCTCCAGGCAATCCCCGCCGGGCCGCTCACCCTGACCATCGAGCGCGACGGCCAACAACAGAAACTTCGGGTCAACCCCTCCGACCTCGAGACGTACGACTACGGCATGGAGCCGCCTGTCAAGGCGGCTTCGGTCAAGAAGGGGGCGCCCGCGCGGGAGGCCGGCATCCGGGCCGGCGACACCGTCGTCGCGGTCGACGACGTCCGCTGGCCGTCTGCCGCCACACTGATCGAGACGATCGAGTCGGCCGGCGAGAAGGGCGAGGATGTCCGCTTGACCCTTCGGCGGAAGACCGGCGGCTTCCTGTGGTGGGGCGGCACGCCGACGCAGGTCGAGGGCACCGTTCGGCCTCGCGTCATGAAGGGCAAGGACCAGCCTCAGGTCGGTATTGTCATCGGGCAGGCTCTCGGCGACCCCATGCGCGTCGGGCACGTGGAGCCGGGTGGCCCGGCCGAGGAGGCAGGGCTCCGCTCCGGCGACGTGATCCTCGACGCCCGTCCACCTCCCGCCAAGCCGAACGGCGAGGAGCCGGACTGGGGCCATCCCACAGACTGGTTCAACCTGAGGGAGATATTCCTGAAGGCCAAGGCTCGCCCGGTGACGCTCCAGGTCCGCCGCGGCGACCAGACGCTGGTAACGGCGCTCACGCCCCGGGCCGAGCCGCAGGAACGGTTGACCCTGGGCGGCGCATCGCTCCGGCCGCACTTCATCCCCCTGCCGCGCATCGGCAACCCGCTGGCAGCCGCCAAACGGGGGGTTCGGCAGACGCTCGTCTGGTTCAAGCGGGCCTACGGCAACCTGGCCCAAATCGTGGTCGGGGAGGTGGACCGCCGGGCGCTCGGCGGGCCGGTCGCCATCGTCCAGATCTCCCACCAGCTGGCGTCCTACGGGGTGGGGACATTTATCAATTTCTGGGGGATGATCTCGGTCTTCCTGGCGGTCATCAACTTCCTGCCCGTCCCCCCGTTCGACGGCGGGCACGTCCTGTTCGTCCTCATCGAGAAACTCAAGGGCGGACCGATCAGCATGAAGGTCCGGACCTGGATCTGGGGTGCCGCCTGGGCCGGCGTCCTCGCGTTGTTCGTCCTGATCACGTACCAGGACATCCTGCGGTGGATCAGGATGTCGTAGGTCCCGGGGGCCCCCGGTCGGCGCGGCCGGTTCCGACCACGGCTGCGAGCAATCGCCCGGCGGCGTCGACGCGGCCGGCGCGGAGTGCGTCCGCGGCCTTACCCAGCCCCTCCGCCTGCTCGTCCGTCAGAGGTACGGCCGTACGGGGCGGCGGGGCGCGGTAATCCAGACGCGAGAGCACCTCCCGCCGCAGGCCGTCCAACCCTTCGCCCGTCCGGGCGGAGACCGCCAACGCGGCCGGCGCGCCGAGCGTGCCGGCCGCGAGGTCCGCCTTGTTCCAGACGGCGAGGACCCGTTCGACATGACCCCGAACGGCAGCGACGCGTGTTGCGCGGTGGGTCTCCGCACCCACCGCGCTCTCGGAAGCGGCTGGCTCATCGCGCGGCGGGTACCGAGACCCGCCGCGCTGTGCAAGTCGCGCGAGGGCGTCGGCTTCCTCCGCCGTCGCGCCCGCCTCGGCATCGAGCAGATAGAGGACCAGGTCGGCACCGGAGGTCTGGCGCCGGGCGCGGGCCACGCCTTCGCGCTCGATCCGCTCGAGCGTCTCGCGCAGGCCCGCCGTATCGACGAGGACCACGGGGAGGCCGTCGAGGGCGGCCACGGTCTCCACGTAATCGCGGGTCGTGCCGGGCTCGGCGTGCGTGATGGCCCGCTCGCGGCCGGCCAGGCGGTTCAGCAGCGTGCTCTTGCCGACGTTCGGCCGGCCGGCGATGACGAGCCGGGGCGGGTCGGCCAAGTACCGGCCGCAGGTCCGCCACGCCTCAAGCAGCGTATCGACCGCGGCGGCGGCCTCGCCCGCGCGGCCGGCGGCGAGGGCCTCGTCCGCGCGGGCCACCGTCCGTTCCAGCGCGCCGCTTGGACATTTTGCGCGGTGGGGCTCCGCACCCACCGCGCTCTCAGAACCAGTTGCCTTGGTGCGCGGCGGGTACGGAGACCCGCCGCGCTTTCCATTTCCTGACCCGCCGCGCGTCCTGTCGTCTGACTCCTCGCACACGCCGGGCGTGAACTGGTCGAGCAGGATGCGGGCGGCCAGGGGCGTGGCGGCGGAGCGGAGGAGCCGGCGGGCCGACCGCTCGACGGGCCCCGCGCCCTCGGCCACCAGCAGCGCGTCGGGGTCTACCGGCCGGAGACCGAGCGAGGCCAGCCGGTCGCACACGGCCCCCACGGCCGCCGGGCCGCCGTGGCAGTTAACCTCCCACGTGTCGGGGCCGGCCCAGTGCAGGACGATCTCGTCAAGCACCCCTCCCTCGGCGTCACGGATGTGGCCATAAGCGAGCCGGCCGACGGGCAGATGCCCGCGAGTCCCGCGTGTTGCGCGGTGGGTCTCCGCACCCACCGCGCTGCCGGAAGCGGCTGGCTGATCGCGCGGCGGGTACGGAGACCCGCCACGCTTTCCGTTATCGGGGCTGGCCGCCGGACGAAAGCAGGCTTCCAGGGCGGCGGCGACGGCGGGGCCCGTCGCGCGGACGACGGCGATGCCGCCCCGGCCGGGAGGCGTCAGGGGCGCGAAGACCGACCGCGGGGCGGCACTCATGGCTCTGCCTGCTCGCGCCAGGCCAGGACGAGGCCTTCCAGGACGAGATCCGGCACGACCCGCCAAGCGGACCCGCCTTCCCCGCCCGCCGACGGTGCGTACCCGCCCGTGACGTACAGGGGCACAGTAATCCCTCCCAGTTCGCCCATCATGGCGGCGGCGAGGCCGCTGACCGTTTCCGCCAGGGCGCGCATGATGCCGGACCGGATGGCTTCTTCGGTGTTCTTGCCGATGACCGGGTCCGGCACGATCCCCCTTCCGATCTCGACGGCGGGCAACTGGGCGGTGCCGTCGGCCAGCGACCGGGCCATGAGGCCGGGGCCGGGGAAGATCGCGCCGCCCAGGAACGTGCCATCGGCATCCACGGCGTCGACGGTGATGGCGGTGCCGGCATCGGCGACGATACAGGCACCGCCCGCCCGGCGATAGGCGGCGAGGGCGGCGAGCAGACGGTCCATGCCGACGCGGTCCGGCTCGGCGACATCCGCGTGGATGGGGATGGAGAAATCCCGGCCGGCCACGAGCAGGGAGAGGCAGCCGGCGGCCTCGGCCGTCCGTCGCAGCCGCGCGAGCGCCGGCGGGTTGACCGAGCAGACGATGACCGTCGCCCCGGCCTCGTCCGCCGCCTTCAAGCGGTCCGTGAGAAGGGCGGCGAGTTGGTCAAGCGCGCCGCGACGGACATCCCGCAGCGCGCCGTCGGCACCGACGGACGCCACCGCGGCCGAGGTGTTGCCGATCGTGACGGCCAGGAGAGTGATCATGGTCTCTCGTCCGCGTGCGCCGGTGCGTCCTCGGCGTCGGCCTCCTTGGCCCACCGGAGCAGGTCGAGGACGGCGTGGACCAGTTGCTTCAGGCCCTGGCCGGAGACGCACGAGATGGCCAGGACGGGGGCGCCGATGGCCTCGGCGAGTTCGGCCCGGAGCGTGTCATCGCCGGGCAGGAGATCGGCCTTGGTCAAGGCGACGAGTTCGGGCTTGGCAGCAAGGGCCGCGCTGTAGGCGGCGAGTTCGTCGCGGATGGCCCGGTAGGCGTCGGCGGGAGAGTCGTGACCGTGCGGCTCGATCTCCACCAGGTGAACCAGCACGCGGGTCCGCTCGATGTGCCGGAGGAACACGTCGCCCAGTCCCACACCCTGATGGGCCCCGTCGATCAGGCCGGGCAAATCGGCCATGACGAACCGGTGGTCCGGGTCGGCCTCCACGATGCCAAGGTGGGGCTGGAGGGTGGTGAACGGATAGTCGGCGACCCTCGGTCGAGCGGCCGAGAGCCGGGCGAGCAGGGTGCTCTTGCCGGCGTTGGGCAGCCCCACGAGCCCGACATCGGCGATGAGTTTGAGTTCAAGGTGCAGATGCCGCTCCTGGCCGGGCGTGCCTGGCTCGGCCTCGCGCGGCGTCTGGTTCGTGGGCGTGGCAAAGCGTGCATTTCCGCGTCCGCCCTTGCCGCCCCGGGCAAGGGTCACCCGCAGGCCGGGGCGGTTCAGGTCCTTGATGAGCAGCCCGCTCTCCTTATCGTAGACGAGCGTCCCGGGGGGAACGTCGATGACGAGATCGTCGCCGGCGGCGCCGGTCATGTTCTTGCCCCGGCCGGGCCGGCCGTCGGGCGCGGCCCAGCGGTGACGGCCGCGGAAGTCCATCAGGGTGTCGAGGCCGCGGCAAGCATGGAGGACGATGCTGCCGCCGTCGCCGCCGTCGCCGCCGCTCGGGCCGCCGCGGGGCACATGGGCCTCGCGTCGGAAGGCGACGGCGCCGTCCCCGCCGTCACCGGCCTTGACGTGGATGTCCGCTTCGTCGATGAACATGGCGGCCTCTTCCCCGTAACAAAGGTAGCACGGCAAGGGGCAACGGGCAAGGGAGCGGCATGGGGGGCGTGGCGGACGGCAGGGACACGTGTATTTCGGATGGACCCGCCCGTGCGGGCGTCGCGGGCGCCGGCGCAGGGCGCGGTCGGCGCAAACAGGGAGCCCGAGGCGTATCGGCCCCGGGCCGGGCGTCCCTGACGAGTCGGCGATTACAGAACGTGGACCTTTCGACCGCGGAAGCACACCGCGCCGTCAGCCTTGGCAAAGAGGGTATCGTCACCGCCGCGACCCACGTTGTAGCCCGGATGGAACTTCGTGCCCCGCTGCCGGAGGATGATGCTGCCGGTCGTAACCCGCTGGCCGCCGTACGCCTTGATACCCAGGTACTGCGGGTTCGAGTCGCGGCCGTTGCGTGTTGAGCCTTGTCCCTTTTTATGCGCCATGGCTCTTACTCCCGTGCGTCTTCGTGTTCTGAGATACTACAGTATATCGGCCCACGGAAGGATGGCAAGCCCGTTTTTCGGGGACGACCCGTCCAACCTGACAGGGAACACCCGCTACCTGCGGGCGGAGGTCCGAATCGTCGTCCCGGCCCGCTACCGCCACGTCCACGTCTTGGAGACGAAGATGGGCTGGTCGAGGTTCAGCCACCACTTATCGCCCGGGAGACGGTAGGTAATCGCCAGGGTCTTGCGGAGGCGGATGTGTTTCTCGTCCTCCGGGGTGTCGGCCTTGGCGGCCGGGTTCGGCCGCTCGATGTATCGCCCGGAGAGGCCCTCGACAAAGATGGTCAAGCGGTCGGTCTCGCGGTCCAAGGGGGCAAAGATGGCGACGCCGGTGCGGGCGTGGCCCTCGCCTGGCAGAACCTTCGTATGCATCTTGGCGGCGTTCTCCAGGAAGCGAATCTTCCGGCTGCCCCGGATGGCCTCGTACACCCTCGGAAAGACGCCGGCGCGGCGAACCGACGCCTTGTCGGTGTAGAGCGTGAAGGCGGGGATGAAGTCCTTCCCTTCCTTCCCCCGATTGGTCACGGTGTAGACGAGGTACCAGTAAACGTCGCGGTCGCCGCCGGGCGTTCGGACGACGATCGGCTGCGGGTGTTCGAACTGGAAGTCGAAGGTCCAGCCCTCCCCCTTGATCCGGTTGGGATCCACCTGGTCAGGGTCGTGGGTCTGGATCGCCTGGCGGGCCGCCTCGGCCCGATCCTCCTCCTGGCCGAGGACCGCCTGCGAAAGGCCGACCAGTACCGCCAGCCCCGCAGCGACGCCAAACCCTGCGGCGTAGTGGTTTCCCCTCATCCTTCGCTCCGTCAACGGGTGTCCGAAACGAAACGGGCGGGAGGCGCTACGCAGCGTCGCCCGCGGCCCGCTTCTGCGCATCCCTCCGCAGTGTCCGGAAGTTCCCGATGCAACCAACGGGGCATTCCCGGACGCACTTACCACAGCCCGTGCAGGCCTCCAGGTCGACCTCGGCCAGATTGTCCGTCACGTGGATGGCGCTGCCCTCGACGGGGCAGACCTCCTCGCACTTGCGGCAGGCGATGCAGCCGACCTCGCACACCTTCCGCACCGCCTTGCCGGGGTCCTGGTTCCGGCACAGCACGTGAACATACCGGTCGGCGGGGAGAATCTCAATGATATTCTTGGGGCAGACCTCCGCGCAGGTTCCGCAGCCGGTGCACCGGTCCTCGAGGACGCGCGGCAGGCCGGCGGACTGGTCCATCACCATGGCATCGAACGGGCAGGCCCGGACGCACGTACCGAGTCCCAGGCAGCCGTACAGGCACGCCGACTGGCCGAACTGCGTGGCCGTGGCCGCCCGGCAATCGCGCTCGCCGACATACCGGAACCGATCAAAGGTATGCTCGCAGGAACCCTGGCACTTGACCACGGCCACCTTTGGGATGAAATCCGATATCTGGATCCCCATGATCTCGGCGATCTTCCGGGCACACTCCGGACCGCCCGGCGTACACTGGTCGGGGGGCGCCTGGCCCTTGGCCACCGCTTCCGCGTAGACAGCACAGCCTCCGTAGCCGCAGGAGCCGCAGTTGGCACCGGGCAGGACCCGCTCGATCTTCGCCTGCCGCGGGTCCACCTTGACGCGGAAGAACCGGTGCGCCACGGCCAGCAACGCGCCGAAGACCAGGGCCAGCGCCCCCAGGACGCTTACCGCCGCCACAATGTACGCCGCTGCCGCCGACACCGGAGACCTCTCGTTCCTCTCACCCCTTCGGCCACCGTATTATACGGAGATGCCGAACAGGTTGGCAAAACCCATAAAGGCCAGGGCCATCAGGCCGCCCGAGATGAAGGCGATGGGCAGATTGCGGAAGGCCTTTGGCACGGGGAGTTCGGCCAGCCGCTCCCGTATGCCGCTCATCAGCACCATCGCCACCAGGAACCCCACTCCCCCGCAGAAGCCGTTAAACGTAGCCAGGTGGACCGGCAGACCGTTGGCCGGGTCCCGCCACGCCTCCGTATTCAACAGCGCCATGCCCATGACCGCGCAATTGGTGGTAATCAGCGGCAGGTAAATGCCAAGGGCGCGGTACAGCGAGGGCACCGACTTCCGCAGAACCATCTCCACAAACTGCACCAGCACCGCGATCACCAGGATGTACGAGATCGTCTTCAGGACGAGGACGAAACCGCCCTCCGGCACCGGGAGGCCGAGCGCACCGAGCACGTTCGTGTGTTCGGGCGTCGTGGGCAGCAGCAGGTGGCGGTAGATCAGGGCCGTCACGGCCGAGGCGATGCTCATCACGAAGATCACCGCCAGCCCCATGCCGACGGCGTCGCGGCTGCGCCGCGACACACCAAAAAAAGGGCACAGGCCCAGGAATTTCGCCAGGACCAGGTTCGAGATCAGGATCGACCCGATCGCCAGTTCCGCATAGCCGACGTCCATGGTCAGGCCCCTTCGCCCGTTTGGGCCTTGCCCCCGCGGGGCTTCTTCGGGAAGTCGCCGGCCACCTGCGGCAGGGCGGGCACGGCGGCCGTGCGGGACACCTCCCGCCGGCGATTCCCCATCCAACGGAACAGGGCGAACAGCAGCCCGATGACCAGGAACGCCCCGGGCGCCATGCCGAGCACCGTCACGGGCTCCATCTCCGGCACGAGGGTCGCCCCGCCCACGGCGATCGGCGTCAGCCGGTACCCCCACAACGTGCCCGCGCCCACCACCTCGCGAACCAGGGAGATGGCGAGCAGGGCCAGCAGGAAGCCGAAGCCGATCCCCAGCCCGTCCATCAGGCTGGAGGCCGGCCCGTGCCGGGAGGCGAACGCCTCCGCCCGCCCCAGGATGATGCAGTTGACCACGATCAGGGGGATGAAGATGCCCAGTGCCTCGTTCACGGCCGGGGGGGCCACGGCCTTCATCACGATCTCGACCATCGTCACGAAGCCGGCGATGACCACGATGTAGCAGGCGATGCGGATCTGGGTCGGAATGACCCGCCGCACGAGCGAGATCAGCAGGTTCGCGCAGACGAGCACCGCCGTCGCCGCCGCCGCCATCGCCACACCGTTCCGGACGGTCGTCGTGACGGCCAGGGTCGGACAGAGCCCCAGCGCCAGCACGAACACGGGGTTGTGCTTGATGGGCTTGTCGGCAAAGTCTCGGAGCAGGCTCATGGCCGCGCGCGCCTCCCTCCGGCCAAAAAAGCCATTCTAGGCCAACCCGGGCGGCTGTCAAGCAAAGCCCGGCAAACCAGATGACCGAGCCCGCCGGCCGGCCAGGCCGAAATGTGTCACAAACCCGCCCCACCCTCTGAGAGAAAATCCGAAAAGGGTGAAATTTTATCCGCTTGTCTTACATGGAGTTACGCAAGGACGTCTCCCCGCCGACCCCCGAAAGCGCGCACAAAACTGTCCGCGCCGTCCCCTTACGGAAAGGCCGCTCGCGCGACAGGAACCTCGTCGGAGCCCCGACATGAAACTCGACTTCTCGAACTTCAGCGACCCGAACCTGGACGAGGCCTACGTAGAGCACCTGGTCCGCCAGGAGGCCCCGGCCCGCGCCGCCCATCTCGGCCGACTGTGGGCCTACTACAAGAACGACCTCTCGCCGCTCGGGGCAGGGCTGCCCTTCGCCGAACGTCGCGTGGATTGGCTCGCCTCCGCCAAGCCGTACTACCAGGCCCAGGAGTTCGGCCTGCCAGCCC